>NZ_JASCQN010000054.1:0-409909 GCF_030010475.1 Halomonas kalidii | reverse complement strand
CGGCCGAACGCGGTGGCCACGCCGTGGATGCGGCGCAGCGCCTCGCCGTCCTGCCAGATCGTCAGGGTCAGCTCGCGGTCGAGGAAGGCCTCGGGGGAAAGGTCGCCGTCGCGGCTGGCGAGATTGACGACCAGCGCGAAGGGCGCCGAGAGGGTTTCGGTCAGCGTGAAGTCGACCACCGCCAGGTCGGGCTCAATGGCCCCGGCGAGCACCAGGGTGAACTGCAGTCCGTTCTGGTTGGCCATCTCAGCTGCCCTCCCCTGTGGCCGAGCCGATCACCATCCCACCGCAGCTCACGGCATGGCCGGTGAGCGCCGCCGGCTTGCCGTCGATCAGGATGCTGCCCGAACCCTCGGCGATGGTACGCGGATGCGTCGAGTGATTGGGCTTGTCGTGCGGCGCCAGGGGGTCGCCCTGGCGCGCCACCGGCTTGCCGTCGATCGTCACCGTGGGGCTGCCGGCAGTCACCGGCGTCGGCGGAAAGCCGTCGTGGTCGGTACCGAGGTCGCCCACGCGTACGAGCTTGTGTCCCATCTGTCGTTCTCCTGTGTCGGGTGCCCAGGCCTTAATCCCACTCGGCCGGCGCCTCGAAACTGGCCACGTTCGAGGCGTTCACATGCATGCGCTGGAAGCCGGCCCTCTCCAGGCTGCGGATCGCCGCCTCGCAGGCCAGCGGCAACCGGGTTCGTAGCGGGGTGCCGCTCAGGCTGCGCCGCGCCGCCAGCAGCAGGCGGGCCCCGTGGCCGCTGCCCCGCCACTCCGGCTCGATGAAGAAGAAGCGCAGCTGCCAGGCCGCCTCGTCATCCGGCCGGCAGGCCAGCAGCATGCCCAGCGGCGGCCCCTCGCCGTGCTTGAGCACCAGCAGCCGGCCCTGCCAGTGGGCCACGTGGCTGCCGTCACGCTGCAGCCACAGGCCGCGATGGGCGGTGAACTCGAGGGCTCGCCTGAGCGTCGCCAGGCGAGCCTCGTCGCGCAGCACCCAGGGAGAGTGTCCCCGGGCATCGGCGCGCTGCGCCGCCGCGAGGAAGCGCTCGATATCCTCTTCCCCGGCCGCGTCCAGGCCATCCGCGGTCGCGGTATTGCCCGTCGCCGGTGCGTTGGGCGCCTCCTCATTGCGCGTGCCGGGGAGCAGCCGCTTAAATATCGCCAGCATCGAAGCCTCCCTCGGCGTACAGGGCGGTGGGCAACCGGTAGCCGGCGACCAGCGGGCGCGTGAAGGGGTTGCGCGAGCCGTTGGCGTGCAGCCGATAGCGCATCGAGCCGCCGTCCACGTGGAAGCGCAGCTCCAGGTCGCGCTCGCTGGCGCTGGTGATCTCGGCCTCGTCGAGCAGCCGGAACCAGGCCCAGGCGCCGTCGCGGGTCAGGCTGCGCGGCGAGCGGTTGACCCGGCTCGGCACCAGGGTCACACGGCTCTCGTTGCCGCCACGCAGGGCATTGGGCCAGATCATCGAGACCCGGTTGCTGGCGCTGTGGGCGTACTCGATCAGCTGGCCATCGACGTTGATCACGCTGCGCCGCTTGTCGGGACTGAGGCTGAGCGGCTCCAGCGAGAACTCCACGTCGAGCACGCCGTCGCGGCCGAAGTAGGCCTGGCGGATGTGCTCGGCACGCTCGATGGCGGTGAGCACGCTGTCACGCAGCAGCGGGTTGCCCTCGGCATCGAGCAGTTGCTCCGGCGCCTCCTCGATGAACGGCCGCAGGTTGTCCTGATAGAAGCTGTCGAGGGTGCCACCGGCGGCGAAAAAGGCCTCGAAGTCGCTCAGGGCCACCTCCCGCGAGGCCTCGCGGGCCAGTGGATAGCGGCCGGCCAGTCGATCCTGGTACGGCGCCACCACCTCGTCGAGCCACTGGTGCTCGAGATGCCGAATGGCGCTGGCCATCAGCAGCTGCCAGCTCTGGTCGGCCAGGCTCTCGAGCATCCGGTCCACCGGGGCCGGGGTGTCCTCGGCGATGCGCCTCAGGTTGTGGATGGGGTCGCCGCCGCGCAGCGCCAGGCGGTCACGGGCACTGACGAAGGCCGCACGCCCCGGATCGCTGGCCCCCTGCACCTGACGCAGGTAGTCGCGCAGCTCGGCGATGGCCGTCTTGATCTCGGCGATATCGGCCGGGTTGTCCCCCCGGGCGTCGAGCAGGCCGTTGAGATCGACGAAGTTCCGCTCGATCTCGCCGGCCAGGCGGTAGCGCGGCGAGCGCTCCAGCGCCTGCCGGGCCGCCTCGTCGTCGACCGGCAACTCGGGATAGAGGCGGGTATGGTGGGCGATCTCGTCGAGCAGGCGATCCAGTGGCCGGCTGGCGCCGAGCAGGGTGTCCGCCACCACCACGGCCTGGTCGATATCGGGAATCGGCACCAGGTCGATGTCGTCCAGCACCTGGCGCCAGGTCACGTGATAATCACTGACATAGCGCTCGCGCAGGGCATCGCGCAGCTGACGCTGGTCGGCCTCGCTGAAGGCGATGTCGTCACGCCGGCCCAGTACCCAGAGGTCGATCAGTGCCAGCTCGGTGGCCTGTTCTATCTCCTTGAGGAAATAGCCCTCGAAGCCGTCGCGGGTCACCAGGCTGGGCAGGTGCAGCTTGTCCGGGTCGTCGTTGCGCGCCATGAACACCGCGCTGAAGGCCGGCCCCACGCCCTGGCGAAGGTCCAGCACCGCGCCGCTCCGGCGGTCGCTGTTCGCCTTGAGGGTGGCGTAGACCCGCTCGTCCATGGGCTGGCGCGAGAGCTCCTCCTGGGCGGCCTGGAGGCTGCCGCGCAGCGGGGTCATGGCCAGTTCGGCTTGCCGGTCGCCCGCGGCCACGTGTCCCTCCAGGTCGGTATGGACCAGGGCGTAGTCGAGGTGGTCGAGCAGGCGCTCCTGCACGCTGCCGCGCTGGGGAAACTCGCGCTGCCAGCGCCGGGCCATGAAGTCGTGCACCCGCTCGGGTTGGCGGCCGCTGGCATCGGACATCATGCGCAGGATGCGCAGCAGCGCCAGCTTCTCGTTGCTGCCCGCTTCGGTGCGGTTCATGTCATCCATGATCCCGACCATCAAGGCGGGCAGGAAATGGTACTCGAGCATGGCCAGATAGGCGCCTTCCACATCGCGGCCCACCGAACGCCCCTGGTAGAGCCCCATGTCGGCCAGCCACGGCAGATGCTGGCGATAGTCGCCGAACTCGAGGGTGGCGGCGCGCAGCCGGTCGAGCGGCTCGAGCAGCGCCTGGCCGGTGGGGTCGTCGCCGCGCAGCTCGTCCGGCTGGGCGGCCAGGAAGTCCCGGGCCTTCTCCTCCACGGAGGCGAGTGCGGTGGTGTTCTTCTGGTAGAAGTGGCTCCAGCCGCCGACCAGCACCAGGCCCCCGAGCAGGCAGGCCAGCACGCAGGTCCGCCGCAGGCGTCGACGCCGGCGTGCGGCGCGGGCATTGTCGCCGGCGAGCCCCGCCTCGGGGTAGATCACCTTGTCGAACAGCTCTTCGGTGAAGTAGAGGGCGCTGCGGGCCGCCCGGTGCGCCGGCTGCACGCTGTCGGCCATGCCGTAGCGGCGCGCGGCGGCGTCGACGAAGGGATCCTCGGGCACCCCTTGCTGGTAGACCGAGGTGAAATAGGTGCCCCGCACCATGGCCGCGGTGGAGAAGCGGTCGCTGGAGAGCGCCTCGCACAGGAAACCGAGCAGCACGTCACGCAGGCCGGCGAGCTGGCGCACGAAACGGAACACCGACTCGCGCTCCTCGCGATCGCGGCACTCGGCGAGCAGTGACGGCAGGCTGCGATTGAGCCGGTCGAGCATGTCGTCGTAGGCGGTGGCGAACTCCTCCTCCCACCGGTCGGGCCTGTCGAGGCTGGCGGGGCTGAAGGTGAAGCCCAGGGGCGCACGCCGCGCGGCCCGGGAGTAGTGGCGGAAGAAGTCGTCGAAGCCGTGCAGCAGGTCCATCTTGCTGAAGGTCACGTAGACCGGCAGCCGCGCGCCGTGACGCTCCATCAGCTCGCGCAGGCGAGCCCGCAGCAGCGAGGCGTAGGCCTTGCGCACCGCCACCCTGGCGTCGCTCAGCCGGGCCAGGTCGAGCACCAGGACGACACCGTCGAG
This sequence comes from Halomonas kalidii, assembly GCF_030010475.1. Lineage (NCBI taxonomy): Bacteria > Pseudomonadati > Pseudomonadota > Gammaproteobacteria > Oceanospirillales > Halomonadaceae > Halomonas > Halomonas kalidii. The sequence goes on along the minus strand of NZ_JASCQN010000054.1, from coordinate 405,851 downwards.
CGGCCGCTGGGGGCGATTGCGCTCCAGCCAGTCGACGAAGTGATCCCACAGTCGGCTCTGCAGCTCCTGGGGCTCGCCGCCCTCCAGCGCCCCCTGGGTCAACAGCTCGCCGTCCGGGTCGATCAGCACCGCCTTATCGCCGATCCACCAGTCGAAGCCGAACTGGCCCTTGCGGCCCTGGCCGGACGCCTTCATCACGTGGGTCAGGGCGAAGTTCTGGCCGGAGCGGTTGATCAGGCTGGTCTTGCCAGCGTTCTCGACGCCCATCACCAGGTACCAGGGCAGCCGGTAGCGCGCCCCCGGGCCACCCCCCAGGTTATCGACCAGCTCATTCAGGGTGGCGTCGAGGGACTCCTCCTGCTGCTCGACCTGGACCTGGGCCGGGTCGAGCTGCAGGCGCTCGGCGTGTCGCCGCTCGGCATCCAGCTCGCGCAGCCGCCGCGCCAGGCGAATGCCCCACACCAGCGCCACCAGGGTGACCAGCGCCAGGGTCGCCAGCAGCCGGTTGAGCCAGGGCCCCAGCGGCTGGCTGCCGCGCACTTCCCACATCGGTCCCAACCACCAGATCGCCACGACCAGGGCGGCCAGCAGCAGGCACCAGAGCAGGGCCGAGAGCTTGCTCGCCTTCTTGCCGATCCCCCGGGCCTTGTTGCCATGCCCCTTGGCCAGGTTGGCGTTGCCTTGCGCGCGTGAGGCGCCGGGTACCCAGCGACTCAGCCCTGACTTCAAACCTTTCCACATGAGCCTTATCCCTCGTCCCTGTCGATGGTGTCGTCGAGCACGTTGTCGTGCATGAAGTGGTTCATCCGCCGGATGCCGTTCGTGAATGCCGTCATGTCGCCAGCGAGGCCTCGAGCCGCGACAGCAGCCCCGGCTCCCACTGCGCCAGGTCGATGCCCGCCACGGACTGATGCACCGCCCGATAGTGCTGGGCGGCCAGCGCGGCCAGCCCCGCCTCGTGCAGCAGGTCGGCGCTGGCCAGCCGCCAGTAGGCGGTCTCGCGGGGCGAGCGCGCCTCGGCCAGCCCTCGATCGAGGAGCTGCAGCGCGGCTTCCAGCCCTTCCGCGGCGAGGGCGTCACGGGCCTGCGCCAGCCCCGCCTGCCAGGGGTCGCCGCCGCCATCGCCCGGCGCGGAGGCCGTCCCGCCGGCTGGCGCGCTCTGCAGCCAACGCCGCGTCTCGTCGTCGACGAAGGGGCTGCCGTCGTTGAAGCTCAGCGCCTCCAGGCCGGGCAGCCGCGCGACGAAGCGGGCCGCCTCGTCGCGAATCGCCTCGGCGCAGCGCGGATGGCCGAGCCGCTCGGCCAGGGTCGCGCTCAGCCGGTGACCCTCGAGCCAGTAGGGGCTGACCGCCAGGCTGTTCTCGATGCGCCGCCACAACTCGGCGTCGCCGCCGCGGGTCAGGGCATCGCGGTAGTCCGCCACGCGGTCGGCGGCCACCGGCGCCAGCTCGGTGCGCCCGCCGTCGCGGGAGGCCGGCAGCGCCTGGATGGCGCCCCAGATGGCGTGACGCCGCAGCCGGTAGCACAGCGCCTCCCCCGGCGACTGCTCGTCGAGGAAGTCGGCCATCTTGAGCAGCGCCTGGCGGTTGCCGCGCTCGTTGCCGGCTTCCAGGCGCATCTCCGGCATCTTCGCCGCCGGCGGCGCCTCGTCACGGCCGCGCGTGGTGACGGGCGCCTCGCCGGCGGCGCCGCGCCTGGTGGCCGCCGGCGCCGACGATGCCTGACGGGGCCGTGCCTGCTGCAGCTGACGGCGCAGCTCCACCAGGGCGTCGTCCGGCAACTGTCGATCCCGCGCGCCGGCCAGCAGCGCATCGAGGGCGGCCTGGCAGGCCTGGTGCTCGTCTTCCGCATTGCTGAAGTCGAGCGTCTCGGCGAGCGCCGCCGCCCGCTGGGTGAATTGGCGGAACAGGCGGGGCCGCAGCCGCGCGCCCTTCGGGCCCTGGAAGGGGTAGGCCCGGTCCCACCACTGCTCGAGACTGCCCGCCAGCAGGTGCAGCGACAGGGCGAAACGCACGCCGTCGCCCCCGCGCTGCAGGCAGTGCAGCAGGTGGCCGAGCACCTTGAGGTCCTTGCCGGCCTGGCCGAGCAGTCTCGCCGCCCGCGCCTCGGCGCCTTCCCAGTCGACCTCGCCATGCTGCAGCGAGCCGATCTTCATCATCTCCTCGTCGAGCCAGGCGTAGTCGCTGCTGTCGTCGAGGGGCCGACCCACGCCGTCGGGTTCCAGGGGCGCCAGCAGGGGCGCCAGATGCGCTTCACTGGTGATTCGCATGCCAGGCTCCTTACCAGCGACAGGCGTCGCGCAGCGGTCGAATGTGCTGGCGCAGCCCCGAGAACTCGAAGCGCAGGCCATCCAGCACGCCGAGGTCGCTGCCCAGCACCAGCTCGTCGGCGTCGAGCAGCTGACGCAGGGTGGCGATGGCCGGCAGGCCCCGGCCACCGCTGACCACGTAGCCGCCGTCGCGCACCCGCCACTCCTGCTGCTGCTCGCGGCCGGCGGCCACCAGGCGCAGCCGGGCACGCGGCGCGTTCACGGCCGTCGGCAGATGCAGCTGGAAACGGGTGATCGACTTCTCGCAGGCGATGACCAGCTGCGGGCGCGGCGGCACTGTGCCCAGTGCCGGCACGCTCATCAGCACCTCGTCCGGCGTCTCGTGCACCAGGAAACCCATGTCGTCACCGTCCCGCGCCGCCTCCTGGGCGTCGATCGCATGCCATAGCGCCGGCCGGGGGTCGCCGCCCGCCGATACGTCCTCGGCGGCCTGGAACAGGGCGTCGTAGCACTCCAGCCGTTCCAGCCGCGAGTCCAGCACGGCGCACTCGTGGGCGCTCTCCAGCAGTTCCTCTGCGGCCAGCGCACCGGCGCTGTTGAACAGCACCAGGGCCAGTCCCAGCCACAGCGCCAGGCGAATCGTGAAGCTCACTCTCATTTGGCATCCAGTTCCAGCTGTCGGCACTTGTGTGCCAGGGTCCGCTTGGGCAGGCCGAGACTCTCGGCGGCCAGGGCGCGATTGCCGCCGAACAGCAGCAGGCGCTGGCGGATCAGGTCGGCCTCGTAGTCACGCAGGGCACGGCGCAGGTCGTGCACCTTGCTCGCGGCCGCGGCCGCGTTGTCCTCACCGTCGGTGCCTCTGCCCGGGGCCGTGTCCTCGGGCTCCGGCTGTCCGGGCAGGGCCAGGGGCTCGATATCGTCCCCCGGCCGGGTCATGGCACAGGCGTAGTCGATCAGGTTCTTCAGCTCGCGCACGTTGCCGGGGTAGTCGCGTTCGCGCAGCTGCCGCAGGGCGGCCGGGGTGATGCCGAGCTCGTCGCGCCCTTCACGGGCACTGAAATCGGCGGCGAAGGCCTCGGCCAGCCGGGCGATGTCCTCGCGCCGCTCGCGCAGTGGTGGCAGGGTCAGCGGGAACTGCCCCAGCCGGTAGTAGAGGTCGGCGCGGAAGCGCTGGTCGCGAATCCGCTCGCGCAGCGGCTGGTGCGTCGCCGCCACCAGCCGCAGGTCGGCCTGGCGCTCCTCGCTGGCGCCCAGCGGGCGGTAGCGGCCGCTTTCCAGAACTCGCAGCAGCTTGGCCTGCAGCGGCAGCGGCATGTCGCCGATCTCGTCGAGGAACAGGGTGCCGCCGTCGGCCTGGCTGATCAGGCCCTCGCGGGCCTGGTCGGCCCCGGAGAAGGCGCCCCGGGCATGGCCGAACAGCTCCGACTCGAGCAGCGCTTCGGGAATGGCGGCGCAGTTGATCGCCATAAAGGGCCCGGCGTGACGGGCCGACAGCCGATGAATGGCTCGCGCCACGCGATCCTTGCCGGTGCCGGTCTCGCCCTGCAGCAGCACCGCGAGGTTGGTCTCGGCGGCGCGCACGACCTGGCGGCGCAGCGTCTGCATGGCGGCCGACGTGCCCAGCAGGTCACCGGCCAGGCGTTCGGCGAGCGCCTGGCGGCGTGCGCCATCGTTGAGCTGGGCCAGGGACTGGCGCAGCCGCGCCTCGCGGTGGCGCTCCCCCTGGTGGCGCGACAGCCGGGCCCACAGCCGGCACAGCAGCGATTCGAAGGCGGCGAACTCGGCATCCTCCGCGAGGCCCGCCAGCACGGTGTCATCGCCGGCCATGGCCAGGGTACCGAGCCACTCCCGCTCGCCGTCCAGGGCCCGCAGCGGGCGGACCTCGAGCTGCAGGGTACCGGGCAGCGCGGCCACCTGGGCCTGGAAGTCCGGGTGGTCGAGCCGCGTGCGGGCCTCCGCCAGGCCCAACCGCAACGGCTTGCCCTGGCGGATGGCGTGGGCATAGGGGTGGCGGAAGTCGTCACAGGCCAGCCGGGCGTCGTCGCCGTCGCTGCCCAGCCAACGGCCGCTCTCCTCGAGGTAGAGGCAGGCCACCCAGGCGAGCCCATGGCCGTCGCGCAGCAGCCCGCAGCCGCGCTCGCGCAGCTCGGCGGGGGTGGCGCTCTCGACCAGCGCCAGGGCCCTGGCCATGCCGGCGAGGCCCTGCCCCGTCGGCTGGCCGCCCTCGTTACGACGCCGGTCGATCGCCCTCACGCCCATGGCCTCACAGCACCTCCGCGGTAAAGGCGTCGCTGTCGGCCTCGACGCCCAGCGCCACGCGCGTCACCGGCTCGCGGCGCGCCATCCGATCGAGCAGGGCTCGGGAGACCGGCGGCAGCAGTTCGCCATCGATCACCGACTCGAGCATGCGTGCGCCGTTCTCGCTGCGCGTGGCGCGGGCACAGATGGCATCGGCCAGCGCCGGGTCGAGGACCACCTCGGCCTGGCGATGACGCTCGCGAATGCGCTGGCCCAGGGTGTCGAGCTTGGCGAGCACGATGTCACGCAGGGTGTCGGCGCCCAGCGGGACGTAGGGGACCACCTCCATGCGCGCCAGCAGCGCCGGCTTGAAGAAGTCCGCCAGCACCGGGTAGAGCGCCTCGTCCAGGGCCGCAGGGTCGTCGGCGTGGGCGACGATGGCTTCGAAGCCGAGGTTCGAGGTGAGGAAGAACACCACGTTCTTGCAGTCGATCAGCCGCCCCTCGCCATCGGCCAGTTCGCCCTTGTCGAAGGCCTGGTAGAAGAGGTTGAGCACGTCCGGGTGGGCCTTCTCGACCTCGTCGAGCAGCACCACCGAGTAGGGGCGCTGGCGGATCGCCTCGGTCAGCAGGCCACCCTCGCCGAAGCCCACATAGCCCGGCGGCGAGCCGATCAGCCGCGAGACGGTGTGCTTCTCCTGGTACTCGGACATGTTGATGGTGGTCAGGAACTGGCGGCCGCCGTAGAGGCCTTCGGCGATCTGCACCACGGTCTCGGTCTTGCCCACCCCGCTGGGGCCGACCAGCAGGAAGGCACCCAGCGGCCGGCCGGGGCGGCGCAGGTCGGCGCGGGCGGTGAGCAGGTGGCGATGGACGCGGGCGATGGCCAGGTCCTGGCCCTGCACCAGCCGGCCCAGGGTCTCGGGCAGCTCGGTGAGGCGGGTCAGCTCGTCGCTGGTCATGCGTTCCACCGGCACCCCGGTCCAGTCGCCGATGACCTGGGCGATCTGCGCCTCCTCGACGCTGGCGTTGACCAGCGCGAATTCCTGCTGCAGGTCGCTGAGCCTCGCCTCCTGCTCGACCAGCGCCGCCCGCAGGCTGTCGTGGTCGGCCTCGTCGGCCTCGTCGGCCTCGTCGTCGAGCAGTTGGCGGTGCAGGGCCAGGATCGCATCGACACAGTCGCGCTGGGCCTGCCAGGCATGCTCCAGCGTCGCCAGCTCGTCGTCGAGGCGGGCCAGCCGCTCCTCCAGCTCGGCCAGGTGGGCCGCGTCCGGGCGGCGCCCGAGCTGCGTCTCGCGGTCGAGCTGGTCGCGCTCGCGCCGGGCGGCCAGATGCTCGCTCTTGAGGTGGCTGAGCCGGCGCGGCGGGGTGTCCAGCGCCTGGGAGAGCCGCGCGCAGGCGGTATCGAGCACGTCGATGCCCTTGTCGGGCAGCTTGCGGCCGGCCAGGTAGCGGGCCGAGAGCTCGGCGGCGGCACGCAGCCCGCTGTCACCGACCAGCACCCCGTGGGCGCGCTCGTAGACGTCGCGCAGGCCGCGCAGGATCACCAGTGCCTGCTCGACGCTGGGCTCGGACAGTGCCACCGGCTGGAAACGCCGCGACAGCGCCGGGTCCTTCTCGAAGTACTTCTTGTACTCGCGCCAGGTGGTGGCGGCGATGGTGCGCAGCTCGCCCCGCGCCAGGGCCGGCTTGAGCAGATTGGCAGCGTCGCCGCCGCCTTCCGCGTTGCCGGCGCCGATCAGGGTGTGGGCCTCGTCGATGAACAGCAGGGTCGGCCGCGGGGCGTTCTTGACCTCGTCGATCACCGCCTTGAGGCGCTTCTCGAACTCGCCCTTGACCGCGGCACCGGCCTGCAGGGCGCCGAGGTCGAGCGCCAGCAGCTCGACGTCGGCCAGCGCCGCCGGCACCTCGCCGGCCACGATGCGCGCGGCGAGCCCCTCGACCACCGCGCTCTTGCCGACCCCGGCGTCGCCGATGACGATGGGGTTGTTCTTGCGCCGGCGACCGAGGATGTCGAGCATCTGGTCGATCTCCGGGTCGCGGCACAGCACCGGGTCGAGCTCGCCGCGCCGCGCCTGATCGGTCAGCGAGGTGGCGAAGCGGGCCAGGGCGCTGTCGCCCTGGCTCGCGCCGGGCTGGCGGCGACCCGAGCTCGGCTCCTGGTCCCGGGGCGCCTCGGCGGAGTCCCGGGTCAGCCGCTCGAAGTCGCGGCGCAGGCTCTCGCGGTTGATCTCGGCCAGCAGCGCGGCGCTCTTCGGCCCCAGGTAACGGCCGCTGTTGTGCAGCAGGGCGGTGAAGATCATCCCGCTGCGCAGGGCCTCGTGGGCGAACTCGGTGGTCGCCAGCAGCCAGGCGTCCTGCAGCAGCTCGACCAGCAGCGGCGAGAAGCTCGGCGTGGCCACCTCGAGGTCGCGCGGCGGCCGCGACTCCTCGGCGAGCCGGGCGCGCAGGTCGAGGGCCTCGATGCCCTGCCCGTCGAGCAGGCAGCGCAGGTCGCACAGCGGCTGGTCGATCAGCGCCTGGAGCAGGTGGCCGACGGTGACCTCCGGGGCCTGCTGCTCGGCGCACAGGAGCGCGGCCTGTTCGAGCCCCTGGCGGGAGATGGCGTTGAGTCGGCCGATGAGTGCCGGAAGCTCTACCCTGAGCATGGTCTCTCCTAACGGTAAATCTGATCGAGCAGGGCGCCGACCTGGGCCGCCTGCTGGTCCAGCGACCACGAGAACCCCAGATAGGCCCCCACCATGGCCGCGCCGAACAGCGCGAACACCCCCCACACCGGCAGGCCCCGGCCGTGGCGCCGGCGCCCCGGCACCACGTTGTCGAGCGGCCGGGTCAGCATGTCGTCGGGGGTATCGCCGAGCGCCGCGAGCTGGTCGCCGAGGGCGCGCACCACGTGCTCGTACTCCTCGCGGCCATGGGTCATGACCCGGTAGCGGCCCTCGAAGCCCAGGCACAGGCAGAGGTAGATGAAGGCCAGCATGTCGCGATAGCGCTGCGGTTCCTGCTGCAACCGGGAGAGGATCGAGAAGACCTTCTCGCCCCCCCAGGTCTCGTTGTGGAAGCGGGTCAGCAGCGAGTGCTCCGCCCACTTGCTCTGCTGCCCCCAGGCGGTGCCCATCACGGCTTCGTCGATGAACGAGCAGAGCACATAGCGGTACGCCAGCAGGGTCGGTCGGTCGTAGCCCTGCTCGGTGAGCTCGATCTCGATCGCCGAGATCTCGTCGACCACCTGGCGGTAGAGCCGCTCGATGTCGCCCATGGTGTCGAGCTGGCGCACCCGCACCACCAAGCCCAGCAACGAGCTGGCGGCATCCACCAGCGGGTTGAGGTTGTGGCCGCGCAGGCGGAACCAGTAGTCCTCGTCGGCGTCCAGGTGCTCGGCATGGCTATGGATCAGCCGCTCCAGCCCCCGCTCGTTGATGCGATCCTCGTGGCGGGAGGGGGAGTAGCGGTCGATGGCGCCGGCATCGGGGTCGAATTGCGTGGCAAGATCTTGCATGGCTTAGCTCCTGATCGCCCAGAACTGCATTTCCAGGCCGGGAAATTCGCCCGCCACGTGGAAGGCGAAACCACTGGCGCCGTCGAGCATGCTCCAGGCCTGGCTCTGACGGTCGAGCCGGAAGTAGCTGTAACCGGCGTGATAGGGCAGCTCGCGTGGCGCCACCGGCAGCGGCTCCAGCGGCACCCCCGGCAGTTGCAGGCTGATGAGGTCGCGGATGCGCTCGACGCTGGCCACCTTGGTCTGCTGCAGGAACAGCTTGCGCAGCCGCTCGTTGGGCATGTCGGCGCGTACCGCGAGGATGAAGTCGGCGTCGTCGAGCAGCCCCGCATCCGACAGCGGCGCGACCAGCAGGCCATAGCGTCGCGCCTGCAGCTGGATCGCCAGGGCCCGTGGCTCGAGCACCGTCGACAGCGCCTGGCGCAGGCCCTGCATCAGCATGCGGAAGGCGCGCTCGGGGTGGTCGTGGTCGTAGGCCGGGTACTCCGGCGGCAACCGCGACTCGTCGGTGAAGGTGACCAGCTCGCTGGCGGTCTCGAGCATGGTGTCGAAGAGCCGCTCCGGATGCAGCTGCCCGAGGCGTGCCAGGTGCTGGAAGCGTGGCTGGGCCCGGTTGAGCAGCTGCAGCAGCATGAAGTCGGAGACGTCGGCCACCCCGGTCTGGTGAGGGGTCGAGAGGCGCTGGGCGATGTTGCGCGCCCGCTCGCGCATCAGGCCGGCCATCTCGCCGACGAAGCGTTGCAGGGCGGGTGCCGCCTGGACGTTGAGCAGGGTCGGCAGGAACTGCTCGTCGAGCACCAGGCTGCCGTCGGGGCGCCGCTCGACGATGCGCGCCACCGCCAGGCAGGCGTAGGCGCTGCGGTCGTCGCGCTCGAGCAGCAGGCGGGGGGCGACCCGCGCCACGTCGAGCTCGGTGCTGTCGCCGTCGCGGGAGTGCAAGTCGCGCACGCCGCGCTGGGAGAGCCGATAGCGCGCCGGCAGGTCGTCGCCGGGCCAACGCACCTCGCCCACCGCGTCGGTGGCCAGCGGCAGGCCCAGGTAGACGATCTGGTTGGTGATGCCCGGGTCGTCGATCTCCAGCGGCTGCGGTTCGATGTCGTCGTCGGGCAGCTGGAAGGCGGTGCCATCCGGCATCACCCCGCTGGCACGACTGATGGCGATCCGCCCGAAGCTCAGGAACTCGGCGTTGAGCTCCAGCATCAGGAAGCCGTGGAGGTAGTGGCTGACGCCACGCAGGCGGGCATCGAGCAGCCCCTCCAGGCTGCGCTGCTGCTGCTGGAAGTGCTGCGGCTTGATGAACAGCCCTTCGCTCCATACCACTCGGTTGCGGCTGGCCATTACTCTTCCTTCCTCAGCTCGGCCTCGAGCTCACGCAGTTGCACCAGCAGGTGGTAGTCACCGCCCTGGGCATCGATCTTGACCACCTTCTTCCACTGGGCCTGATCGGGGGCGCTGTAGAAGGCGATGATGCCGATGTAGCGCGTCTGTTCGTCGACCTCGAAGGGCTCGTAGAACTTCCACTGACCGGGCAGCAGGGTGAAGTCGTCATGGGTCAGGTAGTTGGTGCCCAGGGCCTCCTCGAGGTCGCTGCGCAGTTGGTCAAGGTCGGCGGCCATCAGCATGGAGTCGTCCTTGAGCTGCAGGATCTGGAAGCGCAGCGGCGTGCCGTCGCCGTCGACGTTGGGGTTGACGCCGGGCTCGGCGACCATGGCGAGGTCGACCCGGGTCGGCCGCGCCTCGGGATAGCCCACCGGGATCGCGGGATCCTTCATGACCTGCCAGGTCTTGCCGGCCGCTTCACGGGTCGAGGCACAGCCGCCGAGCAGCAGCGCCGCCACGACCACCCACAGCCAGGCCAGCTGTCGAGTCGTGCTCATGCGCCCTCCCGCTGCTGGCGGCGCACCGACTGGTCGTAGGCCTGCTCGAAGACCTCCCAGAACAGCTTGGCGAAGCCCTGCTGTCGGCCGGAGTTCAGCTCCTGGTAGTAGTGGCGATACATCTCCCAGGCCCAGCCCCCCTCGTCCTCGAGGCGGTTACCGGCACCGCGGTAGGCATGGAAGCGCTTGAGCAGGGCGTCGGGAGCGAAGGCGTCGAGAATCGACTGCAGCGCCTGGCCGATGGCCTCCTCGACCGCCGCCTGGTGCTGCCCCTGGTGGGCCAGGCACTCGGCCACGGCCGCCGGTGCCGAGAGATGCACCGGACTGCGCCGGGCGGAGAACAGCGTCTCCACGGTCTCGCCGTAGGGCTGACCCAGGCGCAGGGGGTTGTCCTCGATGGGCTGCAAGCGCCGATCGCGCAGCGGATAGCGGCTGTCGTCCTGGGCCTGGTGCAGCGCCTGCAGGCCGTCGATGGCGGCGCGCAGGGTATTGCCGGCCTCCTCGAGGAAGGCCTGCTGCTCTTCGCTGTCGCGGAAGCGCAGGTCGGCGCCCAGGGCACGCAGCAGGGGATCCGCGCCGACATGCCCGGTGGCGACCGGCGTCGCCTCCTGCCAGCGGTCCTCGAGTTGCTCGCCGACCGAGCGTTCCAGGTCGTTCAGCAGCCGTTCGTCCATTTCCCTGTTCATCTCCGTGGTGTCCTCGTGTCGTCGAATCGTCGGCTCGGTGTGCACCGTCTCGTGCCGGCCCCGTGGGTGATAGTCCGCTGCCACCGTGGTCGCGCCTTCCAGCTCGTCGAGCAAGGGATCGGTGAAGTCGATCGCCTCCTCGCCGGGGTGCTCCAGGGCGGTGAGCGGGTCGCGATGGCTGGCGCCGGGCGTCGCTTCGCCGAGCGCCTCCAGGGGGTCGTCATGCCGCGGCGGCATCAAGCCCGCCGCCGACGAAGCCTGGACCAGCGGCATGCCCTGCCCCGCCAGCGCCTCCTGCTCCTCGTTGATCAGCGCCGTCAGCGGCTGGGCCCCGGGCTGACTGGCCTGACGATCGCCGAGGTGCACCCGCAGGTGATACTCGCCGAGGCGCAGCTCGTCGCCGTCGCGCAGGGCGACCCGCCGGTCACGGCCGAGCGGCAGGGTGGCGTGGTTGATGAAGGTATGGCCGCTGCGGTCGATCAGGCAGAAGCGGCCGTCCTGGCGCTGGATCTGGGCGTGACCGGGGCGGATGCGCCCGGCATGGTCCTGCAGCAACCAGTCGTCGCCCGCCCCGCTGCCCAGGGAGCCCCCGGCCTCGTGGAAGACGTGGCTGCTGGTGGAGCGGCCTTCCAGGCGCTCGCTGTTGATGACCACCAGGGTGATGGCCGTGTGGGCAGTGGCATGGCGCTCGGTGGCATGAGGGTAAGCGGCTTGCATGGGCGTTCAGCCTGTCATCTGGATGCGTACCCGGCGGCGCCTGGAGGCATCACCGGACTCGGGGTCGACGAAGGTGGTCCAGCCGAGCTGGCAGCTGCCGGCTTCGCCCAGGCGCATCGGTCGCACGGCACTGGGCAGCAGCTCGAGCTCCAGGTCGTAGGCCAGCGGCTCGCGCAGCACGAAGTCCACCAGGGTCCTGAGCGGCGCGTGTTCGCCCCCGTCGGGCAGGAAGTCGCGGAAGCGCTCGAGACTCAGGCCCCTCAGGCAGAGCGCGAACTTGCCGCCGATGTCGGCGACGCGTTCACCGGCGATCATGTCCTCGCCCAGCGTCATCGCCGACCTGCCGGAACGGCTGCGCTGGTCCTCGGGAATGTCGACCCAGCGGTGGACCCACTCCTCGAGGTGGACGTCGTCGAGGTCGAAGCAGTGGCCGACGATACTGCACACCACCTCCGGCGAGCGCGACCGCCCCGCCAGCAGGCCGGCGTAGGCGAGCATCTTGCTCCAGTTGATCGGCGTCTCGCCGCGCAGCTCGCTGTCGGCCAGCCCCACCAGGGCGAAGATGGCAGCGGAGAAGCCGTCGCTGGCGCCATCCTGGTAGCGCACATAGTGGCGATACTTGCGCCAGGCACGATGGACCAGGGTCAGCAGGCGATGATTGAAGAAATCGAGGAAGTCGCCGGCGGCGCCCTCGTGGTGCGCGGCGTCGTGGGCCAGGCTCTCGAGGTAGTAGCCGGGCAGCGGCGACTGGGCGCCCTGCAGCCCGAGGAAACTGACTTCCAGCTCGTAGCCACCGTCGGCACCGGGCGCCAGGGCCACCACGTCGCTGCCGGGGAAGCCCAGCGACGCCGACGCCTTGTAACGCACCCGTTCAGGCACGCTACCGCCACCACCACCTTCGAGATCATCGTCGTGGTGGCGATGCAGCAGCTCGACGAGCTGGTAGAAGTCGTAGCGTCGGGCCCCCTCGAGCAGGGCCGCCGGCGCTACATCAGAGGCTGCTGGCCCGACTGCAAGGTCCATGTGTAACGCTCACGGTTGTGTCGATTGATGACGTGCAGTTCGTGGAACGAGTTGATGCTGGCGTAGAGCGAGAAGAACCGTGCCAGCACGCTGCCGAACAGGTAGAGGCTGCCCTCGTCGCCGAAGGCCTCCTGATCGAGGGTCATGACCGAGCGCAGGCCGCGTATCGGCAGGCCACGCTTGAGCCGGTCGATGGATTGCGTCTCGATGGCGGTGATGCCCGCCAGGCGCATCTGGGAGACGCGCTCCGCCTGGCGGTCGACCAGCGCCCGGAAGTCGTAGGCGCGCAGCACCGAGCACAGCGCGTCCCGCTCGAGCAGCGACAGGTAGTTGAGCGACAGGTTGGAGATCAGCGTCCACAGCAGGCTGCCGTCGAGGGTCGGCCGCAGGGCCGGTGTCGGCCGGGTGATGTTGCGAAAGTCGGCATGCACGGGGCTGCTCTCGGTGGACACGCAGACATCGCCCACGGTCAGCCGCTCGGGCAGCTCGCGGTTGCTGCAGGTCAGCCGCAGCGAGATGGTCTCGCGCATGCCGAGGCACGCCCGTTCGTCGCCGCGCACGAAGGCGATGTCGTGATCGAAGCCGTCGCCGCGCAGGCTGTCGCGCACCCGCACCCGGTAGTAGAGCGCCTGGCGGTCGCGATCGCGCTCGATCTGATGCTGGAAGCTCTCGAACGGCACATAGGTGCGCGGCTCGCCGCGCACCTTGCCGGACTCGCTCTCCAGCCAGCCGTTGACCGCATCGACACTGAACACCTCGTAGTGCGACGGGGCGCGACTGCTGGGGCGAATGCGGTACTCGCTGCGCTCGCCGCTCAGGTCGATGGGATCGGCGTCGTGGGAGAACAGGTTGATGGCCGGCGTGCAGTAGAGCGCCAGGTGCTCGTCGCGCACCCGGGCATCGGCCGGCAGGGTGCGCGAGAAGACGAAGCGCAGCGTCAACCGTCGCGCCTGACGCGCGGGCAGGTGGCGTCCCAACGAGGCCAGGTCGATGAAGTGGAAGGCCTCGGGGAAACAGAGGTACTCCTGCAGGATGCGGTAGCCCTGGTAGGCGTTGCGCGGATAGGGCAGCAGGGCGTGCTCGCGCTCGAAGCCCACCGGCTGCAGCAGGCTGCCCGGCAGCGGCACGCGCTCGCCGTCGACCTCGAGTTCGAGGCGCGACAGGTAATGACTCATCCACAGGTAGAGGCTGCGGGCCGTGTAGCCGTTGCCGCCCAGGTGCAGGCGCAGGTCGTCGATGCCCAGCTCATCGAGCGGCTGGTCGCTGTGCACGTCGAGATTCAGCTCGACCACCGAGGCCTCGCGGGAGTGGCGCGCCTCGACGCCGGCGTGCTCGAGGGGGTAGAGCGCCACCTCGTGGCAGGTACGGAAGCGGCAGGCCGTGCCGTCCACCGGCCGGCACCCCAGCGAGGTGCCCTCCGCGACACGCTGGCAGGCGCTCAGGGCATGCCATTTCGGCGTGAACTGCACCACCGTCATGCTCGGTACCGGGCGCAGGTAGTTGGGCCACAGCATGCCGATCAGCGAGTGGGTCAGCTCGGGGAACTCGTCCTCGACCTTCTCGCGCATGCGACCGGTCAGGAAGGCGAAGCCCTCCAGCAGGCGCTCGACATCCGGATCGGTGCTGCGCTCGGAGAGGAAGCGGCTGAGGCCGGGATTGGCGTCGGCGAACTCCCGCCCCTGCCGCTTCAGAAAGTCGAGCTCGTCCCGGTAGTAGCGATTGAGCATGCGCGCCTCGTTCCCTGGGTGCTTAGGTGCTCAGTTCAGGCACTGGTAGCGTTTGTCGTTGAGCAACAGATCGATGGTGGTCTGAGCGTTGTCCCGGCCAAGCTCCAGGGTCGCGTGAACCTGGAAGCGCAGTTGCAGGGGGTCGCCGCCATGGGGCAACGACTCGACCTCCACCCGTTGTACGCGAGGCTCGAAACGTTCGATGCACTGGCGGATGGCGCGCTGGATGTTGAGTTCCAGATCGAGCACGCCGATGGTGGCGTCGTTGAAGTCCAGCAGCCCCAGCTCCGGCGCGCACTCGCTGTGCCCCGGGTGGCTGTTGAGCAGGTCGACGAGATGACGCTTGATGGACGCGACGGCGTCGGCAAGGCTCGCTTCGCCCCCTGGCTCGGCCGGCTGTCCGGCCAGGCGCTCGAACAACCGGTTGCCGAGCACGCCACCACGGTGAAGGGTCATGGCAGCGGCACTCCCTTACTCCTTGTCGAGGCGTCCCACCAGCGACAGCTCGAAATTGGCGCCCATGTACTTGAAGTGCGGGCGCACCGCCATGGAGACCTGATACCAGCCCGGGTCACCCTCGACGTCCGAGACCTGGATCGAGGCTGCCCGCAACGGACGACGGCTGCGCACCTCGGCCGGCGGGTTCTCCTGGTCGGCGACGTACTGGCGAATCCAGGCGTTGAGCTCGCGCTCGAGGTCCTGGCGCTCCTTCCAGGAGCCGATCTGCTCGCGCTGCAGTACCTTGATGTAGTGCGCCAGGCGATTGATGATGAACATGTAGGGTAGCTGGGTGCCGAGCTTGAAGTTGGTCTCGGCGGCCTTGCCCTCGGCGGTGTTGGCGAAGACCTTGGGCTTCTGCACCGAGTTGGCGGAGAAGAAGGCGGCGTTGTCGCTGCCCTTGCGCATGGTCAGCGAGATGAAACCCTCCTCGGCCATCTCGAACTCGCGGCGGTCGGTGACCAGCACCTCGGTGGGGATCTTGGCCTGCAGCTGACCCAGCGCCTCGTAGGTGTGCACCGGCAGGTTCTCGACGGCGCCGCCGCTCTGCGGCCCGATGATGTTGGGGCACCAGCGGTACTTGGCGAAGCTGTCGGTGAGCCGCTCGGCGAGCAGGTAGGCGGTGTTGCCCCACAGGTAGTGCTCGTGGTCCTCGCTCACCGTTTCACGATAATTGAAGCTCTTGACCGGGTTCTCGACCGGGTCGTAGGGCATGCGCAGCAGGAAGCGCGGCGCGGTGAGCCCCAGGTAGCGGGCATCCTCGGACTCGCGCAGGCTGCGCCAGCGGGCGTACTTCGGGCCCTCGAAGATGGCCTTGAAGTCCTTGATGTTGGGCAGCTCCTCGAAGCTGTCGATGCCGAAGAAGCTCGGCGCCACCGAGGAGAGGAAGGGGGCATGGGCCATGGCCCCCACCGCCGAGGTGTACTGCAGCAGCTTGATGTCCGGGGTCGACGGCGAGAAGTCGTAGTGACCGATGATGCCGGCCACCGGCTCACCGCCGAACTGGCCGTACTCCGCCGCATAGACGTGCTGGTAGAGCCCGCTCTGGCTGATCTCGGGGGCGAACTCGAAGTCCTCGAGCAGTTCACCCTTGGTGGCATGCAGCAGGTCGAGCTTGATGTTCTCGCGGAAGTCGGTGCGATCGACCAGCAGCTTGAGGCCGCGCCAGGCCGACTCGAGCTGCTGGAAGCCCTGCTCGTGGAGGATCTCGTCCACCTGGCTGCCGATCTTGCGGTCCAGCTCGACGATCATGCGGTCGACCACCGACTTGTTGACCTGGGGCGCCTCGCTGTCGCTTTGCAGCAGCTCGGCGATGAACGCCGCCACGCCCTGCCTGGCGATGTCGTAGCCCTCATCGGCCGGCGCCATGCGGGTCTGCGCCATCACCTGATCGAGAAGGGAGTCTTCGGCCCGGGCCTCGGCGGCCTGGCCCTGCGTTTGTGCCGTATCGCTCATGAAATTGCCTCGCGTCCTTATGCCTGGCTTGCGTCGCCTGCCATCACCCGCTCGATGCGGTATCAGGCATCACCCTTGTCGTTCGTATCGAGCAACTCGAGCTCCGAGAGCAGCTGCTGACGCGCCTCATCGCTCTCCAGCAGTTTCTGCAGCCGATCGCGGAAGGCCGGCACGTTGCCCAGCGGCCCCTTGAGGGCGACCAGGGCCTCGCGAAGCTCGACCAGCTTGCGCAATTCCGGCACCTGTCGCGCCACGCTGTCGGGGGCGAAGTCGTCCAGTGACTTGAAGGCGAGGTTCACCGCCAGGTCGGTGGGCTCGTCGCCCTCGGCGAGGCGATTGGGCACCGACGCCTGCAGGCCGAGCCCCGCCTCGCGCATCACCGACTGGAAGTTGTTCTTGTCCACCGAGACCTTGTCGCGCTCCTCGATCGGGGTCTCTTCGGCCCCTCCCTTGAAGTCCCCCACCACCAGCAGCTTGAGCGGCAGCTCGGTTTCCGCCTGCTGATCGCCGGTGGCCGGCACATACTTGATGTTGATGCGCTCTTTCGGCGCAACGGTCCCTTCCTTTGCCATGGTGGAGCTCCCTGACGTACCCGCTTTTCATTCGAACGATGCCTCGCTGGACGGGCTCCGATTGCCGGACAGCCACGAACGGGAGAGGCGCAACCGCCTTGTTTCTGCCCGAGACGGACGAACCGGCGGATGCGCATCACGGCACACGCCGATGACCGGCCCATGCCCAAGGCATCGTCAAGATTGCTGTTAATGAGGCGTGAGGGTAATCACACAGGGAGTGGATGCCAAACGGGGGCAACGGCAGGTCGCGGTGCTTCCTGCCACCCCTTGCGACCATCGCTCTTGTCGGGAATGGTCTACAAAATGCTGCAAAAGATCACCTACGGTCTTCAATTGTTCCGTTCTGGAACACGGGGAAAACCGCTTGATTACAGGCTTTGTAGGAAATCGTCTACAAGAATATAAGAAATTACCGCCACTCAAACTCAGCCATGACGCCGCCGGGTTCCGCCCGAGGAACCAGCGGCGGCCACTCGACACGACTTGCCGGGCAGGTCGGCGGAGACAACCACACGGGCAGCAGGACGGCCGAAGGCGGACCGGCAGACGACTGACAGGGGTGAGGAAGTGGGGCCGGGGCGGATCATCGCCCACCCCGCGCCGGAGCAGGGGCGGCGTCAGGGCAGGCGAGCACGGATCGACGCCTCGATGCCGTCGGCATCCAGCCCGCACTCGGTGAGCAGCTCGGCGGGCTTGCCGTGCTCGACGAAGGCGTCGGGCAGTCCCAGGTTGAGGACCTCCACCTGCACGCCCTCGGCGACCAGCAGCTCGTTGACCGCGCTCCCGGCGCCACCGGCCACCACGTTCTCCTCCAGGGTCACCAGCAGGTCGTGCTCGTCGGCCGCGGCGAGCACGGCGTCACGGTCCAGCGGCTTGATGGAGCGCATGTTGAGGTGAGTGGCATCCAGGGTTTCGGCGACGGCCGCCGCCGGGCCATTGAGGCTGCCGAAGGCCAGCAGGGCGACCCGGCTGCCCCGGCGGCGCAGCTCGGCCTTGCCGATCGCCAGCGGCTCCAGATGCCCGGGGATCTCCGCCCCGGGGCCGGTGCCACGGGGGTAGCGCACCGCGGCGGGGCCGGGATGGTGGTAGGCGGCGCTGAGCATGGCGCGGCACTCGGCCTCGTCGGCCGGCGCCAGCACCACCATCCCCGGCACGCAGCGCAGGTAGGAGAGGTCGAGACTGCCATGGTGGGTGGGGCCGTCCTCCCCCACCAGGCCGGCGCGATCGATGGCGAAGGTGACATCGAGTTCCTGCACCGCCACGTCGTGGATCAGCTGGTCATAGCCACGCTGCAGGAAAGTCGAGTAGATCGCCACCACCGGCTTCATGCCCTCGCAGGCCAGGCCGGCGGCCAGCGTCACCGCATGCTGCTCGGCGATCGCCACGTCGTAGTAGCGCCCCGGATGCTCCTGGGAGAAGCGGATCAGGTCGGACCCCTCGCGCATCGCCGGGGTGATGCCGATCAGCCGCTCGTCGGCGGCCGCCATGTCGCACAGCCAGTCGCCGAACACGTTGCAGTACTTGAGTTTCTTCTTGACCGGCGCGGCCGGCTTGAGCGGCGGCGGGGTGCCGCCGTGCTTCTCGAGCTCGTTCTTTTCCAGCTTGGTGATGGCGTGGTAGCCGATCGGATCGGCCTCGGCGGGCAGGAAGCCCTTGCCCTTGCGGGTCTTCACATGCAGGAACTGCGGGCCCTCCAGGTCACGCATGTTGCGCAGGGTCTGCACCAGCAGCGGCAGGTCGTGACCGTCGATGGGGCCGATGTAGTTGAAGCCCATCTCCTCGAAGAGCGTCGCCGGGCTGACCATGCCCTTCATGTGCTCTTCCGTGCGCCGCGCCAGCTCGAGCGCCCCGGGCAGGTGCGAGAGCACCTTCTTGCCGCCCTCGCGCATGGTGGTGTAGGGCTTGCTGGCCAGGATCCGCGCCAGGTAGCTGGCGATGCCGCCGACGTTCTCGGAGATCGACATCTCGTTGTCGTTGAGCACCACCAGCAGGTTGGCATCGACGTGACCGGCATGGGCCAGGGCCTCGAAGGCCATGCCGGCGGTCAGCGCGCCGTCGCCGATCACCGCGCAGACCCGGCGCTGCTCGCCGCGGGTGCGGGCGGCCAGGGCCATGCCCAGCGCCGCCGAGATCGAGGTGCTGGAGTGCCCCACGCCGAAGGTGTCGTACTCGGACTCGGCCCGCCTCGGGAAGGCCGCCAGGCCGCCATACTGGCGAATCCGCTGCATGGCCTCCCGGCGCCCGGTGAGGATCTTGTGCGGGTAGGCCTGGTGCCCCACGTCCCATACCAGGCGGTCGTGGGGCGTCTCCAGCGCCTGGTGCAGGGCCACGGTGAGCTCCACCACGCCGAGACCCGCACCGAAGTGCCCGCCACTCACCCCCACGCTGTAGAGCAGGTAGGCGCGCAGCTCGTCGGCCACCTGCAGCAGCTGTGTCATGGACATGGCGCGCAGGGAGGCCGGCGTTTCCAGGGTGTCGAGCAGCGGCGTGGCCGGACGCTCGACGGGAATGTCATCGAACAGCTTCATGGGGGTCATCTGTCGTCGTCAGTGGTCACGCTCGATCATGTAGCGCGCGAGGTCAACCAGGGGGGCACCTGCCCCGCCCAGCGGGGCCAGGGCGGCGACCGCGTCCTCGACCAGCTCATGGGCCCGCGATCTCGCCCCATCGAGCCCCAGCAAGGCGGGATAGGTAGGCTTGTCGCGGGCGGCGTCGGCACCGGAGGCCTTGCCCAGGGTCGCGGTGTCGCCGGTCACGTCGAGCACGTCGTCGTGGATCTGGAAGGCCAGGCCGATGGCGTCGGCATAGGCCTCCAGGGCCGCGAGTCGCGGATCCTCCTCGTCGACGGCGACCAGTCCGCCCAGGCGCACCGCGGCACGGATCAGCGCGCCTGTCTTGTGGCCATGCATGGTGGCCAGGGCCTCGACGTCCGGGTGGCCACCGACGGCGGCGAGATCCAGCGCCTGGCCGGCGGCCATGCCATCGCGACCGGCGGCCACGGCCAGGGTCAACATCAGCGCCGGCAACCGCGGGTGAGCGGCCCGGGCCAGCACCTCGAACGCCAGGGTCTGCAGGGCATCGCCGGCCAGGATCGCCGTGGCTTCGTCGAAGGCCTTGTGCACCGTGGGCTGGCCGCGGCGCAGGTCGTCGTCGTCCATGGCCGGCAGATCGTCGTGGACCAGCGAGTAGGCATGGATCAGCTCCAGGGCCATGGCCGGGGCGTCGAGGTCCTCGTCACGCCCCCCCAGGGCGCGCCCGGCGGCGTAGACCAGCACCGGCCGCAGGCGCTTGCCGCCCACCAGCACGCCGTGCCGCATCGCCGCCTCGAGCCGGGGTACCGGCCCCGAGCGCGCCACGAAAAGCGCCTCGAGGCGAGCGTCGACCCGGGCCCGGTCGGTGGCCAGACGGGCCACCAGGGCATCAGCGCTCACCGTCGTCCTCCGTGGGCGGGGGGGCAAAGGGTTCGAGCTCGACGTCCCCTTCGGGCCCCTCGATCAGGGTGCGCACCTTGAGTTCCGCCTCGTCCAGGCGGCGCTGGGCATCGCGGGCCAGGCCCACGCCCTGTTCGAAGGCCGCCAGCGACCCTTCCAGCGACAGCTCGCCGGACTCCAGCCGTTCCACCAGCTGCTCGAGCCGCTCGACGGTGGCGGCGAAGTCCATCGAGGCCGCCTCGCCTTCCGCCAGGTCGGGCGACCGCTCGTCACGCTCTGCCATGGGACCCCTTGCCAGTCACGAATCCAGAAAGGCGACAGTATACACGCTCTCCCCGGGGGGGCGTCTGCCCCGGGACCGGGTCGGGCAACATGCAGGCGGCTCATTGGAGCAGCGCAGCATTTTCATCTTCGCTCATGCCCGCTGTGCTACCATGGGCGCCCTGTTTCGAGCCTGCCCTAGCCCGCAGCCGTTCCTGACCGGCTGGCCACCAGGCTCTCCAACGTCACGACACCGCATGCGGCTCGCACCGAAGAAGGGGTTGATTCGACCATGGCCAAAACGTCCCTGGACAAGAGCAAGATCAAGATCCTGCTGCTCGAGGGCGTCCACCAGAGCGCGGTGGACAATTTCCTGAACGCCGGTTACACCAACATCGAGCACCTGCCGACCTCACTCGACGAGGAGACGCTGATCGAGAAGATCCGCGACGTCCACTTCCTCGGCATCCGCTCGCGCACCCAGCTCACCGAGCGCGTCTTCGCCGCCGCCGAGAAGCTGGTCGCCGTGGGCTGCTTCTGCATCGGCACCAATCAGGTCGACCTGACCGCCGCGCTGGTGCGCGGCATCCCGGTGTTCAACGCCCCCTACTCCAACACCCGCTCGGTGGCCGAGCTGGTGCTCGCCGAGGCGATCATGCTGCTGCGCGGCATTCCCGAGAAGAGCGCCCGCGCCCACCGTGGCGGCTGGCTGAAGTCGGCGAAGAATTCCCACGAGGCACGCGGCAAGACCCTGGGGATCATCGGCTACGGCAGCATCGGCTCGCAGCTCTCGGTGCTGGCCGAGTCGCTGGGCCTCGACGTCATCTACTACGACGTGGTGGCCAAGCTGGGCATGGGCAACGCCCGTCAGGTGGCGAGCCTCGAGGAGCTGCTGGCCCGGGCCGACGTGGTCAGCCTGCACGTGCCGGAGCTGCCCTCCACCAAGTGGATGATCGGCCAGGAACAGATCGCCCTGATGAAGCAGGGCGGCATCCTGATCAACGCCTCCCGCGGCAGTGTGGTGGTGATCGAGGCGCTGGCCGAGGCGCTCTCCGCCGGCAAGCTCAACGGCGCCGCCATCGACGTCTTCCCGGTGGAGCCCAAGGGCAACAACGAGGAGTTCGTCAGCCCGCTGCGTGGCCTGGACAACGTCATCCTCACCCCGCACGTCGGCGGCTCGACCCTGGAGGCCCAGGAGAACATCGGCATCGAGGTCTCCGAGAAGCTGATCACCTACTCCGACAACGGCACCACCGTCACCTCGGTCAACTTCCCGGAGGTCGCCCTGCCGGCCCACCCGGGCAACCATCGCCTGCTGCACATCCACGACAACGTGCCGGGCGTGCTCTCCGAGATCAACCGGGTGCTCTCCGAGAACGACATCAACATCTCCGGCCAGTACCTGCAGACCAATGAAAAGGTCGGCTACGTGGTCATCGACGTGGACAAGGCCTACGGGCAGCAGGCGCTCGACGCCCTGCGCCATGTGGAGCACACCCTGCGGGTGCGGGTGCTCTACTCCGAGACCAGCTACGCCGAGTAGGGTCTCCCCGTCCAGGCAGTGACAGCGAGCCGCCGCGTCGCATCGACGCGGCGGCTTTTCTTGTGCTAAAGGTTAGTGTTCAAACGATTGACTGCCCCAGGGGCACGCCACAGGGATTTCCGCCATGCCGACCGGACCGGCCTATCTGATCGTGGTGCTGGTGTGGGCCTCCACCCCGCTGGCCATCAAGTGGAGCGCCGAAGCCGGCGCCCCGGTGGGCAGCGTGATGCTGCGCATGCTGATCGCCTTGCTCATCGGCCTGGCGGTCCTGCTCGCCCTGGGTCGTCGGCTGCGCCGCGACCGCCGGGCGCTGGCCAGCTACGCCGCCGCGGTGCCCGGTGTGTTCGGCGCCATGGCGCTGAGCTATCACGCCTCCATGAGCCTGCCCTCGGGCATGATGTCGGTGATGTTCGGCATGGCGCCGCTGATCTCGGGGCTGATCCTCCAGGCGCTGCCCGGGGCCACCAAGCTGCGCCGCTGGCACTGGCTCGGCTGCGGCCTCGGCGTGCTGGGCCTGGCGGTGGTGTTCGCCGACAGCCTGGCGCTGGGACGCGACCAGCTCGCCGCCCTCGCCATGATGCTGGCCGCGGTGACCCTGTTCAGCGGCAGCGGTATCGCCGTGCAGCGGGTGGCCGCCGGGCTCGGTCCGCTGGAGCAGACCCTGGGCGCCCTGGCCTTCAGCCTGCCGTGCTTTCTCGCCCTGTGGCTGACCAGCGGTGAATCCTTGACCATCCCGCTCAGCCCCCGCGGGCTCTGGTCGGTGCTCTATCTGGCGCTGTTCGGGTCGCTGCTGGGCTTTCTCTGCTACTTCCTGATCCTCTCGCGGCTGCCCGCCGCCACCGTGGCGCTGGTGACCCTGATCACCCCGGTGCTGGCCCTGACGCTCGGCATGACCCTGAACCGGGAGCAGCCCTCGGCCACGATGCTCGCCGGTGCCGCGCTGATCCTGGTGGCCCTCGGCGCCTACCTGTTCGGCGACCGCCTGGCCAGGCTCAAGGCCGAGGCGGCCGCCCTGCGTAGCCCGGAATAGCCGGCGGGACCAACTTTGGTCGCAGGCGTGTCGACAACGGCCTGTCGAACGCTAGGCTGCAGGCTGTCCCGTCCCTCACTGGAGATCCCCCCATGCCGGATGACGCCCCGGTACTGCGCCATGACACCGACGGCGTGACCACCCTGACCCTGAACCGACCGCGCCACTTCAACGCCCTGTCCGAGGAGGTGATCGCCGCGCTCGGCGCCGAATTCGACCGGCTGGCCGGCGACGAGGACGTGCGCTGCGTGGTGCTCGCCGCCGAGGGCAAGGCCTTCTGCGCCGGCCACGACCTCAAGCAGATGCGCGCCACCCCCGACAAGGCCTATTACCAGGCGCTGTTCGCCCGCTGCGGCGAGCTGATGCAGGCCATCGTCGCCCTGCCGGTACCGGTGATCGCTCGGGTGCAGGGCCTGGCCACCGCCGCCGGTTGCCAGCTGGTGGCCAGTTGCGACCTGGCGGTCGCGGCACGCTCCGCCCGCTTCGCGGTCTCCGGCATCAATGTCGGGCTGTTCTGCTCCACCCCGGCGGTGGCACTGAGCCGCAACGTGGGCCGCAAGCGAGCCATGGAGATGCTCTTCACCGGCGAGTTCATCGGCGCCGACCAGGCCCGGGACTGGGGACTGGTCAACCGGGTCGCCGAGGACGACCACCTCGACGCGGTACTCGGCGAGCTCACCACCAGCCTCTGCGCCAAGAGCCGCGTGGCGCTGCGTACCGGCAAGGCGATGTTCCACCGACAGCTGAGCATGCCGCTGGAGGAGGCCTACGCCTATGCCGGGGAGACGATGGCCTGCAACATGATGGCCGAGGATGCCAGCGAGGGCATCGACGCCTTCATCGACAAACGCGCTCCTCGCTGGCGGCATCGATAGCACGTGGCGGTGAACAACGAGCGCTGCAGGCACCGAATGGAAGCCATTTCCGCAACCGAGACAGTCCTGCCTCGACGGGGTATGCTGTGGCTTTTGTCGCGGGACGAGAGGGAGAGCATCAGGTGAGCGAAGGCAAGCGCAGAACGGCGGGGCGACCCGCCGGATCGGGCAAGAGTACCAGCGGCCACAGCCAGTCACTGGTCCGGGGGCTCAACATGCTCGAGCGCCTGGCGGCCAGCCCCGGCGGCCTGGCGCTCTCGGAGATCGCCGAGCAGGCCGACCTGGCGCCCTCGACCACCCATCGCCTGCTCCAGGCACTGCAGAGCCAGGGCTTCGTGACCCAGGACAACGAGCTCGGGCTCTGGAAGATCGACGTCAAGACCTTCCGCATCGGCAACAGCTTCCTCGAGGCCCGCGACTTCGTGGCCACCAGCCGCCCCTTCCTGCGACGCCTCACCGCCCAGACCGGCGAGACCGCCAACCTCGGCATCCGCGACGGGAGCACCGCGGTGTTCCTCGCCCAGAGCGAATCACCACAGATGATGCGCATGATCACCCGCCTCGGCTCCCGGGCGCCGCTGCACGCCTCCGGGGTGGGCAAGGCGCTGATGGCCTGGCTGCCCGACGACGAGTTCGAGCGCGTCCTCGACGAACGCGGCCTGGCCCGGGTCACCGAGAACACCCGGCACACCCCCGAGTCGCTGCGCGAGGAACTCGCCCGGATCCGCCGCCATGGCTATGCCTGCGATCGCGAGGAGCACGCCATCGGCCTGCACTGCGTGGCGGCCTGCCTGCACGACGAGCACGGCATCCCGCTGGCGGCCATCTCGGTCTCGGGGCCGGTGGCCCGCATTCCCGAGTCGCGGCTGGTGGAGCTCGGCGAGCTGGTGCGCGAGACCGCCGCCGAGATCACCGCCCGACTCGGCGGCCGACTCCCGGAGACCGAACCGGTCGGCTGAGTGTAGCCCCCCTCGTGAAACGCGGTGCGCCCGGCCGAGAGCCCGAAGCGGTGTGTGATCGGGCCACCCTGAATCGGACTTCAGGGCCGGCGGCATCCATCAGGCGTCGAAATACAAGGTAAACTCGTAAGGGTGGGGGCGAAGGCGCACGGCGGAAACCTCGTTTTCCATCTTGTAGTCGATCCAGGTCTCGACCACGTCCTCGGTAAAGACATCGCCCTTGAGGAGGAACTCGTGGTCGTTTCGCAGCGCTTCCAGGGCTTCTTCCAGGGAGGACGGCGTCGAGGGAACTTCCGCCAACTCCTCCCGGCTCATCGAGTAGATATCCTTGTCGAGGGGATCGCCGACCTCCAGCCGGCTCTGAATCCCGTCCAGCCCCGCCATCAGCATTGCCGAGAATGCCAGGTAGCCATTGCATGAAGGATCTGGAAACCGCACCTCGATCCGTTTCGACTCGGGATTGGTTTGGTACATGGGGATGCGTACCGCTGCCGAACGGTTGCGACTGGAATAGGCCAGGTTGATCGGCGCCTCGAATCCCGGCACCAAACGCCGGTAGCTGTTGGTGGTGGGATTGGTGAACGCGGCCAGGGCCGGGGCATGCTTGAGAATGCCGGCGATGTAGTGCACGGCCAGAGGGCTGAGACCTGCATAGCCGTCGCCGGCGAACAGCGGCTTACCGTCTTTCCAGAGGCTCTGGTGTACGTGCATGCCGGTCCCGTTATCCTGGAATACCGGTTTTGGCATGAAAGTGACGGTCTTGCCGTGGCGGCGGGCCACGTTCTTTATCACATACTTGTACCACATCAGGCCGTCCCCCATTTCCTGGATGGCCAGATAACGCATGTCGATTTCACCCTGTCCCGCCGTTGCCACCTCGTGGTGATGAGCCTCGACACGATAGCCAAGCTTTTCCAGGGTCAATACCATTTCGGAGCGGATGTCCTGCAGCGAATCCGTGGGTGGCACAGGGAAATATCCTTCCTTGTACCGCGGCTTGTACCCCAGGTTTGGCCACTCTTCCCGCCCGGTATTCCACTGGCCTTCTATCGAATCTATGAAGTAGTAACCACATTGTTGGTTCTGTGCATACCGGACATCGTCGAGGATGAAGAACTCGGCTTCCGGGCCAAAATAGGCGACATCCCCAATGCCCGTGTTGTTCAGGTAGTCCGCCGCTTTGCGCGCGATATTTCGGGGGTCACGACTATATGCCTCGCGGGTGACGGGATCCACGATATCGCAAATCAGGGAGAGCGTGGCAACTTCGGTGAAGGGATCAAGTACTGCGGTATTCGGGTCCGGGACCACCAGCATGTCGGAGGCGTGGATCGCCTGCCATCCGCGGATTGATGAGCCGTCAAAGCCGATCCCGGCATCAAAAGCGTTTTCATCCAATTCACTGACAGGAATGGAGAAATGCTGCCACATCCCCAGGATATCGGAGAACTTCAGATCCACGATTTCGCAATGCTGGTCCTTCGAGAACTCGAGGGCTTGTTTCGGATTCATGCCAAGCCTCCCGCACCGGCCGATACGGTCACTTATTGATAAAGGTGCTGTGCCTTTTCCGGTGTATCGTTGGTTGGGAAACGTCCTCTACACCCCACAGGGGCTCGAAGGCCCTTGCTGAGGAGATGGTTGTTTAGGCTAATGTATAAGCGTAGTCCGGGAGTGACAACTTTGCCAGAGAGAAGGGCACGAGTGCCCGCCCAAAGGCACAAGTGCCGATGATTGATAGCCCGTTGCTGATATTGCAATAGCCGGGGGCCTCCGGGCGGTAGCGTCGTCAGGCGCTACGTTGCGTTTTAAAGGTTGCAACGGAGGTAAAGCACGCCCTCGTCCCTGACGATATGTAGCCCTTGCCTTCCAGCCGCAAACCTGCCGGCGTCTTTCGCACCCGGCTCGCTCTTGTAGGCGATAAAGTCGTCGTAGCTGACCACTTCGGCACCGATAAAGCCCCTTTCGAGACCGGTGTGGATTATCCCTGCCGTCCTACTACAACAAGTTGGCGAAGATCAGCGCGGTCGGCATCACCGCGAACAGCATCGCTGTGGTGCGCACCGCAACGCTAGCCGATGCGCTCGAGCTGGCGCTCCAGCTTGCGCATGGCGTGAAGCAGGTCACGGTATTCGCCGGCGGTCAGGGTCGCCACCAGTTCGGCCTCCCAGGCCTGGGCCTCGGGAATCAGCTCGCCGAGCAGTGCCTGGCCTGCCTCGGTGAGACGCAGGTCGTGCAGCCGCTGGTCGCGGCTCGAGGGACTGCGGCTGATCAGGCCGCGATCCACCAACGCCTGCACCGCCCGCGAGACCCGCGCCTTGTCCATGCGCGTCGCCTCGCAGATCTGCTTGGCATTGAGCAGGTCGCGGTGACTGAGCCAGGCCAGCACCCGCCACTGGGCCACGTTGAGCGCGTAGCGCTCCTCGTACATTCTCGCCAGTTCGTCGCTGATGCGATCGGCCAGGCTGTTGAGCCGATAGGGAAGGAACTGGTTGAGGTCCAGCTCGGGCTTGGTGGGCAGTCCTGCCCGGTTGACGCCCTGCCGCGCGTCTTCCGGAGCCGGCGGCACTTGCTTGCGGTCCATCCAGCGATCTCCCTGTCGATCACGATACGCCGGCCCTGTTGCCCGGCGAGGTCAGTAGAGCAGTTGCGGCAGGAACAGCACGATACCCGGGAACACCAGCACCAGCAACGCGCGCGCCGTGCCCGCCACCCAGAACGGTGTCACCCCGCGGAAGATCGTCCCCGTCGACACGTCCGGCAGCACCGCCCGCAGCACGAAGACGTTCATCCCCACCGGTGGCGTGATCAGGCTGATCTCGATCACGATTACCACCAGGATCCCGAACCACACCAGGTCGTAGCCCAGCCCCGCCACCACCGGGAAGAACACCGGCACCGTCAGCAGCAGCATCGACATGCTCTCGAACACGCAGCCCAGCAGCACGTAGATCGCCAGGATCACCAGGATCACCACGAACGGCGCCACATCGAGCCCGTTGACGACGGCCAGCAGGTCATTCGGCAGCCCGGCGCGGTTGATGAAGTTGGCGAAGATCAGCGCCGTGAGCACCACGGCGAACAGCATCGCGGTGGTGCGCACCGTGTCCATCAGCACGTTCATGAGCACCCGCGGGGTCAGCGCGCGACGCAACAGGGCGATCACGAAGGCCCCCATGGCGCCGATCCCGGCGGCCTCGGTGGGCGTGAACACCCCCAGGTAGATGCCGCCGATCACCAGCACGAACAGCGCCAGGGTGCTACCCACGCTCTTCAGCGCGGCGATCCGCTCAGGCCAGGCCACCCGCTCGCCGGCCGGGCCGGCCGCGGGGTCGCGCCACAGCACCCACTTCACCGCCGCGAGATACATGATGATGCCCAGCATCCCGGGAATGAAGCCCGCGGCGAACAGCTCGCGGATGCTGGTCTCGGTGAGGATCCCGTAGATCACCAGCATCACGCTGGGCGGGATCAGGATGCCCAGGGTGCCGCCAGCGGCGATCGATGCCGCGGCCAGCGAGTCCTTGTAGCCGTACTTGCGCATCTGCGGCATGGCGACCCTGCCCATGGTCGCCGCCGTGGCCAGGCTCGAACCGCAGATCGCGCTGAAGCCGCCGCAGGCGACGATGGTGGCCATGGCCTGACCGCCCTTGCGGTGGCCGAGGAAGCCGTTGGAGGCCCGGAACAGCGCATCCGACAGCCCGGCATGGGAGACGAAGTTGCCCATCAGGATGAACAGCGGGATCACCGACAGCCCGTAGTCCATGCCGGTGTCCACCACCCGCCGCGCGGCCATCGCCTCGGCGGCGCTCCAGTTGCCGGTCAGGTAGTAGAAGCCGACGAAGCCGACGATGCCCATGGCGAACGCCAGCGGCACTCGCAGGAAGGCCAGCAGCAGCAGGGCGGCGAAGCCGTAGAATGACTCGATCATTGATCGCCTCCCGGGCTCAGCGACCCACCGCGTTCGACCACCTTGAGGCCCTCCAGGAAGTAGAGCACGGCACGCCCCAGGGTAAGCAGCGCGGAGACCGCCAGCATGATCGCCATCAGATAGATCAGGTAACCGGTCTGGATGCGCAGGAATTCGGTGACGTCACCCCACTCGAAGGCCCGCTCGCCCAGCGCCCAGACGCGCCCGGCCATCACCCACAGCGCGCCGGTGACGATCAGGTTGACGATCACCTGGCGCAGCCAGATCCAGCGCGCCGGGAAGATCGCGTCGAGCAGGTCGACACTGATGTGCTCCTCGCGCCAGCACACCACCGGCAGCGACAGGAAGATCACCGCCGCCAGCATCAGCTGGGTCAGCTCCACGGCACCGAGGATCGGCGAATTGAAGAAGTAGCGGCCGCTCACGTCGGCGGTGGTCAGCAGCATCATGGCGAAGAGGGTGGCGCCCGCCACCCCCTCCAGCCCCAGCTGCATGACTCGGCCAACGCGCGACCAGGGGGTCGACATGCTAGTCATGGTCGGCTCCTGACGGGGGTTATTCCTGCACCACGCGCGATTCGATGCCGTCGCCGTCTGCCGCCACGGACAGCTGCTCACGGAAGAAGCTCAGCGCCTCCTTGGCATCCAGGTCGCCACGGCTGACCTTGTCGGCCCACTGGTCGATCAGCTCGTCGCTGATGTTCCCGAGCATGGCGATATCCTCCTCGGAGGCCTGGGTAAAGGTGTTGCCCAGTTCCTCGGCAAAGGCGACACCGCGCCCGTCGGAGACATCCATCATGTAGCCGAACAGCCGTGAGAGGGACTCTCCCGAGACCGCCTCGATGGCCTCGCGATCCTCGGCGGAGACCCGGTCCCAGACCATCGGGTTCATGACGATGGCGAAGCTGCCGCGGTAGAAGCCGCCGTCGACCTGCAGGGTATTGGGCAGCACCTCGGCCACGCGGAAGCTGCGCAGCCCTTCGAGGGTCAGCATGGCGCCGTCGATGACCCCCTGGGAAGCCGCCTCGTAGACGCCGGTGGGCGGCAGCGCCACGCCGGTCACCTCGAGGGCATTGGCCAGTTCGGTCATCACCCCACCGCCCACGCGAAGGCGCTTGCCGGGGAGTTCATCGAGGCTCTCGACGTGCTCGGCGGTGAAGATCTGGCCGGGGCCATGCACGCCCACGGCCATGACCTCCAACCCCCTGTGCTCGTTGGCCTGGGCCAGGTGCTCCTGGTGAGTGCGCCAGTAGGCGGCGGAAGCGGCCTCGGACGAGAAGTCCTCGAAGGTGGGAAACTCCGGCAACTGCGTCAGTTCGAAGCGCCCTGCCATGTGGCCGTGGAAGATCCAGCTGGCATCGGCGACGCCGTCGGCGACCAGTGCCATCTGGGCCGCGGGAGGCCCCAGGTCCTCGGTGACCTGGAGCGTCACGCGGCCCTCGGTGGCCTCCTCGATCCAGCTCTTCCAGGTTGGCCAGACGATGGTATTGATACCGTGGTTCGGCCCGCCCCAACTGCTGACGTTGATGGTGGTCTGGGCCAGGGCCTGCGAACTCAGGGTCGCCGCGGTCAGGGTGCCCAGCATCAATCCGGTTATCTTGTTCATTGTGCTCCTCCGTCGTCACGGGATGGCGGCCAGGGCGCCGCCCCTTCTTGTAATGAGATCGTCGCGATGTCGCCGATGATGGCGGTTGCCAGCCGGGCGACTCGGCCTGCGGCGGTCGGAGGCCGCGGAGCCGGCGTCATTTGCGGATACCTTGCCTGCCAATTAGTCTCTTTTGCAACTACAAAGACGTTATGACAGCTTAAACTTAAGTCTAATCACGGCTTAGATTCCAGCTATCACAGTAACTTATCGAGATCCAGGCGCCGTGATATCACCAGCAGGCGCGGTGATGGCTGGACAACCAGTTTCAACAGCAACTATTATCTTGCCACTGACCGATCCCATGGCAGAGACAATGACGACGGGGCCAAACCCGACGACCCGACGACACCGGAGGAACCATGAGCAAGAAATTCGCCTCGCACGCCGACACCGAAGAGAAGCAGATCAGCTTCACCAAGCTGGCCGAAGGCCTCTATGCCTATACCGCCGAGGGCGACCCCAACACCGGCATCGTCATCGGCGACGACAGCGTGATGGTCATCGACACCCAGGCCACCCCGATCATGGCCCAGGACGTCATCCGCCGGATCCGCGAGGTCACCGACCTGCCGATCAAGCACGTGGTGATGACCCACTACCACGCCGTGCGCGTGCTGGGGGCCTCCGCCTACGACGCCGAGAACATCTACGCCAGCCAGCACACCTTCGAGCTGATCGAGGAGCGCGGCCAGCAGGACTACGAGTCCGAGGTCGGCCGCTTCCCGCGCCTGTTCAAGGGGGTCGACTCCGTGCCCGGCCTGACCTGGCCGAACATCGTCTTCCAGCAGGAACTGACCGTGTTCATGGGCAAGCGCGAGGTGCGCATCATCCACCTGGGCCGCGGCCACACCAAGGGCGACACCATCGTCTGGCTGCCCGAGGAGCAGGTGATGTTCTCCGGCGACCTGGTCGAGTACGGCGCCACCCCCTACACCGGGGATGCCTACCACGAGGACTGGCCCGCCACCCTGGACCGCCTGCAGGCGATGGCCCCGCAGAAGCTGGTGCCGGGCCGCGGCGACGCCCTGCAGACCCCGGAACAGTGCCAGGAGGCCATCCAGGGCACCCGCGACTTCCTCGCCGACATGTACGAGAGCGTCAAGGCCGGCAAGGCCGCCGGCAAGCCCCTTTCCGAGTGCTATGCCGAGACCTACGCCAGGCTCAAGCCGAAGTACGGTCACTGGGTGATCTTCGATCACTGCCTGCCGTTCGACATCACCCGCTGCTATGACGAGGCCGGTGGCGAGCACCCCGACCCGCGCATCTGGACCGCCGAGCGTGACAACGAGATGTGGCACTCGCTGCAGGACGTCGTCGAGAACCAGTAAGCCGCTATTTCCATGCCATGCCTGGCGAGCGGCGCCGAGGCAGGTTCGTGGAAGCCTGCCCCGGAACCGCCGCGGTCGGAGGAACCATGCCAACCACCTACAAGAATCCCGTCTACCCGTATCGACGCCCGCCCGAGCTGGACCGCGCGGACGTTCGCCACTGCCCGGTGGTGATCGTCGGCGCCGGCCCCACCGGCCTCGCCGCCGCCATCGACCTGGCGCAGCAGGGCATCGATAGCGTCGTGCTGGACGACAACAACACCGTGAGCGTCGGCTCGCGGGCGATCTGTTTCGCCAAGCGCACCCTGGAGATCCTCGACCGCCTCGGGTGCGCCCAGCCCATGCTCGACAAGGGCGTGACCTGGCAGCACGGCCGCGTCTTCTTCCAGGAACGCGAGATCTACGACTTCGACCTGCTGCCCGAGGATGGCCATCGCGTGCCGGCCTTCATCAATCTGCAGCAGTACTACTTCGAGGAGTACCTGGTCGACCGCGCCGGCGAGCTTGCCGAACGGATCGACCTGCGCTGGAAGCACAAGGTCACCTCGGTGGACAGCCAGCCGGACCGCACCCTGGTCGCGGTGGCCACCGAGGACGGCGACTACCGCCTCAACTGCGACTACCTGCTGGTGGCCGACGGCGCCAACAGCAAGATCCGCGACATGCTGCACCTCGAGAGCAAGGGCCAGGTCTTTCAGGACCATTTCCTGATCGCCGACGTCATCATGAAGGCCGACTTCCCCACCGAGCGCTGGTTCTGGTTCGACCCGCCCTTCCACCCCAACCAGTCGGTGCTGCTGCACAAGCAGCCGGACAACGTCTGGCGCATCGACTTCCAGTTGGGCTGGGACGCCGACCCCGAGGAGGAGAAGAAGGAGGAGAACATCCGCCCCCGAGTGCAGGCGATGCTCGGCGAAGAGGTGGAATTCGAGCTGGAGTGGGCCAGCGTCTACACCTTCCGCTGCCGCATGATGGACGATTTCATCCATAACCGGGTGGTGTTCATGGGCGACGCCGCCCATCAGGTCTCGCCCTTCGGCGCCCGCGGTGCCAACGGCGCCATCCAGAGCACCGACAACCTGGCGTGGAAGCTGGCCCGGGTGCTCAAGGGACAGGCCCCTGAGGCACTGCTCGCGACCTACAACACCGAGCGTCAGCAGGGGGCGAAAGAGAACATCCTCAACTCGACCCGGGCGACCGACTTCATCACCCCGAAGAGTCGTATCAGCCGGCTGTTCCGCGACACCACCCTGGAGCTCGCCGAGCACTATCCCTTCGCCCGCCGCCTGGTCAACAGTGGCCGGCTGTCGCTGCCCTGCCGCTACGACGGTTCCCCCCTCAACGGCCCAGGCGCCGAGGGCTTCCCCCGCGAGCTACGCCCCGGCAGCCCGGCCAAGGATGCACCGATCCGTCTGGCCGGGGAGGACGCCTGGTTGCTCAACCGGCTCGGCGACCGCTTCGTACTGCTCCTCGACGGCCGGGTCGGTACCGCCGAGGCCGAGGCGCTGAGCGCCGACCTCGAGGGGCTGCTGGATCGCCAGGCCGACCTGGACCTGCTGCTCGTCGGCCCCACCCCCCATGCCCTGACCCAGCTGCCGCGCAGCGTGGTGATCGAGGACGCCGAGGGACTGGTCGGCGAGCGCTACGGGCTGCGTGCCGGTGCCGGCTACCTGATCCGCCCCGACCAGCATGTCACCGCCCGCTGGGCCGAGGTCACCGCCGAGGCCGTCGGCGACGCCGTGGACCATGCCCTGGGCGCCCATCTCGATACCCTTCGCGAATCTCGTCGCGACACTAATTCCAACACCCCGGGAGGCCACCATGCCACGGCTTGAACTGTCCCCCAACTTCACCGACCCGGACGCCTTCTACGCCGCGCTGACCGAGCTGCATCGCGAATGCAGCGAGGCACGGAGCGAGCGCATCAACGCCCGCCTGATCCTGCTGCTGGCCAACCATGTCGGCGACCAGCAGGTGCTCGAGGAGGCCCTGGCCATCGCCGGTCAGGTGGCCGACACGGCCAGCGAACAATAGCGAGGAACTCCAGATGACCAGCGATCTTCAGTACCAGAGCGGTTTCCGTAACCACTTCGCCACCGAGGCCCTGCCCGGCGCCCTGCCCGAGGGCCAGAACTCGCCCCAGCGCTGCGCCTACGGTCTCTATGCCGAGCAGTACACCGGCTCGGCCTTCACCGCGCCGCGCCATCAGAACCTGCGCAGCTGGTTCTATCGCATCCGCCCCTCGGTGCTCCAGTCCGCCTATCGACCGCTGCCGGAGCGCAACGTCGCCACCTCGCCGCTGGCCCGACCGGCCGCCGATCCCAACCAGATGCGCTGGGATCCGCTGCCGATTCCCGATGGGCCCACCGACTTCGTCGACGGCCTGCTCACCATCGCGGTCAACGGCGATGCCGGCGCCCAGACCGGCTGCGGCGTCCACGTCTACGCCTGCAACCACGACATGACCGAGCGCTTCTTCTACGATGCCGACGGTGAGCTGCTGATCGTGCCGCAGCTCGGTACCCTGCGCCTGCGCACCGAACTCGGCGAGCTCGAGGTGGCGGGCGGCGAGATCGCGGTGATTCCCCGCGGCATCAAGTTCCAGGTGCGCCTGGCCGAGGGCACGGACGCCGCCCGCGGCTATGTCTGCGAGAACTACGGCAGCCCCCTGGAACTGCCGGGCCTGGGCCCGATCGGCGCCAACGGCCTGGCCAACCCCCGCGACTTCCTGAGCCCGGTGGCCGCCTACGAGGACGTTCAGGGGGACGTCGAGCTGGTGGCCAAGTTCTCCGGCCGCTTCTGGGCGACCCGGCTCGACCACTCGCCCCTCGACGTGGTGGCCTGGCACGGCAACGTGGCGCCCTACAAGTACGACCTGGCCCGCTTCAATACCATCAACACGGTGAGCTTCGACCACCCCGATCCGTCGATCTTCACCGTGCTGACCTCGGCCTCCGACACCCCGGGCATGGCCAACCTCGACTTCGTGATCTTCCCGCCACGCTGGATGGTGGCCGAGGGCACCTTCCGCCCGCCCTACTTCCATCGCAACCTGATGAGCGAGTTCATGGGCCTGATCCACGGCGAGTACGACGCCAAGGCCGAGGGCTTCCTGCCCGGCGGCGCCAGCCTGCACAACTGCATGTCGCCCCACGGCCCGGATGCCGAGACCTTCGAGAAGGCCAGCCATGCCGAGCTGGCACCGCAATATCAAGCGGATACCCTGGCCTTCATGTTCGAGAGCCGCTACGTCTACCACCCCACCGAGGCCGCGCTCGAGGCCGACTTCCGCCAGCGCGACTACGTGGATGTCTGGTCGACCCTGCGTTCGCACTTCGACCCGAACCAAGCCTGATCCGGACTACCCTCAACACATGCCGAGCGAGGTTCAACGGGCCTCGCCCCTGACGACAAGGATCGAGACAAGATGAAACTCGCCACCCTCAAGCTGGACACGAAAGAGCATGGCCGCGACGGCGAACTGATCGTGGTCTCCCGCGACCTGACCCGCGCCGTCTCCGCCACCGACATCGCCGCCACCCTGCAGCAGGCCATCGAGGCCTGGGATGCGGTCAGTCCCAAACTCGAGGCGCGCTACGCCCAGCTCAACGAGGGCCAGGTCGAGGGCGCCTTCGCCCTCGACCAGGGCGCCCTGCACTCGCCGCTGCCGCGCAGCTACCACTGGGCCGATGGCTCCGCCTACCTCAACCACGTCAAGCTGGTACGCCAGGCGCGCAACGCCGAGATGCCCGAGACCTTCTGGACCGACCCGCTGATGTACCAGGGCGGCGGCGACCGCTTCCTGGCGCCGACCGAGGACATCGAGGCGGTCAGCGAGGAGCACGGCATCGACTTCGAGGGCGAGATCGCGGTGATCACCGACGACGTGCCCATGGCGGTGACCCCCGAGCAGGCCGCCGGCCACATCAAGCTGGTGATGCTGGTCAACGACGTCAGCCTGCGCGGGCTGATCCCCGGCGAGCTGGCCAAGGGCTTCGGCTTCTTCCAGGCCAAGCCCGCCTCGAGCTTCTCGCCGGTCTGCGTGACCCCCGACGAGCTGGGCGACGCCTGGCGGGACGGCCGCGTCCACCTGCCGCTCACGGTGCACTTGAACGGAGAGAAGTTCGGCGAGCCCGAGGCCGGCCCGGACATGATCTTCGGCTTCCCCGAGCTGGTGGCCCACGCCGCCCGGACCCGCTACCTGGGCGCCGGTGCCGTGGTCGGTTCCGGCACCGTCTCCAACCCCGACGCCGACGGCGGCCCCGGCAAGCCGATCAGTGACGGCGGCGTGGGCTACAGCTGCCTGGCCGAGGTGCGCATGGTCGAGCAGATCCTGCATGGCCAGGCGAAGACCCCGTTCATGCGCTTCGGCGACCGGGTACGCATCGAGATGTTCGACCCCGCGGGGAACAGCATCTTCGGTGCCATCGATCAGCAGGTGGTGAAATATCAGCCACACTGAGCACTACACCCTGGGGGGCGCTGATTTGTGTCGCGAGCGATGAGAGGCTGGTCGCCGCCGGAGCACAGCAACCGGAGTTGACAGTTTGCTCAATGAGGATTGCGACGGTCCGACGCTTCGGCACCGCCGGCGGCCAGGATGGCTAGGTTCGTTCCCGACGAACCAACGCACTTCCCACATCCATGTGGGTCGTCGAGCGCAGCAGCAAGTCAGTGCTCCCCTGGCAAAGGAAGCAGGCATATGACAATGCTCTACGGCTATTTCCGTTCGTCGGCCGCCTACCGGGTGCGCATCGCCCTGAACCTCAAGGACCTGGCCTACGACCAGGTCCCGGTCAATCTGGTGAAGGGCGAGCAGCGCAGCGAGACCTTCCGCGCCCATAACCCCCAGGGGCTGGTGCCGGCGCTGGTCACCGACGACGGCACCACCCTGACCCAGTCGCTGGCGATCTGCGAATACCTGGAGGAACTCCACCCCAGTCCCGCGCTGCTGCCGCTCGAGCCGGCAGAGCGGGCCCGGGTGCGCGCCCTGGCCCAGTTGGTGGCCTGCGAGATCCATCCGCTCAACAACCTGCGCATCCTCAAGTACCTGGTCCATGAACTGAAGGTGGACGATGAAGCCAAGCAGGCCTGGTATCGCCACTGGGTGACCACCGGCTTCGACCCCCTGGAGGCGATGCTCTCCCGGGAGGCGGGCAGCGGCGACTTCTGCCACGGCGACGCCCCGACGCTCGCCGACGTCTGCCTGGTACCCCAGGTGTTCAACGCCGAGCGCTTCGAGTGCGACCTCTCCACCTACCCGCGGATCCGGCGCATCGCCGCCAACTGCCGGGCCCTTCCCGCCTTCCAGCAGGCGGCACCCAACGAGCAGCCGGACGCGAGCTGAGTTACAATAAGCGAGCTAACGATGTGGGCGCGGCATTCCGACGGATGCCGCACCCGCTTCTCGTTCCCTCACTGCAGGGCGCGCCGAGGCCTCGGCGCGCCCAAGGAGACCCGGGTGCTGAGATTGACCTCCCCCGCCGTCGTGGCGGTACTCGCGGCGCTGACCGCGCTGGGCCCGCTGGCCACCGACATGTACCTGCCCGCCATGCCGGCCATGGCCGAGGCGCTGGGCACCGGCCCCGACCAGGTACAGCTGACCCTGAGCCTCTACATGGCCGGCTTCGCCCTGGCCCAGCTGTTCTGCGGTCCGCTCTCCGACCGCTTCGGCCGCAGGCCGGTGATGATCGCCGGCTTCGCGCTCTTCCTGGTAGCCAGCCTGCTGTGCGCCTTCGCCCCCAGCGTCGAGTGGCTGCTGGCGGGGCGCTTCCTGCAGGCCCTGGGCGGTGCCGCCGGCCCGGTGCTGGGACGCGCCGCGGTGCGCGACATCTACGGCCCCCTGGAGGCCGGTCGGGTGCTCTCCTACATGGCCAGCACCATGGCCCTGGCCCCCGCCCTGGCCCCGGTGGTGGGCGCCGGCCTGCTGCTGTTCTTCGGCTGGGAGTCGATCTTCGTGCTGCTGGCACTCTATGCCGTGGTGATGCTGGCGGTGCTGGCGTGGCTGATGCCGGAGCCGCTGCCCGTGGAGCGCCGCCAGTCCATCGCGCCGCGCGCGATACTTACCAACTACCGCATGCTGCTCGGCCAGCGCGCCTTCGTCGGCTATACCCTGACCAACGCCGCCGCCTTCGCCGGGATGTTCGCCTTCCTCTCCGGCTCCTCCTTCGTGCTGATCGAGTTCATGGGCGTGGCGCCGACCCTCTACGGCATGCTCTTCGCGCTGATCGTCGGCGGCTTCTTCGCCGGCACCCTGCTCAGCGGGCGCTACAGCCGCCGCCTGGGCCACGACCGCCTGATCCATCTGGGCACCCGGATGTGTGCCCTGGGCGGCGGCACCATGGCCGTCTTGGCGCTGCTCGGCGTCTTCTCGCCCTGGGCGGTGATCGCCCCCCATATGCTGTTCATGGTCGGCTTCGGCATCGTCATGCCCCAGAGCATGGCCGGGGCCCTGGCCCCCAACCCGCAGTGTGCCGGGGCCGCCTCCTCGCTGTTCGGCTTCCTGCAGATGACCATCGCCGCGGTGGTCGGTGGCCTGGTCGGCCAGTTCCACGACGGCACCTCGCACACCATGGCCATCGCCATCGGTCTCGGCGGTGGGTTGGCGCTGGTGGCCTATCGGGGGCTGGTGAAGTCGGCTCCCCGGACCATGGCCGCCGCCGACTAGCCTCGACGTCGGTATGAGACCGGCCTTGGGGCCGGGGTGTCACGATGGCACGGGGCGTCTTCGCCGTCGCCCGCTCCCTCCCGTAACGAAAAAGTGCCAACGGCGAAGCCATCGGCACGAAGAGCAAGCGTCAAGGAAGCCTCGGGGCACGAGGCCTGGGCGAGCGGTGCCCGCACCCCGGTAGGCGGCTAGAACTGGAACTGCACGCTGGCCTGGATGCGGTGGGCGTCGTCGGATTCGCCGTTGACTCGCTCGATGTCCGAGTGCTGGTACTCGATGCCGGTGGCGAGGCGGTCGTTGATGTCCCAGATCAGGTTGGCATAGGAGTACTGCACCCGGTCCAGCCCGGCCTGGAAGCCGGCGATCTCCTCGGGCAGGTCCTGGCTGAAGCGCGAGGCCCCGATGGCGCTCGACCAGTCGGCGCTCCAGCGGTGTTCCAGGGAGATCCCGTAGGCCTGGGCGTCGACGCTCTTGAGCGAGCCATCGGCGTCGACATAGGCGTCCGGGGTGCGTCCGCCGGCCACGGGATCCGGCACATAGCTGAGGTAGCTGCCC
This sequence comes from Halomonas kalidii, assembly GCF_030010475.1. Lineage (NCBI taxonomy): Bacteria > Pseudomonadati > Pseudomonadota > Gammaproteobacteria > Oceanospirillales > Halomonadaceae > Halomonas > Halomonas kalidii. Next base: position 367,061 of record NZ_JASCQN010000054.1, on the reverse strand, counting down.
AGGCCGCTGCCGACGGTGGCGTTGGCCTTGAAGGTGGTGGCACTGCCCAGCGGCAGGGCCAGCTGGGCGGCGACGCCGTAGCCGATGGTGCGCTCGTCGACGCCGCTGGTGGCCTCGTTGGTGGAAAACTCGCTGACCAGGGCGGAGATACCGAAGGTCTGGCTGAACTGGTAGCGGGCGGTCAGGGTCGGCAGCCGATTCTCGGTATCGACCCCGGCGCTGCCGATGGGCGACAGGGCAAAGGAGGGCTCCTCCAGGGAGACCGCGAAGGTGTTGGGGCCGCTGCGGTGGGTATAGCGGACCTGGGAGGGGCGGCCGGTGGCATAGCCAATGGGGCCGCCCAGCTTGAGGCTCCGCGGCGTGCCGAGGAAGTGCATGAAGTTGGTCCAGCTCTGGCCCGCCAGGAAACCACCGAATTCCCCGTAGGCGTGACGCAGGTTGAACTTGCCATCCGGCAGGAAGTGACCCTCCAGGTAGGTGCTCACCGTGCCGTGATCGGTCCGCGTCTGGGTGCGGAAGTTGAGCCGCGACTCCTTGGCGGTGAAGTTGGTGCGCCCATCGGTCCGGTTGGCAGGATTGAGCAGCGCCAGCGGGTCGGTGCTGTCCCCCTGGTCGAAATCGAAGTCGTAGAAGGCATCCAGCTTGATATAGCCACCGAAGGCCACGTCGGTGTTGGTACCGGGAATATTGAAGGTGCTGCGATGATTCCAGGGCGCTCCGACACGGCTCGGCTCCCCGGTCACCACCGGCTCTCCGGCGGGCACCACATCGTAGGCCTGTGACGTTGCGGCAACACTCACCCCCGCCGGCAGCATGATGGCCAGCGTAATAACCTTGTTGTACTTCATTTGAGACGTTCCTCTTGAACTCGAATGTCAGGACTGTTGTTGTCGGTTCCACTGCGTTGTTGTCGTCGTTGCCACCTCCCGTGTGTCGTCTTCAGGCCAAGGCTTCCCCTACCCCCGGCGGACCGGAGGTCGGATCGTCAGGTCAGGCATCGATCAGTAGAGCGTCTTCTGCGGCGGGCCGGAGAACTTCAGTTCGCCGACGCTGGGCATGTCGACCTCCACCAGGGTCGGGCCGGGATGGCCCACCGCCTCGGCCAGCACCGTGGCGAAGTCGTCGCCGTGGCTGACCCTCCAGCACCCGAGGCCCATGGCCTCGGCCAGTCGCTGGAAGTCGGGGGTGTGCAACTCGTTGTAGTACTGGCGTCCCTCGAAGTACTTCTCCTGGATGCCGCGCATCACCCCGTAGCCGCCGTCGTTCATCACCACCAGGGTCATGTCGAGGTTCTCCTGGGCCATCGTCGCCAATTCGCCGAGACCCAGCGCCAGGCCGCCGTCGCCCACCAGGGTGACCACCTTGCGCTCGGGCCGGGCCACGGCGCAGCCGATGCCGTGGGCCAGGCCCAGACCGATGGCGCCGGCCAGGGAGTGGATGTTGGTCAGCGGCCGCTCGATGGGCAGCAGGCGGCTGCCCCAGGTGCTGCCGGAGACCGTGATGTCGCGTACGAAGATGCCGTCCTCGGGCAGGGCGGCGCGTACCGCATCGCTGAGCTTGGCGTACTCGCCGACCTGACTGCGCAACGCCTGCTCGGCCTGCTGCACCGCCTCGGCCACGGCGGCGTCATAGGCAGCCTCCGGCCGGCGACCTTCCAGGCGCTCGGCCAGGCGCGTCAGCACATCGCCGCAGTCGCCGCACAGGAAGGCGTCGGCCCGGTAGTTGCGATGGGCGGCGGCGGGATCGATATCGATCTGCACCAGCGGCCGCGGCAGCGCGAGGGAGTAAGTCCTGGTCTCGTTGCTGCGTAGCCGCGAGCCGGCCACCAGCATCAGGTCGCTCTCGGCGAGCAGCGCCTCCACCGAGGCGGCGTTATGGAAGGCGCGCAGGCTGCGCGGGTGGCTGTCCGGCAACACGCCCCGGGCATGGGTGCTGGAAACCACCGGGATACCGGCATCCGCCAGGCGCCCGACCGCCTCGCCGGCCTCCAGGGTGCCGCCGCCGATCCACAGCAGCGGCCGCTTGGCCGCCTTCAGGCGCGCGGCCAGGGCGTCGATCTCAGCGTCGCTCACCGGCGCCGGGGCGGCCGGCACCACCGGGGCCGTCTCCAGCCACTCGACCTGGCTCGCCTGGATATCGATGGGAATCTCCAGGCTCACCGGCCCACGCGGCAGGGTCATGGCCTCGCGGATGGCGCGATGCAGCAGGGGCACCGCCTGCTCAGGGGTGCAGACCCGATAGGCGGCCTTGGAGCTGGCCTTGAGGAAGGTCAGCTGGTCCTTGGTCTCGTGGATGAAGCCGGCGTCGCGGTCCAGGTAGGCCTTCTCCACCTGGCCGGTGATATGCAGCAGCGGGGTGCCGGCATTGAGCGCCTCGAGCAGGCCGCCGATGGCGTTGCCGGCGCCGGCGCCGGTGCTGGTCAGGGCCACGCCCAGGCTGCCCACCCGGGTATGGGCGTCGGCCATGGTCACCGAACCGGCCTCGCCGCGGGCCGGCACGAAGCGGATCCGGTCGCGGCGGCCGATGGCGTCGGCGATCGGCAGGTTGTGGATGGAGATGACGCCGTAGACGGCGGAGACCGCATAGGCTTCTAGGGTACGGGCGATCGCTTCGCCTACGGTGATGGTACTCATGGTGAATTCCTGTCGTTGTGTGATCGGCGTGCAAATCGGCTCAGTTCGACCAGCCCATGGGCTCGCTGCCCAGCCCCAGGTAGAGGCTCTTCTGCTGCATGTAGGCCTGGATGCCCTGGCGCCCCTTCTCGCGCCCCAGGCCGCTCTCCTTGAAGCCGCCGAAGGGGGTGGAAATGGCGAACTTCTTGTAGGTGTTGATCCACACCGTGCCGGCCTCGAGCCGGGCGGCCAGGCGCAGGGCGCGGCGGTAGTCAGCGCTCCAGATGCCCGCGGCCAGGCCGAAGACATTGTCGTTGGCCAGCCCCACCAGCTCGTCCTCGTCGTCGTAGGGCAGCGCCACCAGCACCGGACCGAAGATCTCCTCCTGGCAGACCCCGCTGTGGTGGGCCAGCCCCTCGATGATGGTGGGCAGGTAGTAGCTGCCATCGGCCAGCTCGGGGGCATCCGGTGCTTTTCCGCCGCACAATACCCGGCCGCCCTCGGCGCGGGCCTGGTCGACGTAGGCGGCCACGGCGTCGCGATGGGCCTGGCTGATCAGCGGCCCCAGGTGCACGCCGGGGGTCTCGGGATGGCCGACGCGCAGGCCCTGGGTGATCTCGAGCAGCCGCCCCATCACCTCGTCGTAGCGCCCGCGCGGGACGAAGAGCCGCGAGCCGGCGATGCAGGCCTGGCCGGCGGAGCTGAAGATGCCGTAGGCGATGCCCTGGGCGGCCTCCTCCAGGTCGGCGTCCTCGCAGACGATGGTGGGCGACTTGCCGCCCAGCTCCAGGGAGGTGCCGATCAGCTTGTCGGCGGCGATATGCGCCAGGTGGCGGCCGGTACTGGTGCCGCCGGTGAAGGAGATCTTGCGCACCCTGGGGTGGCACACGATGGCCTCGCCGACCACCCGGCCGCGGCCCGGCAGCACGCTGAGCAGCCCCTTGGGCAGCCCCGCCTCCTCGAACAGCTCGGCCAGCTTCAGGGCCAGCAGCGGCGTAGCCTCGGCGGGCTTGACCACCACCGCGTTGCCGGCGGCCAGCGCCGGGGCGATCTTCTGCATCTCGCTGGCGATGGGCGAGTTCCAGGGGGTGATGGCGGCGATCACCCCCAGCGGCTCGTAGGTGCTCAGGGTCATCAGGTCGCTGCTGCGCTGGGTGGGCAGCTCGCCCTCCAGGGTCTCGCAGGCGGCGGCGAAGTAGCGGGCGGTGCCGGCGGCACTGGCGACCAGGGCCCGGGTCTCGGCCAGCGGCTTGCCGTTGTCGCGGGTCTGCAGGGCGGCGAGCTCCTCGACACGCGACTCGATCAGCTGGCCGACCCGGTAGAGGATGGTGGCCCGCTGGTGGGGCACCAGGCCGCGCCACTCGGGGCGGCGCCAGGCGGCGTCGGCGGCCTCGATGGCCTCCTCGACATCCGCGAGGCTGGCGGCGTTGAGCCGCGCGGTCACGGAGCCGTCGGCAGGAAAGGTGGAAGCCAGGGGGTCGCCGCGGCCCTGTCGCCATTCGCCGGCGATGAAGATCGGTTGCGTCATGATCGTTCTCCCGTCGCTCACACCGTCACCGGGTCGAGCGCCTGGCGACAGGCGCGGACCACCGACAGGGCGGCGAGCATCGAGGTCTTGGGGTTGTGCTCCAGGGGGCGGCCGTTGAGCTCGATACGGAACTCGCCGAAGCGCCCCTGGGCGTGGATCCGATGGGTGTTGCGCGTGGCCGCCGGGTCGGCGGTGAGGCGCACGGTGGTGGCCTGCATGCCGATGCCGGCCAGGGCGACGGTGGCCGCCACATTGGCGTTGGCCGGGAAGAGGCGTGCGGCCTCGCCGGCGGTGCCCTCGTAGAAGACCGTCGCCTCGCTGAGGGCGTCCAGGTCCACCAGGGTCTCGGCATGGCTGCCCTTCCAGCTGCGCGGCGCCTTGCAGGCCTCGTAGGTGACGCTGTCCAGCCCACCCTCCCGGGCGGCGGCCAGGCCGTCCATGCCGGCCACGGCGCCGGAGAGCACCAGCATGCGTCCGCCGCCGCCTTCGGCGGCCTGGCGCAGGCGGCCGTAGAGCCCCTCGTCGGCCAGGGCGCCGGTGGCGACGATGGCCAGGGGCAGGCCGCGGGCGAGCACCGCCTCGCCGTGCTCGGCGAGCCCCGGCTGGCCGGCGCACTCGACGACCAGGTCGGGGCGACCCTCGCACTGGGCGACCGAGGTCAGTACCTCGACCCCCGCGCCCAGCCGCTCGCGGGTGGCGGCCACCTGGGCCGCGGGCACCACCACCCAGGAAAGTGTCAGGCCCGTCGGCAGCAGCCGGTGCACTTCGCGGGCCATGGCCCCGTAGCCGATGATCATCAAGCGTTTGGTTGTCATGAAAGGGCTTTCCTCGGGGCTCAGAGGTGGTGGTTGAAGCCGCCGGAGACGTCCAGGGCGGCACCGGTGGTGAAGGAGGCCAACGGCGAGGCCAGGAACACCAGGGCGCGGGCCGGCTCCTCGGGACGCCCCAGGCGCTTCATGGGGATGCCGCGCCTGGTGGCGATGCCGGCGAGCCACTGCTCCCAGCTCAGCGACGGATCGTCGCGGGCCTCGAAGCGCCGCCGCCACTGGCCCGACTCCACCATGCCGAGCAGGATCGAGTTGACGCGGATGCCCTCATCGACCAGCTCGTGGGCGAGTGAATGTGTCAGGTTGAGCAGCGCCGCCCGGGCCGCCGAGGTGGCGATCATGTGCGGCTCCGGCTGCAGGGCCAGCAGGGAGTTGACGCAGGTCAGCGAGCCGATCTCGGAGGCGGCCAGCTGGCCCCGGAAGGCGTTCAGCGGGTTGATCACCCCGAACAGCTTGAGGTTGGCCTCGGCGAGCCAGGCCTCCTTGGGGGTGTCGTCGTAGTGGGCCACGTAGCCCTGGCCGGCATTGGCGATCAGCATGTCGGCGCCACCGAAGCGCCCTTCCACCGCCGCGGCGAAGGCCGCACAGGAGGCCTCGTCCAGCACATCGCAGGCCATCGCCAGCAGTTCGGCGTCGGGGAACGCTTCCAGCAGCGCCGCCCGGGCCGCTTCGAGGCGCTCGGCGTTGCGACCGCAGAAGGCCACCCGGGCCCCCTCGGCCAGCAGCAAGCGCACGGTCTCGAGGCCGATCCCCGAGGAGCCGCCGGTGACCACGGCGACGCGTTGTTCGATCAGAAAACTCATGGGGAGCTCCTAGGGTTTCTCTGCAGAGTCGGCCGCGCCGAGCAGCGGACGGGCGAAGTCGTCGATGGCCCGGGCGAAAGCCGCGGGAGCGTCGATGTAGCTGGCGTGACCGGCCCGCGGGATGTCGCGGTAGGGCAGCGCCAGGCGGCGGGCCAGGGCCCGGACGTCCTCGGGCGGGGTGATGCGGTCCTCGTCGCCGCAGATCACCAGGGCGGGCACCGCAGGCGCCACCGGCAGGTAGCGCCCCAGGCTGTCGTTGGCCAGCATCCAGCCGGCCCGGGCGAAGCCTTCGACATGCAGCTTGTGCATCTCCGCCTCGACCCGGGCGATGTCCGCGGGATCGCCGCCCGCGCGCAGCAGCCGCGGCGCCCGGGCCCTGGCGTAGGCGGCATGGCCCTGGGCCTCGAGCTGGGTCCAGCGGCTGCGATAGACCTCGTCGCGCCTGGTGGGCTCGGCATCGCCGTAGCCCTGAGCCGGGTCCGCCAGCACCACCCCGGCCAACCGGCCCGGATAGGCCACCAGGTAGGCGCCGGCCATCATGGCGCCCAGGGAGTGCCCCACCAGCACGCAGCGCTCGACGCCCAGCGCCGCCAGCCAGGCCTCCAGGCGCTCGGCATAGTCGGCGGCCGTGGGCGCCTCATTCGCCAGGGGATGGCTGTCGCCGTAGCCCGGGGCATCCCAGGCCAGCAGGCGGTAGCCGGGCAGCCACTCGGCGAGCTTTGCCCAGGAGCCGGCGCTGGAGCTGATGCCGTGCAGCAGCACCAGGGTCGGGGCCGGCTCGGGCCGCGCCTGCTCGCGGTAGCACTGGGCTCCGCTGTCGAGAGTGAGGCGTTTGGCGTCCACGGTGGTCCTCCTCGCTTCGCTCAGTTGCGCTTGACCTTGGACAGGGGGTGGTCGTCCGGATAGGTGGGGATCTGCGGCCTGTGGGTCCCCAGCATCACGCACATCAACGCCTCTTCCTCACCGTGGTTGAACAGGCCCCGGTAGATGCGCGGTGGAATGGAGATGACGTCGCGCTCCTCGAGCACGGTCTCCATGGTGTCGTCGCCATCCTTGAGGAACAGGGTGATGGTGCCCTTGAGCACGAAGAACACCTCTTCCACGTCGTCATGCACGTGCAGCGGCCCTTCACACTTGGACGGCAGCACCATGGTGGAGAAGGTGAAGTGCTCGGCGGGAATGGTATTGGCATCGTCCTTGACCCCGGTGGCACCGGTGCCGATATAACGCATCTGGGCGCGGCGATACTTGGGGTCATAATCGGCCTGGAACTTCAGCGCGTTCCAGTCGTACTTGCGCCCCTTGAAGCGGGCAATACGCGTCTGCATCCACGACTCGAAAGTGGCGTCTGCAGGTTTTTTCCAGGTTTCCAGCATCTCTGACATCGTCGTTTCCTCTTCTTGGGTCACTTCTCATTCGGTGCCAAGTGGTGTCAAAGCACCTGATTTACGTGAATCGAGACAAAGCGATCCCCTGGACGCCAACGTCGGGCATCTCGGCCTGGTCCTTTCCATCGGTATCGATTCCGTCTCTGGCGGTCTCGTTATATAGGGAAGTGGTCGCGTTTATCTCGGGTGATTCAACTTCCTTTTATTATCTGCCTTACTTCACCGGGAGTTCGTTATCGGCGCGGGGATCAGGCTTCGGCCTTCTTCTGGCGGCGGGTCTCGGCGTCGATCCCCCCCTCCACCGCCCACTCGGTAAAGGACTCCAGGGAGTGCTGCATCTCACGGGGCACCCAGGCCTCGGTGAGGTAGTCCTCGTTGGTGTAGTACTCGAAGGCACCGCCCAGCGGGCTGTTGACGTACCAGAAGTAGGCCGAGGAGATCGGATGGCGTCCCGGGCCGAGGAAGGTGCTCCATTGCTTGCGGTTCATGGCCAGGCCGCCGCCGATCACCTCGTGGATATCACGCACGGTGAAGGCCACGTGGTTGAGGCCGGCACCACGGTGGGGCAGCTTGAGCAGGAAGAGGTTGTGATGGCCCCCGCGGGCCTGCATGCGCAGGAAGACGGCACGGTCGGTATAGCGATCGGACACCGCGAAGCCCAGCCTGTCGCGGTAGAAGGCCTCGGTGGCCTCCAGGTCGTCGACGAAGAATACCGCGTGGCCGATGCCGACCGGGGTGGCGCGCTCGTAGACGGGGCTCGGCGCATCGACACGGCGCATGTCGCCGTACTGATTGATCGGCGTCACCTCGAGCTCCACCCCGCGCAGTCGGCTGACGCGGACGGCCACCGTCATGCCGTTGGGGTCACGGCATTCGATGGCCTCGCCCCGGTCGACGTAGCCCGGCTGGTTGCCCAGGCGCACCTTGAGGGCATCCAGCGCGGCCTGGTCGGCCACCCCCCAGGTCATGCGCCGCAGGGTCGGGCCGGATTCGAAGGCCGGTGGCAAGGCGGGGTCATCCAGCGGCGCCAGGCTCAGGCGCGCACCATTGAGGGTTTCAAAGGTCGTCTCGTCCACCGGGGAGAGCCCGAAGTCGGTCACGAATCGCTTGCCGACCTCGAGGTCCTCCACGCCGAACTCCAACGCTTCGATGCCAACGATGCTCATGCTCATACACTCCTGCGTCGCTCGACGCGCTTGTCATTGATCAACCCCGCGCCTTGGCGCCGGGCGTCTGATGCCCATCCAGGGGCGGACTCAAGCGTCCCCCTGCCTCTCTCGCCTCGCGGCACCGCCGTGATAGCCCAGCAGGCCCGAAATGGTGGCCGCGGCTTCTTCTACCTGGCCGCGCAGCCGCTCGCGCTCCTCGGCGGGGATCTCGTGCATCGGCACCATGATGCTGACCACCGCCTCGATCTCCCCGTCGTTGTTGTAGAGCGGGTAGACGATCGAGGAGATGCCGAACTGGAAGAACGACTCGCCGATCACATAGCCGCGCCGGCGATCCTCCTGCACCAGCTCCCACAGTGCCTCGCGACTGGCCGGCGCGCCCGGCTGGCCGTCGGGCAGTTCGTCGTCGGGGTAGAGCGCCTCGAACTCCTCGCGGCTCAACCCGGTGAGCAGCATCCGGCCCAGGGAGGTGCGGTGTACCGGCAGGCGGGTACCCACGCTGACCCGGCGAATGGTGGCGTTGGCGGCACTGACCCGTGCCACATAGATCACGTCCTGGCCGTCGCGGATGGCGATGTGGCTCGAGCAGCCGGTGGCATCGCGCAGCGACTCGATCACCGGCTGCCCCACCTGCACCACGTCCAGGGAGGCGACGTACTCGAAGCCCAGCCGCAGCACGTTGACCCCCAGGGAGTAGAGGCCGGTGGTCGGGTGACGACGCAGGAAGCCCATGTACTCCAGGGTCTGGATGGCCCGATAGGCGGTGGCCTTGGGGATGTCCACCCGCTTGGCGATCTCGGCGAAGCTCATCTCGCGATGGTTGCGGCTCAGCTCCATCAGGATCGTCAGACCCCGCTCGAGGCCGGGGATCAGATACTTGCGCGCGTCTTTGTCACTCATGAGGCGTTCTCTCCATGGATGGCCATTCCTGGCGACCAGCATACCCGTGCCCTTCGCCCGCGGCATGTTCTTGCTCGTCGCCGCGGGTGGTGCCGCATGCCCCTCGGGGCCTATCCCGAATCTGCCTGGTCATGGCGGAGAGGCGATCTCGTCGTTTGCTGTGCCACTCTGGCTGTGCCACCCTCGGCCGTATCAAATATGAAAACTGATTTATTATTTGATACACCCAAGATAGGCCTTGGCTCCCCCCTTGTCAAGGGCAGATTCCTTCTCGAGCGCGCGACTTAACCCTATGTTATATATGGAAAAAACAAGGCACTCCGCCGAACCGGATCGCCGCTCGGGCGACTCGCCCGCTCAGGCCCTGGCCGTGGCCACCAGGCTCTTGTCGCGCAGCGCCACCAGCCGCTGATTGAGACGATGCTGAAGCTCGAGGCGCACCTCGCGCCAGGCCGGGTCGTCCCAGCGGTTATCGAGCTCATGGGGATCGTCGGCGAGGTCATAGAGTTCGCCCCAGGCGAGGCCCTCGAACAGACTCAGCCGCCAGCGCTCGGTGACCAGGCTGATGACGCTGCAACGGGCATCGCTGTCGCGGAATACCCGGATGCCCGGGTCCTCCACCAGCACGTCCGCCGCCGGCGCATCGCCGAACAGGTCCTGCCCCTGCATGCCTACCGGCACACGGAGCCCGGCCCGCTGCAGCAGGGTCGGCGCCAGGTCGATGGCGCTGCCCAGCCGCCGGCTCACCCGGCCGCCCGCTGCGGGATCGCCCGGGTCGTGCCAGATCAGCGGCACCCGCAGCACGCTCTGGAAGTGCAGCCCCATCTTGAGCACGCTGCCGTGATCGCCCATGTAGTCGCCGTGATCCGAGGTGAAGGCCACCACGGTGTCGTCCGCCAGGCCTTGCGCCTTCAGGCAGGCCAGCACCTCGCCCACGGCGTCGTCCACCATGGCGATGCTGCCGTAGTTCAGGGCGATGATCTCCCGGGCGTGGCGCTCGCCGACCGCGAAGGGCCAGTGGCTCTCGGGGTCCTCGGCCCCCCAGCGGTAGGCCTCCAAGGCTTCCGGGGGAATGCCCGCGATCGCCTCTACCGGATGGTGGAAGGAGGCCGGCAGCACCACGTCGTCGGGGTCGTAGAGCGACCAGTAGCGCCCCGGCGGGGTGAAGGGGTGGTGCGGGTCGGGGAAGGAGACCACCAGCACGAAGGGGGTGTCGGCGTCCTGGTCGGCCAGGAAGTCGCAGGCCTGTTGCTTGACGTAGCCGGTGGGATAGAGCGCCTCGGGCACCGCGGTACGCCAGCACTGGGGCGCCGTGATCCCCGCCTGGGGCAGGGCGTTGGCCGGGCCGCGCAGCGACTCGGGGTCAGGATGGCGCTCGCGCAGCCAGGCGGTGTAGTGGCCATCCACCAGGTCGCCGTGGCCGATGCACAGCCGGGCGTGCTCGAAACCGTAGTAGGGCGTCGGCAGCGCCAGGCCGGGCTGCGCCGCCCAGCGCCGGCGCACCTCCCAGCCGTAGTCGGGGCCGTCGCGCTGGCTGCGCCGGGAGAGCGCCACCGCCTCGGGCGGCGCCTCGCCCTCCCCGCCGAGAGCACGCGGCGGCGCGGCGATATCGGTGACGTTCTGGAAGTGCGCCTTGCCGATGTAACCGCTGCGGTAGCCGCTCTCGCGCAGCACCTCGGCGAAGGTGAGGCTGTCGAGCCCCAGGGGAATGCCGTTCTGGCGCACCCCGTTGACCGAGGGCATCTGGCCGGTGACCAGGGCCGCGCGGTTGGGCTGGCAGATCGGCGTGGCCACATGGAAGCGCTCGAAGCGCACCCCGCGTTCGGCCAGGCCATCGATATGGGGCGTCCTGAGCGTGGGGTTGCCGTAGCAGCCGAGGTGGTCGGCGCGCTGCTGGTCGGTGATGAAGAGCACGAAGCTGGGACGTCGCATGACCTGGGTCTCCTCCCGTCGGCGATCAGCCGAACATCAGGCCGACGGGGACGGTGACGATCTGCGGGAAGGCAAAGATGATGGCGATGGCCAGGAAATCGCAGATCAGGAAGGGGATGGCGGCCTTGTAGATGCTGGCCATGCTGGTGCCCTGGGGGGCGACCGCCTTCATCACGAACAGCGCCGCACCCAGCGGTGGCGAGGTGGAGCCGGTCTCGATGGCGAGCAGGAACAGCACCGCGAACCAGATGGTGTCGAAGCCCAATTGATCCACCACCGGCACGAAGATCGGCAGGGTGATCAGCATGATCGGCAGCGGCCCCATGAACATGCCCAGCAGCACCACGGTGAACACCATGGCCAGCACGATCATGTGGTCGTTGACCGGGAGTGCGAGCACCGCGTCCATCATGCCGAAGGTGGTGCCGGTGAAGGCCAGCAGTTGGCTGAAGGCCACCGCGCCGGCGACGATCAGCAGCACCATCACCGAGATGTTGGCGCTCTCGAACATCGACAACTTGAAGTTATCCACCGTCAGGCGGCGCTTGATCAGCGCCAGCAGGATGGTCGCCACCGCCCCGGAGGCCGCCGCCTCGGTGGGGGTCGCCAGGCCGAGGAAGATCACCCCTACCACGGCGAAGACGATGAAGCCGATCGGCAGGATATTGCGGATCCCCGCCTCGACCTTCACCTTGAACGGCGTGGGCGCCACCTCGAAGGAGGGCGCCAGGTCCGGCTGCAGGGTGCAGCGGCCCCAGATATAGAGGGCATAGAGCACCGCCATCAGCAGGCCGGGCAGGATGATGGCGATCAGCAGCCGGCCGATGGGGAGCTCGGCCACCACCCCGAGCACCACCGCCAGGGCGCTGGGCGGGATCATGATCGCCAGCCCCGCCGAGCCGATGATGGGACCGAGCGACATCGGCTTCTTGTAACCGCGGCGCTCCATCTCGGGGGTCAGGCTGGAACCCAGCAAGGCGATGGCGCCCATGCTGTTGCCGGTCAGGGTCGAGAACAGCACGCCGCCCCCCACCGCCATGAAGGCCAGCCGTCCACGCAGCTTGCCGAACCACTTGTCCAGGGTGTCCATCAGGTCATTGGCGATCCCGGAGCGAAACATCACCTCGCCCATGATCATGAACATCGCGATGGGCACCAGGGTGAAGCTGGTCAGGGCATCGGTGGTATTGATCACCAGCTGCTCGATGCCGGAGGTGCCACCGAGGAAGACATAGGCACCGACCAGGTTGACCGCCAGGAACGAAAAGGCCACCGGCAGCCCCAGCAGCATCAACACCAGCAGGGCGCCGAGAATGAGCGATAGCGTTAGCCACCAATCCATAACATACCTCCACAGGGAGCCTGAGTTGAGTGGACCGACACCGGGTCAGCGCTTCAGACAGGCCCCGGCCTGCGCCACGAACTGGATGGCGAGCAGGAACATGCCCAGGGGAAATACCGCCGTCAGCAGATAGCTGCGTGGTGCCAGCACGGTGGTCTCGCGGATGCCGAACTGGTACTGGTCCAGGGTCACCACCAGGCCATACCAGGCCGCATAGAGACAGACCGCCGCACCGAACAGCGCCATCACCAGGGCCAGCGGCGTCTGCAGGCGTGGCGGCAGGTGCTCGATGGCGATATCGATGGCCACATGGCGGTTCTTCTCCAGCAGGTAGGGCGCGCCGAGGAAGGTCATGTAGAGCAGCGCATAGCCGCTGACCTCGACGACCCAGATCAGCGACTTGCCGAAGAACAGCCGGGAGAGGATCTCGCAGAAGACGGCGGCGGTGGCGGCCACCAGCGTGGCTGCGCTGATTCCCGCCAGCAGCAGGTTCAAACGGCTCACGCCCCGCATGACGATTGTCAGCAGCGACCTGCCGCGGGAGAGTGACAGTTGCATATCGAGCCACCTGAAAAGTAGGGAGAGTGACCGAGCACCAGGCCCTGGATGGGGCTGGTGCACGAGGGGCAATCAGTCGACCAGCATGGCCCGCAGTTCGGCGGTCAGCTCAGGGTCGTCCAGTTGATCGGCCATGTTCTCCCAGGCGGCATCGATGGCCGTCTGCAGATAGCGATCGGCATCCTCGCCATTGAGCGCGATCTCCTCGAAGCCGGCGGCTTCCACCTCGGCATTGCCGGCGGCGATCACCTCGCCCCAGCTCTGGTCGAGCTGCGGCCCCAGGGTGTAACGGACGTACTCCTGCAGCTCCTCGCGCAGTTCCGGCGACAGGCGGTCCATGGCGCGCTGGCTGATCAGGATGCTGAAGCCGGCGCGGTAGAAGGGCGGGGTGAGGTAGTAGTTGACCACGTCCTCATACTGCTCGGCCCAGCCCAGGTTGCCCTGCATGAAGCCGTCGATGGCGCCGCGCTCCATGGCGGTGTATATCTCGCCGATGGGCAGCACCAGGCCGTTGGCCCCCAAGGCCTCGATGAACGGGAGGCCGGTGGGAAAGACGCGGATCCGCTTGCCCTGCAGGTCGTCGAGACTGTCGATGCGGTCCTTGAAGAAGAGGTAGAACTTGACGTCGGTCGCCGGGATCTCGCCCAGGTAATTGAGGCCCCGCTCGGCATGGATCTCGGTGATGCGATCGTAGTAGCCGGTCTCGAGGATCTCCTCGTAGGTCTTGAACGACAGGTTGGAGGTGGTCGACGAGGGCACCAGACCAGAGTAGTAACTGGGGCTGATCAGTGCCATGTCGATGGCGTTGTTGCGCACCGCATCGGCCAGGCGGAACGGCGGCATCACCTCGGGCCCGCCACGCCAGTTCAAGGACAATTCCCCCTCGAACTCCTCGTTGACGGCCGCGATGAATTTCTCGAAGCCGGCGGAGACCGCGGCGCTCTTGGGGGTAAAGCTCACCGTATTGAGGCTCACCTCCTCGGCGACGGCGGTGAACGACAGGCCGGCCAGCGACAGCCCTATGGCGAGTTTCGTCAGGATGGTGGGATTCATGGCATCTTCGCTCTTGTGGTTATGCGGTTGTGGTGTGATGAAGCAAGAGGGCCTGTCAGTCCAGGGGAGTGCCCCAGGCATCGTAGCCGTAGACCCAGTCGGCATTGCCTTCGCCCTTCAGCCAGTCATTGGCACGGGAGCCGCGCTGCACCTTGGCGGTACGCTCCTTGCGGGCCTTCTCGAAACGGACCAGCGCTGCCGGTACGTCCTCGCGGCCGGTCTCGGCCAGGCAGCGTGACAGCACCACCGCATCCTCGATGGCCATGCAGGCCCCCTGGGCCATGAAGGGCACCATGGGGTGGGCCGCGTCGCCGAGGATGGTGACATGCCCCTTGGACCACCGTGGCATGGGTTCGCGCACATAGAGGGCCGACTTGGTGACGCTCTCGCAGGCCGCCAGCAGGGCGCGCACGTCGGCATGGAAATCGCGGTAGACCTCGCGCAGTTCGTCGACGTCGCCGGGCAGGGTCCAGGACTCCTCTCGCCAGCCCTCCTGGGGGGTGGTGGCGAAGACGAACACCTCCTCGCCGCGGGTCAGCGGGAAGACCACCACCTGGCTGTCGTCGGTGGCGCCCCACCACTTGGTGAAGGCATCCAGGTTCTCCACCTCCGGCACCGCGGCGCGTGGCACCACCGCCCGATACGAGACCAGGCCGGTGAATTCGGGGTGATCGTCACCGAACAGCGAACGGCGCACCGCGGAGTGGATGCCGTCGCCACCGACCACCACGTCGACGGTCTCACTGGAGCCGTCCTCGAAGCGGATGGTCGGGTGGTCACCCACGTCGATGTCCACCACCCTGCTGCCCAGGCGGATCGCCTCGTCGGGCAACCGTGCCTCCAGGGCCTTGAGCAGATCGCCGCGATGGATGGTCAACTGGGGCGCACCGTACTTCTCCTCGGCGGCATCACTCATGGGCAGCTTCGAGGTGATCTCGCCGGTGTCCCAGGTACGGCTGAGGCGATGGGTCGGGCGTGCCGCGGTTTCGCGCAGCACCGCGCCGACACCGAGGCGGTCCAGGGCACGAACCGCATTGGGGGTCAGGTTCACGTCCGCCCCGATGCGCAGGAACTGCCGGGCCTGCTCGAAGACGATCGCCTCATGGCCGGCCTCACGAAGGGCGATGGCCGCGCACAGCCCGCCCACGCCACCACCACAGATACCAACTCTTAGCTTTGTCATATCCCACCTGTCCTACGGTCTACCGGGAAGAGTGTCGAGAGCACATCGGGTCCTGATACGGCTTCGAAACCGGATGATGTTTTAACATATGAAACAGAGTTTATTATTTGATAGTCCGACTGTAGGACGGCGCTCGATGTTTGTCAAACGCGTCACGCGGTAGACCGGCAGAAAAGACTCACGCCGGTGAAACGGCCGGCTTGAAGCAGCCGTGACAGGCAAGCCATATGCCGAGGGTGCGGCCCCCCTGGCTTGGCCCGCCGGTCGTCGAACGGTAGCCGTGTCATGGCGATGGCGCGGGGGGGCGATTCAGGGGTGGCGAATCAGCTTGGCTGCCAAGCGAAGGATCAGCGGACGGCCCACCGTGATCAGAACGAAGGCGATCGGCCAGGAGACGAGGAACGCCTGCCCCCAGCGCGCCAGGAAGCCCTCTCCCGGGCCGGTATTCACCAGGATGATGACCAGCGTCATCAGGCCGGCCATGTAGGTGGTCATCAGCACCGACACGACCAGCGGCGCATAGCGGGGCGGGAAGAGCATCGTCGTCTCCGAAACAGCGTGGCGACGCCCCCCGGGCGTCGCCCTTCACGCTAGCGCAGCGACATCAGGTTGACGTCGGGATCGGCCAGCTGTCCGGCGTCGAGCACCCGGGCAGCGGCGATCCAGCGCTTGCCCAGCTTGATGGCGCGGGGCTGGTCGAAGGCCACCATCTGCACCAGGCGGCTGGCGTCGTCCAGGTAACAGAACACCGGCCCCTGGGGTTCCTGACGCACCACGCAGCGCATCCCGGGATGCGGCACGCCGAGGATCTGGATGTTCACCCCGTGCTGATCGGACCACAGCCAGGCCGGCTCGTCGTAGTGGGCGTCCTGGCCCAGCATCGCCTCGGCCACCACCCGCGCCTGGTTCTGGGCATAGGCCCAGGACTGCAGGCAGAGCCCCAGTTGGGGGTGCTGGGCCACGTCGCCGGCGGCGAAGATGTGCGGGTCGGAGGTGCGCCCGCCACTGTCCACCACGATGCCCTGCTCGATGGCCAGCCCCACCGCCCGGGCCAGCTCCAGGTTGAACTCGACCCCGGTGCCCACCACCACCAGGTCGAAGGGTTCGGCGGCCACGCCGTCGGCCGAGATCACCACCCGACCGTCTTCCTGCTCGTCGAGCGCGATCCGCTCGCGGCTTAGGTGCAGGGCCACATCCCGGGCCCGGTGCAGCTCGGCCAGGGCTCCCGAGACCTCGGCGCCGACGCTGCGCTCGCAGAGTCGCGACTGGCGCTCGAAGACCTCCACCTCGAGGCCCAGCTTGCGGGCACTGGAGGCCACCTCCAGGCCGATCCAGCCGCCGCCGATCACCCCCAGCCGACGGCTCTCGCCGAGGCTCGCCTTGAGCCGCTGGGCGTCCTCCCAGGAGCGCAGGGTCATGACCGCGGGGATCTCGCCCCAGGCGGCCACCGGCAGCCGCGGCCGGCTGCCGGTGGCGATCAGCAGGCGGTCGTAGGGCAACCGCTCGCCATCGTCCAGCACCACCTCCCGGGCCTGGCGGTCGATGGCGGTGGCCCGCTTGGGCCGTTGCCAGTCGAGCGCCAGGGCGGCGAGGCTGGCCTCGGGGAAGAGCCGCGGCAGCGGCTCGCCCTCGGTGACCACCCCCTTGGAGAGCGGCGGTCGCTCGTAGAAGTCGTGGGGCTCGTCGGCCACCACGGTGAGACGGCCGGTATAGCCTTCGCTGCGCAATGCCTTGCAGGCATAACCGCCGGCCTGGCCGCCGCCGATCACCACGATCCGGGAAATCTCCTCATGCGACATGGTCATTCCCCCTAGTTGAAGACGAAACCGCCGTTGATGGGGATCAGCTGGCCGGTGACGAAGTTCGACCAGTCCGAGAGCAGGTAAAGCACGGTACCGTCGATGTCCTCGGGATGCTGCTCCTCCTTGAGGGCGCGCCCCGCCGCATAGTGGGCGTAGCGCTCCTCGGGCACGTACTCGGTGGCCTCGCAGTGGGTCAGCCCCGGGGCGATGGCATTGATGCAGATGCCCCGCTCGCCGAGTTCCCGGGCCATGGCGCGGGTCATGGCGATCACCGCGCCCTTGCTGGCCACATAGGCCATCAGCCGGGGGGCGCCCCACAGGGCGGTGTCGGAGGCCACGTTGACCACCTTGCCACGCTCGGCGCGGGCGAGCAGCGGCAGGGCGGCACGGGTCATCTGCCAGACTCCGCGCACATTGACCGCCATCACCCGGTCCCAGAGCGCGGGGTCGTACTCCTCGAGGGGCTTGCCGCCGACATTGGTGGCGATGGCGGCATTGTTGACCAGGCCATCCAGGGGGCCGCCCGCGGCGACCCGGGCCAGGCCCGCCTCGATGGAGGCGGCATCGGCCTGGTCGATGACCAGCGCCTCCACCTCGGCACCGCGCTCGCGCAGCGCCGCGGCGGCCTGCTCCAGCTCGGCCTCGAGGATGTCACTGATCACCAGCCGCGCCCCCTCGGCGGCGGCGGCCTCGGCGATGCTGCGCCCCAGGCCACGGGCCGCGCCGGTGATCATCAGCCGCTTGCCGGCCAGCCCGATGCCGGCCATCTCAGGCCGCCTCCTGGCGCTTGGCGAGCTGCGCCTTGGCCATCTTCAGCATCACCCGGCGCAGCCGCGACAGGCCCACGTCGTGCTGGTAGAGGTTCTCGTGGTGACGGGCATCCGGGGCCAGGTTCTCGAGAATGATCCGGTCCTGCTCCAGCACGTCCCAGTGCAGCCCCTCGAGCTTGGTGCGGTAGAAGAAGCGCCACACCTGGCGCTGCCAGCCCTCCACCCTGCGCACCCGCCAGAAGAACACCCGGCAGTGGTCCTTGTCCTCGGGCACCGCCATGCCGACGATCCAGAAGGGGCCGCCGGGACCGAAGCGCTGCTGATAGGGGATCGACAGGCGCAGCCAGAGGGCGCCGCTCGCGCCGTACTCGACCCAGTCGAAGTTGACCCCGGTCTGGCCGGTCTTCTTGAAGATGAAACCGGTCTCGGTGGGCTCCAGCACCATCTCGGCCTGGCGGTCGCCCTCGGCCATGGAGTGGGAGTCCGCATGCAGGTAGGTGCCGTGCATGGGGTCCATGACGTTGTCCACCGCATACTGGTAGTTGCACTTCCAGGTGGCGGTGCACAGGAAGTGGCCGTAGCTGGCCTCGTCGGTGAGCTGCTCGGGCAGCTCCAGGGCCGGCGGCTCCTCGTCGGCGGTGGTGCCGAAGAAGACGAAGATGGCGCCGCGGGCCTCCTGCACCGGGTAGTGGCGCACGCAGGCGGTGCCCACCAGCGGGCTGTTGCCGATCGCCGGCACATCGCACACCGTGCCCTGGCCGTCGACCTCGACGCCGTGGTACCAGCAGGCCAGGCGGTTGCCCAGGTTCCAGCCCTTGGAGAGGCGCGCGCCACGGTGAGGGCAGCGGTCCTCGATGGCGTGTACCACGCCGTCATGGTCGCGCCACAGGGCCAGGTTCTCGCCCAGCCGGGTGATGCCCAGGGGGTTGCTGCCCACCTCCCAGCTGGCCACCACCGGGTACCAGAGGGAGCGCAGGCCGGTGTCCAGGTAGTCCTGAACGGTGCCGTCCTCGAAAGCTGCTGTCGTCATCTCTCTCGACCTCGTCGTTGTTCGTTGCATGACCCGGGCCTTACTGGCCCAGCACCGCCATCTCTTGCAGGAAGGAGGCTTCGCTCCAGGGCTGGCCCTGGCGATCCTGGCTGTGGCGGGCGTTGAGCCCGGCCACCACCTCGTCGAGCGCGGTGGCACCCTCCGCGAAGACCGCCTCCAGGGCCGCCACCAGGTCGAGCTCGAAGGGCTCCGGTGCCCGCTGACGGTTCTGCCAGACCCGGTTGTCGAAGCCGCCGGGGCGCTCGATATGGCCCTGACCCGGCTCGGAGGAGGGGATGATGCGAGCCCAGGTCTTGAGCTCGGGATTGTGATCAATGGGGAAATCGGATGCGGACATGGTGCTCAGGCCTCCTCGGTGACGTTCAGCTGGATAGCGTTGTCGATGATGCGCACCGGGTAGACGTGCAGGTCGCGGTCGGCGGGTTCGCGCAGGCACTTGCCGGTCCTGATGTCGAACGTCGCCTCGTGGAGCGGGCACTCCACCTGGCCGTCCTCGACGAACCCCTGGGAGAGCAACGCGTAGGCGTGGGGGCAGACGTCCTCGAGGGCGTAGTACTCGCCGTCCAGCACATAGACGCCGATCTCCTTGTCGCCCAGCTTGGCGGAGTAGGGGAAGTCTTCCTGTACCTGGTCGGTCTTGCAGACGGTGGTCCAACTCATAGGGGCGGTCCTCATCACGGGGTATGGGGGTCATCCATGAATCGAATCATATTTGAAACATGATTTATTATTTGATCCTATGGCGAGTATAGCCAAGCCGTCTCGCCTGTCAATACTATATAGTATTGATCGCGACGGTGCTCGGAGGTTCCGGCCGAGGTACGCCACCGGCAGGGCAAGGCAGGGTCAGGGAGGCATGGCGATGATCGGAGGGGATCAGCGCGGCTCGGTGATCAGGGTGAGCCGGTAGTCGCTGGGCGGGATGTACATGATCTGCCAGGCCAGCACCCCGGCCTCGGCATCCAGATAGCGGGTCTCCAGGCGAATGCCCGGTGGCGGGGCCTCGGCGAGGTCTGGCACGATGGCCCGGACCGCGGCCCTGGGCAGGCGTCCCAGGCTGATCCGGTTCTCCGCCGTGCTGACCTCATGGCCCTGGGCCTGCAGCAGCGGCAGCACGCTCTCGTGCTCCAGGGCCTCGGCGGGCAGGTCGAGCAGTTCGCTGGCCACGTCGGCGCGCAGGTAGATCTCGGTGTAGCAGTCGAAGGCGCCATCGATACGATCCTGGCGCACCAGGTGCACATGGCCCGCCGTGCACTCGCCGAGCACCTCGATCCAGGCCCCTCGGCGCTGCAACATTTCGCGCTTGATCAGGCGGATGAAGACCATCCGGACACGGGTGCCATCCGGACGCAGGAAGCCAAAGGCGGGGGTGGCGATCTCGCGACGATGGTTGCCGTCGGCGACGAAGGTGCCGAGCCGCCTCCGGCGATACAACTCACCGCTCTCGACCAGGTCGCGCAGCGCCTTCTGCACGGTGCCCAGGCTCAGCGGCAGGGCCGCGGCCAGCTCCTGCTCGGTGGGCAGGCGGGTGCCCTCGGCCAATTCACCCTCGACGATCAGCTCGATCAGGGCATCGCGCAGACACAGGTACTTGGGGGTACGGGGCGAGTCTTCGAGGTGTCGGGCGACACGCTCGGCAAGCAGGGTCAACACGGCGACGCCTTGGCCTGGACATGGGAGTGCCAGTCTAACCGCAATCGTGCATTAGCGCCCATGCATGCCGGCACGGGCCTACCCGGACTCGTCGCTCACGGCGGGGGGCGACCGGCGCTCGAAGGCCTCGGCATTGGGGCAGAAACCGCGGCACTCCTCCCGCGACGCCCCGTGACGCAGGGCCAGCCAGCAGGTTCCCACCCTCGCACAGGTATTGCAGGTGGTGCGCAGGGCGTGGATGGCCGGGTCCTTGGCGAGGGCCGCCGGGGGGAGCCCGAAGCGCTCCATCATCGGCGGCATCAGGGTATCGGTAGGCCGAAAGCCCGGGATCTCGCCGGCGGCCAGGCTGCGCGCCAGCGCCTGCTCCAGGGAGCGGCTCATCGGCCGTGACAGGTCATGGATCAGCACACTCAGCGCTCTCGGGGCACAGCACTTGAGCTCGAGCAGGGCACGCTGGCCCTCGAGGTAGTCGCTGATGCGCTCCTTGCCGGCGGACGGGGACGTGGGGTCGATGGGGTGCACGGGGGAGGTCATCAGCGCTCTCCTCTGCCGATTCATTCCTCAGTATCGCCCTCCCGTTCCACCTCCGCCTTGACCGATATCATGCCGGACGCAGGCGAAGCGAACACTCGCCCGGGCGGGTGCCCGCGAGGCCCCGGCCAGCGGCGCGACGTGCCGGGCGTCAGCTGGTGGCGGTCTCGGTGCCGCGCCGCGCCTCCTCGATGGCGGCCATCACGTGAGCGACATCGGGCACCCGATGCGCCAGGGCCAGCGCCAGCTGGGCGAGGAACAGGCGCTCCTGCGCCTCGGGCAGGGCATCCAGGGTGGTGGCCAGATGCTCGTAGACCCTCTCCAGGTCGGCGAAGGGCAGTGTCGGTGTGGTCATGATCATTCTCCTCCCAGGGCGGTCACCAGGGCCGCCTCGAGGGCGGCGGGGTCGAGGGTCGTCCAGCGCGCCGCCACATGGCGGTCCGGGCGCACCAGATAGGCCGTACCGTTCGTGGCCCCATAGGCGGCGAAGTGATCGCCGTCGGGGTCCGGCAGGATGGGGCCCGGGCCCTCCTCAGCCGCCTGGCGGCTGATGGTCACGACCGTGAACTCGGGATCGCGGGCCCGCAGGTCCATCAGGCGCTCGTCCAGGTCGTCCGGCAGGCGGCCGTCCGCGCTGAACAGCAACAGGGTGAAGCCCGTGCCCAGGTGGTCGAGCAGGAAGTCGTCTTCGCCCAGCCGGCGGTTGATCAGCGGTGCACCGGGCACGGGGCCGGCAGCGAAGGTGTCGCTGTCGGCCAGGGTCAGGGGGCTCTCGGCATAGGTATAGGGGGTGACCTGGCGCGGGTCGGCGAAGGAGCTGGCGTAGTCGTGGTGCACGGCCAGCGACAGGGCGGCGTCGCGCATCAGCCGGTAACCGCGACTCGGCGGCGTCATGAAGCGGGTGCTCCTGCCAGCATTGGCGAACACGTCCAGGGTGGCGCCACGGCGCTCCGGTGTGTAGCTGTCGAGCAGCCGGTCCGGGGCCTGCCCGTGGAGCACCCGGGCCAGCTTCCAGCCGGCGTTGACCGCATCGGCCAGGCCGTTGTTGAGCCCGCGAACGCCGAAGATCGGCACCAGGTGGGCGCTGTCACCGATGAACAGCACCCGGCCATGGCGATAGTCGTCGAGCGCCAGGGTGTGGGCCTTGTAGAGGCTCCACCACTCCAGCTCCCAGTCGCCCTCTTCGCCGAGCATCGCGATGATGGTGGCGACCCGCTCGCGGATGTTGGCCTCCTCCACCGCCTGCTCGGGATCCTCGTCGGGGCCGAGCTGGTAGTCGATGCGCCAGATGTCGTCGGGTTGCTTGTGCACCAGAAGGGTGGAGTCGGGCAGCGCCGAGGAGTGGAAGAAGGCGCGGCGCTCGGTGGGGAAGTCCGATTGCATTCGCACGTCGGCGATCACGTAGCGTCCCTCGTAGGCCTCGCCGTGCAGTGACAGGCCGAAGGCCTTGCGCACCACGCTGCGCGCCCCGTCGGCGGCCAGCAGGTAGTCGGCCTCGAGCCGGTAGTCGCCCTCCGGCGTGGTCACCTCCAGGGTCACGCCCCGGTCGTCCTGGCTGACACCGGTCACCGCGCTCTGCCAGCGCAGCTCGACGAGGTCGCTCTCCTCGGCCTTGTCGATCAGGAACTGCTCGATGTACTGCTGCTGCAGGTTGACCATCGGGTAGAAGCGCTCCTGGTCGGAATGCGGCATCTCGAAGCGATAGATCTTGCGGTCGCGGAAATAGGTGCGGCCCCGGGTCCAGCCCAGCCCCTTCTCCGTGAAGCGTTCGTCGACGCCGAGCTGCTGGAGGATCTCGAGGCTGTGGCGGGAGATGCAGATCGCCCGGGAGCCGTCGTTGACGGTGGCCTTGTCGTCGAGCACCACCGATTCGATGCCGTGGCGGGCCAGCTCCAGGGCGGCGGTCACGCCCACCGGGCCGGCGCCGACGATGGCCACGCGGTGGCGTAGGGTCTGGCCGTTGAGCTCCGGGGGGCGAACGAACGGGAAGTGTGGATAATCGAAATAGAGCGAGTCGGTCTCGGCGCGTCCGGCGGGTCGCATGGGGCGGGCTCCTGTTATGGTTGTCGGATCAGCTATCACTCAGCATATCCCGCCGCGAGCCCCATGCCTGTCCCGTAAAAGCCGGGACAAGTGACGGCAGCACTGCCCAGGAGAGACCGCATGACCGCCCCTCGCCCCCCGTCGGACTGGCCCTCCCTGATGTCCTCCGTGGCCGCCTGCATCGAGGCCTTGGGCGATCCGGCCTTCGAGACCCACCTGCTGGCGCTGCTGCGTGACACGGCGCGCATCGAGCAGTGCATGATCTTCGCCTACGACGACGAGGACGGGGTAGACTGCCTGCTGGCCGCCAACGAGCGCCAGCCGCGCATGGCCGGACGCCTGGCGCGGCTCTATACCGATGGCCTGTTCCGCCAGGATCCCAACTACCGGGGGCTGCGCCAGGCCAGCGACGATGCCCCCCGAGTGGGGCTCGCCCCGATGCAGGCCGAGGAGATGCCACCGGCCTACCGCGGCCACCTGTTCGCCTTCCCCGACCTGGTGGACAAGGTTGCCCTGACCGTCCGCGAGGCCGAGGTCGCCTATACCCTCAATCTCTATCGCGGCCGCGATACCGGCGCCTTCTCGACGGCCGACCTGGCCGGCCTGGACGCCATGGCACCGCTGCTCGCCAGCCTGATACGCCGCCACTACGCGACCGCCCGCCCCGCCTCCCAGCAGCCCAGCGCCGAGGAGGCCGCCGTGCTCGCCCCGCTCTCGGAGCGCGAGCGCCAGCTCTGCCTCTTCCTGCTGCGCGGCCACACCCTCAAGACCGCCGCCGCCGAGCTCGATATCGCCGTGTCGACGGCGGAAACCTACCGCAAGCGCGCCTACGCCAAGCTGGGGGTACCGTCCAAGGCGCGGCTGGTGGCGCTGTGTCGGCGCCAGTGACGGGCCATCGTGTTCCGAGTGGCCCGCCCTGCCGCGGGTTGAGAATCTGTTTTTCTGATCCAAAGACAATAATAACTATATTTTAACTAATCATTGGGCGCGCCTAAGGTGTGGGAATAACAACATCACCGAAGGAGACACCGCCCATGACAGTCGAAAGCATCGATACGCTGGTGGTTGGCGCCGGCCAGGCCGGCGTGGCCATGAGCGAACACCTGAGTAATCAGGGCGTGCCCCACCTGGTGCTGGAGCGCCACCGTATCGCCGAGGCCTGGCGCACCCGTCGCTGGGACTCCCTGGTGGCCAATGGTCCGGCCTGGCACGACCGCTTCCCGGGGCTGGAATTCGACGACCTGGATCCGGATGCCTTCGCCTCGAAGGAGCGGGTGGCGGCCTATTTCGAAGCCTATGCCCGCAAGATCAATGCCCCCATCCGCACCGGGGTGGAAGTGATGTCGGTGGAGCGCAACACCGGCCGGCCGGGCTTCACCGTCGAGACCTCCGGTGGGGTCATCGAGGCCAATCGGGTGGTGGCCGCCACCGGTCCCTTCCAGACACCGGTGATTCCGCCCATCGCCCCCGACGACGAGGCCTTCACGCAGATTCACTCCGCCGAGTATCGCAATCCCGAGCAGTTGCCGGAAGGGGCTGTGCTGGTGGTGGGCGCCGGTTCCTCCGGGGTGCAGATCGCCGAGGAGCTGCAGCGCGCCGGCAAGCGGGTCTACCTCTCGGTGGGGCCCCACGATCGTCCGCCCCGGGCCTACCGGGGGCGCGACTTCTGCTGGTGGCTGGGGGTGCTCGGCGAGTGGGACGCCGAGATGATGAGGCCCGGTACCGAGCACGTCACCATTGCCGTCAGCGGTGCCGATGGTGGCAAGACCATCGACTTTCGCGAACTGGCCCATGGTGGCATGACCCTGGTTGGCCGGACCCGGGCCTTCGCCGACGGCAAGGTCACCTTCGAATCCGACCTGGCCGACAACCTGGCCGCCGGTGACGAGAACTACCTGTCGAAACTGGATGCCGCCGACGACTATATCCTGCGTAACGGCATCAATTTGCCGGAAGAGCCGGGGGCCCGCGCCATCCCTCCGGACCCCCAGTGCGTCAGCGATCCGATCCTCGAGCTCGACCTGGCCGAGGCCGGCATTACCGCTATCGTCTGGGCCACCGGCTTCTCGGTGGACTATCGCTGGTTGAAGGTCGACGCCTTCGACGACAACGGCAGGCCCCGGCATCAGCGTGGGGTGTCCAGCGAGCCCGGCGTCTACTTCGTCGGCCTGCCGTGGCTGTCCCGGCGTGGTTCCAGCTTTATCTGGGGGGTATGGCACGACGCCAGGCATATCGCCGATCACATCGCCACCCAGCGCAAGTACCTGGCCTACCACGCCGAGGCCCAGCGCCGGGTCGAGGATGATGCCTCGCCGCGCCGAGCAGTGACCGTCGAGTAAGCCAGCGGGGAGGCGCTCCGCCTCCCTCCTTTATTGCCTCAGCAGGACCAAGGAGCCGTCGATGCCGACGCATACCCGAATTCGCATGTTCAATACCAAGGCCACCTATCCCAACCAGAGCCTGGACAACGACCTCTGCCAAGCGGTGCGGGCCGGCAATACCGTCTATGTGCGTGGCCAGGTGGGCACCGACTTCGAGGGGCGCCTGGTCGGCCTGGGCGACCCCGCCGCCCAGGCCAACCAGGCGATGAAGAACGTCAAGCAGCTACTCGAGGAAGCCGGCAGCGACCTCAGTCATATCGTCAAGACCACCACCTATATCACCGACCCGCGCTTCCGCGAGCCGGTCTACCGGGTGGTGGGTCAGTGGCTCGAGGGCGTCTTCCCCATCTCCACCGGCCTGGTGGTGGCGGGGCTGGCCCAGCCGGAGTGGCTGATGGAGATCGATGTGATCGCCGTGATTCCCGACTCAGAGGAGGGAGCCGCATGACCTTTTCCATCGCCGGCTTGTGCCGCGAGACCGGCCAATTCGGCACCGCCATCAGCTCCTCGAGCATCTGCGTGGCCAGCCGCTGCCCCTTTATCGCCCCCGGCGTGGGGGTGGTATTGACCCAGAACGTCACCAACCCGGTGCTGGGCCAGCGCGGCACCGAGCTGCTGGCCCAGGGCCTGGATGCCGAGTCGGTGCTGGCGCGGCTGGTGGCGGAGGAGCGCTTCCCCGAATGGCGCCAGCTTCAAGTGCTCGACGCCAAGGGGCGCAGCGCCGTGCACAGCGGCACCGAGACCCTGGGGGTCCATGCCACTCGCCGTGGCCGCGACTGCGTGGCCGGTGGCAACATGCTCGCCGACACCGCGGTGATCGACGCCCTGGTGGAGACCTTCGAGCGCCACGAGGGGGAGCTCGCCGAGCGGCTGCTGGCGGCGCTGGAGGCGGGGCTGGCCGCCGGGGGTGAAATGGGCCCGGTGTATTCGGCGGGGCTCAAGGTGACCGACCGGGCCAGTTGGCCGGTGGTGGACCTGCGGGTGGACTGGCATATCGCTCCCATTCAAGAGCTGCGCATGGTGTGGCAGGCCTACCGCCCCCAGCGCGACGCCTATGTCTGCCGCGCCATCGATCCCAACCAGGCACCGGGCTATGGGGTGCCGGGAGACGACCGATGAGCGACGCCTCGACGGCGTGTGTCGCGTTGCTCAAGCGACTGATCGCCTTCGATACCACCAGCGAGCGCAGCAACCTGCCGCTGATCCTCTTCGTGCGGGACAGGCTCGCCGAGCAGGGCATCGAGGCGACCCTGATCCCTTCGGCCTGCGGCGAGAAGGCCAACCTCTACGCCACCATCGGGCCCCGCGACCGCCCCGGGGTGATGCTGTCCGGCCACACCGACACCGTGCCGGTGACCGGCCAGGCCTGGAGCAGCGACCCCTACTGCCTGACCGCCAGGGGGCAGCGCCTCCATGGTCGCGGCACCGCGGACATGAAGGGCTTCCTGGCGGCGGTGCTGGCGGCGGTACCGGCCATGGCTCGCGCCGAGCTGACCGCGCCGATCCATCTGGCCTTTTCCCACGACGAGGAAGTGGGCTGCGTGGGAGTGCGCAGCCTGCTGGCGGCCATGCAGCGCTTCCGGGTGCGCCCTGCCGCCTGTGTGGTGGGCGAGCCCACCTCGATGCGACTGGCCACCGCCCACAAGGGCAAGCTGGCCGGCCGCATCGAGGTGAAGGGCAAGGCCTGCCACTCCGGCATGGCCCCGGAGGGCATCAATGCCATCCAGCAGGCGGCGCCGCTGATCCAGTGGTTCGCCGACACCGCCGCCGCCAAGGCCGAGGTCGGGCCCTTCGATACCCGCTTCGCCATCCCCTGGACCACCCTGCAGTTGGGCACCATCGAGGGGGGCTCGGCGCTCAATATCGTGCCGGCCCAGTGCCGTTTCGACTTCGAAGTGCGTAACGTGCCGGACGAGGACCCGGATCGCCTGCTGGCGCCGCTCGAGGCCGAGGTGGCACGCCTGGATGCCGAGCTCAGGGCGCGCCATCCCGAGGCGGGCGTCACCTTGACGTGGCTCGGCGACTACCCGGGCCTGGCCATGGCGGAGCAGGGCGAGCTGGTGGAGGTAATCCTGGCGCTGCTGGCCGGCCCGGGCCGCGAGCGCATCGGCTTCGGTACCGAGGCGGGGCTCTTCCAGCAGGAATTGGGTATTCCCACGCTGGTCTGCGGCCCCGGCAGCATGGCCCAGGGGCATCAGCCCGACGAGTACGTGACCCGGGAGCAGCTGGGCCGCTGCGAGGCCTTCCTGGCGCGGCTGACCGAGGCCTTGGCCGACCCCGAGGCGGTGGCGCGCCTGGATCGCGCCTGCGTCTCCTTGGGCTCCGACTAGCCGAGCCGGAACAGTTGGCGATGCTAACGTCACTGGGCCAGCCTTGGTATGCTCGGCAGAGGCGGCGCCGCCGCTTCGAGCCCCGAGTCCGGATATCCGTCGATGCGTCACTTTACCCTCAAGCAGCTGCGCTACTTCGTCGTCGCCGGCGACCTCTCCAGCGTCACCCAGGCGGCCAGGCAGCTGCATGTCTCCCAGCCCTCCATCTCGGCGGCCATCCAGCAGATCGAGGAGACCACCGGCCTGCAGCTCTTCGTGCGCCACCATGCCCAGGGGCTCTCCCTGACGCCGGCCGGCAAGCAACTGCTGGTGCGCGCCAAGCAGCTGCTACGTGACGCCGAGGGGCTGGAGCGCTTCGCCGTTTCCCTGGGCGAGGAGATCGGCGGCGAGCTGCGCCTGGTGGCCTTTCCCACCTTCGCTCCGGTGTTCCTGCCCCAACTGCTGCGCCGCTACGCCGATCGCTACCCGGCGGTGAGCCTGCAGTGCGACGAGATGAACCAGGCGGATATCGTCGCCGGGCTGGGCAAGGGGGACTACGAGCTGGCCTTCACCTACGACCTCCAGGTCCCCGAGAGCATCGACTTCACGCCCCTCTACCGCTTTCCCCCCTATGCGGTGGTCAGCGTCGCTCACCCCCTGGCCAGTCGCGACAGCGTGCGCCTCGCCGAGCTGGTGAAGTATCCCATGGTGATGCTCGACTGGCCGCTGAGCCGCGAGTACTTCCTGTCGATCTTCTCCCTTCTGGGCCTCTCGCCCACCGTGGCTCACCGCGCCAAGTCCATGGACATGATTCGCGGTCTGGTGGCCAACGGCTTCGGCTTCTCGCTGTTCAATACGCCCTTGACCACCCTCGACGCCTTCGATGGCGGGCGGCTCAAGGCGCTGACCCTCGACGACGAGGCGCCGCCGCTCTCCATGGGCATCGCCTGTCTGCGCGGGCTGCGCCTGAGCCCCGCCGCCGAGGCCATGCACCGGCTGGTCTGCAACGTCGAAACGCTGACGCCGACCCTGGAGCTGCTGGCGCCCTATCTCGTCCAGGCACCCGAGCCGTTGATCGGACTCCAGGACGCGGATTGACGCCACCGGCGCGCCCTGTTGGCCTTGCCGCCCTGCGAGCTGGGCCAGCGGGGCCCGGCGTCGCTGCCCACGATTTCCCCTTTATCAATGAACCGCGCAGCCGGCGGGTTGAGTTCCTTTTTGCATAAGAAAAACTGAGCCAAGGCTTAGCATAATAATATTTTAGCTAATCAACCCCCAGGACTATCGTGAACTCACCAAGCGTGATTCATGCCTCTCGAGGCCCATAACTACAACCCCCGACGACTGGAGTGCTTCCCATGGCGGCACACGATCTTTCCTACTGGCGTGACCTGCGCACTCGGCTGAGCCTGCCCGGTGGCGCCTTCATCGATGGGCAGCGTGTCGAGGGCGCCGATGGCGGTACCCTGACTACCTGGAACCCGGCTACCGGCGAGGCGCTGGGCGAGGTGGCGGCCTGCACCGCCGCGGACGTGGATCGGGCCGTGGCCGCGGCGCGCGCGAGCTTCGCGGCGGGCACCTGGTCCCGGGCCGCACCGGCCCATCGCAAGGCGGTGCTGCAGCGCCTGGCGGCCTTGATGATGGAGCATCGGGACGAGCTGGCGCTGCTCGAGACCCTGGACACCGGCAAGCCGATCAGCGATGCCCACGGCATCGATATCCCCGGTGCCGCCGGCTGCTTCGCCTGGTACGCCGAGGCCACCGACAAGCTCTATGGCGAGGTGGCGCCCACCGATGGCGACAACCTGGCCACCATCACCCGGGAACCCGTCGGCGTGGTGGCGGCGGTGATCCCCTGGAACTTCCCCCTCGATATCACCGCCTGGAAGCTGGCCCCGGCACTCGCCGCCGGCAACAGCGTGATCCTCAAACCGGCGGAGCAGTCGCCGCTCACCGCCCTGCGCCTGGCGGAGCTGGCCAAGGAGGCGGGGCTGCCCGACGGCGTCTTCAATGTGCTGCCCGGCCATGGCCACGTCACCGGTCAGGCGCTCGGGCTGCACCCGGACGTGGACTGCCTCGCCTTCACCGGCTCCACCGCGACCGGCAAGCGCTTCCTTGAGTACGCCGCTGCCTCCAACATGAAGCAGGTATGGCTGGAGTGTGGCGGCAAGAGCCCCAACCTGATCTTCGCCGACTGCGACCTGGATGCCGCCGCCGCCGCCGCGGTGCAGGGCATCTACTTCAACCAGGGCGAGGTGTGCTCCGCCAACTCGCGGATCCTGGTGCAGCGCGACATCAAGGAGGCCTTCGTGGCCCGCTTCGTCGAGGAGGCCGCCAGGCTCAAGGTGGGTGATCCCCTGGATCCCGAGACCCGGGTCGGATCGCTGATCGACAACGATCATGCCAAGCGGGTGCGCGGCTTTATCCAACTGGGCGTGGAAGAGGGCGCCAGGTTGGCCCTGGGCGAGGCCCCGGCGGCGGATGCCGAGGGCGCCTTCGTCATTCCGACCCTCTTCGAGGGCGTCACGCCCCGGATGACCATCGCCCGGGAGGAGATCTTCGGCCCGGTGGCGGTGCTGATCGAGTTCGCCGACGAGGACGAGGCGGTGACCATCGCCAACGACTCCATCTACGGCCTGGCCGCCTCGGTATGGACCCGTGACCTGTCCCGGGCGCACCGGGTGTCGCGCCGCCTGCAGGCCGGCACCGTCTCGGTCAACACCGTCGATGCCATCGACTTCACCACCCCCTTCGGCGGCTACAAGCAGTCCGGCTTTGGCCGCGACCTGTCGCTGCACGCCCTGGACAAGTTCACGCAACTCAAGACCACCTGGATTCGCCTCTGAGCGAAGTTCCCCGCTCGTCGCCCGACCCCGGCGGCGAGTGTCGACGACAGCACAACAACAACGAAGGTGACGACAATGCAACAGACACAGCCCCCGGTTGCCGGCGCCCCTGCCGTGGCAACCACCAGCGACACCCCCCGTGGTGTCCTGGGCTTCAAATCACTGCTGGCAGTGGCGGTCGGCCTGGTCGTCTCCCAGGGCGTGATGGTGATCATGCTCCAGGGGGTCGGCATCGCCGGCGCCGCCTTCATCGTGCCACTGACCATCGCCTGGGTGCTGGCACTCTGCTACGCCGCGTCCTTCTCGGAACTGGCGCTGATGGTGCCCCGGGCGGGCAGCCTGAGTGCCTATACCGAGGTCGCGCTGGGCCACTTCCCGGCCATCCTCTCGGTCTTCTCCGGCTATGTGGTGGTGGCCATGTTCGCGCTCTCCGCGGAGCTCTTGCTGGTCGACTACCTGCTGGGGGTGCTCTATCCCGGCCTGGGCGGCAGCCTCTGGATCGCCTTCGGCATCCTCGGCGTGTTCACCGCGCTCAACCTGCTCGGCATCGATGTCTTCGCCAAGCTGCAGAACCTGCTGGCCTTCGTGATGGTGGTGGCCCTGACCCTGCTCGGCGTCAGCGCCCTGAGCGGCGGCTTCGCGCCTCACGAGATCGCCGCTGGGCAGCTCTTCGGCGAGTTCAACCTGGGCGACGGTGCCCTGACCCTGATCGCCCTGGCCATCTGGGGCTATGTGGGGGTGGAGTTCGTCTGCCCGCTGGTGGGGGAGTGCCGCAACCCGGCGCGCAACATTCCCCGCGCCATGTTCGTCGGCCTGACCATGATCTTCGGCGTCTTCCTGCTCTATTGCCTGGGTGCGCTCTTCTACATTCCCCGCGAGACCCTGATGAACGCCGAGCTGCCCCACCTGGAGTATGCCACCGCGGCCTTCGGCGGCTCCGGCACCTTCCTGCTGGCGGTGGCGGCGGTCACCGCCACCTGCAGCACCCTCAACACCTCGCTGGCCTCGGTGCCGCGCATGCTCCAGGGCATGGCCGAGCAGGGGCAGGTGTTCCCGCTCCTCGGTCGCCTGACGCCGACCAGCCGGGTGCCCTGGGTGGCGGTGCTGTTCATCGCCGGCGTCACCGGCCTGCCGCTGCTGATCTGGGGCAATGAGCCGGGCACCGTGGGGCTGCTGCTGGTGGCCGCCGCCATCGCCTGGTTGCTCGCCTACATCATCGCCCACGTCAACGTGATCGCCCTGCGTCGCCGTTATCCAGACGCCGAGCGTCCCTATCGCACCCCCTTCTACCCGCTGCCCCAGCTGATCGGCATCGTCGGCATGGTCTACGCCATCGTCTACGCCTCGCCGGCCCCGGAGCTGACCACCTGGATCTTCACCAGCGCCGGCGTGGTGCTGGGCATCGTCAGCCTGGTGGCCGTGGTGTGGATCAAGGGCGTGATGAAGAAGCCGCTGTTTCGCCCCGAGCCCCTGGAGGCGCTGGGGGTCGAGGCATCCACCCAGAACGACTGATACCCGGTGTCGGGTGCCTGGCCCGACGCCTGCTAACAACAGCAAGCCCCCGACTCGAACAGGAGTGCCGTCATGAACAGCCTCAACCAAACCGTCACCACGACCGCCAGCGACGAGAAGCAGCGGATCTGGGAAGCCGATCGCGATCACTTCATGCACCCCTGGACCGACTTCTCCACCTTCAAGGAGACCGGTTCCATGGTCTTCACCGCCGCCGACGGGGTCTCCATCCAGGACGCCGACGGCAGGCGCTACCTGGACGGCATCGGTGGCCTGTGGTGCGTCAATATCGGCTATGGCCGCAAGGAGATCGCCGCGGCGGTGGCGGAGCAGATCTGCGCCATTCCCTACTTCTCCACCTTCGGCCACCACACCACGCCGCCGGCGGCCAGACTCGCCGCCAAGCTGGCCGAGCTGGCCCCGGGCGATCTCAACCACGTCTTCTACGGCTGCGGGGGCTCGGTGGCCAACGACACCGCGGTGCGCCTGATCCACTTCTACTTCAACCAGCTCGGCAAGCCCACCAAGAAGCAGATCATCTCGCGCATCGACGGCTACCACGGCAGCACCTACATGGCCATGTCGATCACCGGGGTCAAGGTCGACCACATCGGCTTCGACATCGACGAAAAACTGGTGCATCACATCTCCTGCCCCAACCCCTATCGTCGTCCGGAAGGCCAGAGCCTGGACGCCTTCTGTGACGCGAAGGTGCGGGAGCTCGAGGACAAGATCCTGGAGATCGGCCCGGACAACGTGGCCGCCTTCTTCGCCGAGCCGATCATGGGCGCCGGCGGGGTGATCGTGCCGCCCGAGGGCTACCATAAGGCGACCCTCGCGGTGTGCCGCAAGTACGACGTGCTCTATGTCTCCGACGAGGTGGTCACCGCCTTCGGTCGCCTGGGTCACATGTTCGCCTCCGAGGACGAGTTCGAGATCGTCCCGGATATCATCACCTGCGCCAAGGGGCTCACCTCCGGCTACCTGCCGCTGGGGGCCACTATCTTCTCCGACCGTATCTATGCGGTGATCAGCAAGCCCCAGGCCGAGGGCGCCATCTTCACCCACGGCTTCACCTACTCCGGCCACCCGGTGAGCTGCGCCGCGGCGCTGAAGAACATCGAGATCCTCGAGCGCGAGGACATCTGCGATCACGTCAAGGATGTCGGCGCCTACTTCGAGAGCCGCATCCGCGAGCTCGGCGAGCTCGACCTGGTAGGCGATGTGCGGGGGCGCAAGTTCATGATCTGCCTGGAGAACGTGGCGAATAAAGAGACCAAGGAGCTGATCGATCCGGCGGCCAAGGTGGGTAACCGCATCGCCGACGCCTGCCAGAAGCGTGGCCTGATCGTGCGCCCGCTCGCGCATATGAACATCCTCTCGCCGCCCCTGATCCTCACCCGCGAGGACGCCGACTTCGTCGCCGAGACCCTGAAGGAGAGCATCCTCGAGGTCACCGCAGGCCTGCGCGCCGAGGGCTACCTGTCCCGTTGAGGGCATCCGCCTGCCCCGGAACGGGCCGGCGCATGCAGCGCCATTGACGGCGTTCCAAACGTAGCGACTCTCGTCGAGCCCTGAAGCCGCCAGGACATGGGCCGGTGCCCTCTTCACCGGCTTCGGGGCCGGCGTGTCTCGAATTCCGGAGCATTTGATTTCGACAAGAGTAGATCGGGAGGGAGTTATGGAATCGTGGACTTTCGTGGGGTTCTTCGTGGCCTCCACCGTGACGCTGGCCATCGCCGTACTGGCCCTAATGCTGGACTCGTGCCAGTCAGAGAACCAGAAGGGAGGTAAGCCCAATGCTTAACTGGACGCTACTTCTCCTCTCGGCCGCCGCCATGTTCCTGCTGTCATGGTGGTCGATGCGTGCCGCGGGGGATAAGGACGAGTCGGGCTTTCTCGTTGCCAACAACTCGCTGGGGCCCTTCGTCGCCGCCGCCACCATCATCGCGACGGGGTACAGCGGCTTCGTCTTCATGGGGGCACCGGGCGTCGCCTATCAATATGGCTCCTTCGAGCTCTACTCCAATGTCTTCTATACCCCGGCCTTCCTGGTCGCCACGGTTTTCTTTGCCGGCTTCCTGAGGAGAAAGGCGCACAAGATGGGTAGCCGGACCATCTCGGAGTATATCGCCAACAGTCACTCGGACGGGATGGCGGGGCGCTGGCTGCGGGCCATTTCCGCCATCATCATCGTGCTGCTGCTGAGCGTCTTCCTGGTTTCACAGATTCGGGCGATCGGTCTGCTGATGTCGGGCTGGCTGGGTATCTCATCGAATACGGCGGCGCTGTTCGTGACCCTGCTGGTGATCGGCTACACCATCTTCGGCGGCCTGCGCGCCGTGGCCTGGACCGACACGGTGATGATCCTGGGGATGGTGGGGGCCTCCTGCGCGATCGCCTATGTGATCTTCGTCCAGGTCGGGGCCGGGGAACTGATCGCGGGCCTGAACAGCATCGATCCCGAACTCGCCAACCCCTCCACGGGGGCCCCCTACGGCGACAGCACCCTGGCCTCCTTCCTGGTGCTGCCCTATGCCTTCATGTGGGCCGCGGTGCTGCCCTACATGTCGGTGCGCTTCCTGGCCATCAAGCAGGACGTCAGCATGGCCAGGGTGGGGATCTGGGTCGCCATCTTCGGGCTGCTTCTCAACTTCACCCCCCTGGCCGGGCTCTACGCGCGGGCCTACTTCCCGAACCTCGAGGCTCCGGATCTGGCCATGCCGACCTTTATCCAGAGCGCCTTCGGCCCGACCATGGCCAGCGTGATCACGTTATTCATCCTCTTTGCCATGAAGTCCACGGCCAACTCCCTGATGCATACCATCTCCACGGCGATCTCCTATGACGTGCGCCATGCACTGGGAGTGAAGTCAGGCTTTTTCAGCCGCATGAGCTTCAATCGGCTGATGGTGGTGGTCGTGGGAGTCATGGCGTTCGTCACCATGGCCTACCTGCCTCCGGTGATGGTGCTGTGGCTGGGGGTCCTCGGCAACGGCACCCTGATGGCGTCGCTGTTCGGGGTATCCCTTTGCTCCACCTTCTGGCAAGGCAACAGCATCGGGGCTCTCGCCTCTATCGCCTCGGGGTTCACGACGAGTGCCTATATATTGATGGCGACGGACATGGGATGGGTTCAGGGACCGCTGCTGGGCTGTCTGGTCTCGGCCGTCACCTATTTCGCGGTTAGTTCATTGACAAGGAAGTCCACCGAACGGCGGGTGAAAGAGTCACTGGCGAACTGAAGTCGAGGCCACCCGGCTAGACCAGACAACCCAGCCGGTGCTGGGGGGCGAGCCGGCCCATGGTGTCGCTGCCGGCGTGGGAGACGAAGGCCATGGGCACCTCGCCATGGCCCTCCGCCAGCCAGGCAGAGGCCATGCCGTCGGCCTACCGCAAGCACGCCTACGCCAAGCTCGGTGTGCCGTCCAAGGCGCGGCTGGTGGCGCTGTGTCGGCGCCACGCCTGAAGCAGGGCATGATGTCGCTATCGCTGGCGTGCCCTCAAAACGAAAAATTGGCGGCGAAAACCTGCGCTATAAACGGGATGGTCGCACCCGAGAATCCGTGACAATCGAGGTGAGCCAATGGCCATCCTCGGGGGGCGACCATGCCCAAGTCCCTGTCAGTGGTGCTGACCGCCACCCTGCTGCTGATCGCGACGAGCACGCAGGCCGGCCTGCACAGCCATGCACCCTGGGTCGCGAGCGTTACTACGGCGACCGAGAGATCGGTCTCGCTATGGTCCGAGTTGGCTGCCATCGAATTCCCTGCGGTGGCACCTGAAGAGGTCTGGGTACGCATCGACCTGAAGCGACGCGAACTGGCGCTGTTCCAGGGCGAGCAACGCATCCTGACGATCCCTTACCTGGCGTTTGGTACGGCCGGAGCCAACCGTATCCGCCTGCAAGGCAGCAGCCAGACGCCGATCGGTGACTTTCGCATCGACAGGATCAATCGCCAGAGTCGCTTCAGGCTGTTCTTCGGGATCGATTACCCGACCCCGGAAATCGCTCACGAGGCCTGGCAGAGCGGCATTCTCAGCGATGAGGACTACCACGATTACCGCAGCTACCGGCGCCGAAACGGCCACCCTCCGGCCCATACCCCGCTGGGCGGCCACATCGGCATCCACGGCCTCGGCAATCGCCCCGCCAATCTCCACCAGATTCGCGACTGGACCGAGGGTTGCATTGCCGTCACCAACACGGAAATCCAGATGCTGGAGCGCTGGTTGGATGTCGGCATGCTGGTGGTGATCCGCTGATCGGCCCGGCTTCAGTCGGAGGCCAGCGCCTCCTCCGGGATCTCCAGCCCGATCTCGCGGTAGTAGCGCTCGGCGCCCGGGTGCAGCGGCGTGTTGATGTCGACGAAGACGTCGTCGAGGGTGATGTTTCTCAGCACGGGGATCTGGGCCGAGCGTGCGTCTAGCCCCTCCCAGAAGGCCTTGGTCATGCGGTAGACGGCTTCTTCGGGTACGTCCTTGTTGGCCACCAGCCCCACCGTCACGCCGACGGTACGGATATCGCCCTCGGTCACCTGGTTGTCGCCATAGGCACCGGCCGGAATGGTCCCCAGGCGAAAACCGGGGCGCTCCAGCACCGGCCCCATGGCCGGATCATCGAGTTTATCGTCGGGAATGCCGAGCAGCCGGATCCGGTTGGTCAGGGCAATCTGCGAAATGGCCGGGCTTGGCGGCAGGGTCGGGTTGAAATAGACGTCGATGTGTCCGTCCTGGAAGCTCTGGGCCGCCGCGTCCCAGCCCAGGGCCACGACATCGTAATCCTCGTTGTGCTGCAACCCCGTCATGCCTTCGATATACAGCCGGGTGGTCTGATAGGCAGCGCCTCCCGGCGGACCGAGGAAGACCTTCTTGTCCTGGATGTCATCGAAGCTCTCGATGCCGGAATCGGCGAATGTCACCACGTGGTAGAAGCCCATGGGGAAGTTGAAGACGGTGCGCAGGTTCTCCGACAGCGCTCCCACTCCCTGGGCATCGCTGTAGGGGCCGGTCTCGGTGGCCATCATGTGGAACAGGTTCGGCGAGGACATGAAGAAGTGGGAGCGCCCCTGGGCCGTTTCCACGGCGTGGCGGGTGGCGGCACCGGTGGCGTTCACCTGGATGTCGTAGTCGTCGAGCCGATCGTTGACGATGGTGGCGAAGGTGTTCATGACGATATAGGGCGAGGTCCCCGGCCCCAGCGTCGACATGCGCAGGTTCTCGGCGGCGGTGGCTGCCCCACCTGTCAGCAGCGTCGTACACAGGAAGCCGGTGGTCATGATGCGCTTGAGATGCAGGGTGGCGTAGCTTGTGGTCATTGTTGTTCTCCGGGTCGGGTCGGGAGAGGCTCTCCGGCAGCGGTGAGCCGCAGGGAGTTCAAAGGGAAAGCGAGGTCATCTTCTTCGAGATATCGTGCCGGGCGAGGTGATGGAGGCTCTCCGCCGCGACGGCCGCGGCCAGCACGCCGAGCTGCAGGTAGAGCCCCGGCAGCACCAGCAGGATGGCACCGGCCATGCCGGCCGTCGCCCACAACGGCCCCCGCCCGGCAAACAGCGCCAGCATCCAGATGGCGGCAGCGAGCCGCAGCAGCACCCAGACGAACTCGCCGAGCGAGAAGTCCGTGATCAGCAGCAGGGACGGGCTGTAGACGAAGGCGAAGGGCACCAGGAAGCCCATCAGCGCCAGGCGCACGGCGGTAACGCTGATGCCCATGGGATTGGCATCGGCAATGGACGCCGCCGCATAGCCCGCCAGCGCCACCGGCGGGGTGATCGCCGACATCACGGCGAAGTAGACCACGAACATGTGCGCCGCGACGGTCGGCACGCCGAGCGCCTCCACCGCCGGCCCCATCACCAGGATGATGATCAGGTAGGCCGGCACGGTGGGCATTCCCATGCCCAGCATCAGGCACGCCATGGCCATCACGATCAGCGACATCAACAGCGAGCCATCCGACAGCGCCTGGGCCGCCGAGGCGAAACGCAGCCCCAGCCCGGTGAGGTTCATCACCCCGACGATCACGCCCACCGCCGCCACCGCCACCAGGATCTTGGCGCTGGCACCGGCGGCTCCGGTCACGGCCTCGCGCAGCGCCGTCAGCGAACGCGCCCGGCGGTTGAGCAACAGGCCCAGCCCCAGGGCGGTGGCGGTAGCCCAGAACCCGGCCATGGCCGGTGAGCTGCCCCCGATGAGCAGGCCGATGATCAGGCCCAGCGGCACGACGAACACGGAGAGCATCCACCAGTCGCGACCGACCATGCGCGGCAGCAGGGCGGGATCGGGACGCGCGATGCCCTGGCGCTTGGCTTCCACGGAGATGCAGACGAACAGGCTGCCGTAGTAGAGCAGCGCCGGGATCAGCGCCGCCAGGCAGATATAGAGGTAAGGAATCCCGGTGAGGTCGGCCATGATGAAGGCCACGGCCCCCATGATCGGTGGCATGATCTGCCCCCCGCTCGACGCCGCGGCCTCGACGGCGCCGGCGAAGCGGCCCGAAAACCCGGTACGCTTGATCATCGGGATGGTGACGACGCCGGTCCCCACCACGTTGGCCACCGCACTGCCGGACACCGAGCCGAACAGCGCGCTGGCCAGTACCGCCGCATGGGCCGTACCACCACGCAGCCAGCCGAGGCCGCGCATCGCCAGCTTGAGCAGCACCTCGCCGGCGCCCAGCGCCTCGAGCAGGGTGCCGAAGATGATGAAGACGATGATGGTGCCCACCACCACCGCCAGGGGACGACCGAATACCCCATCGAAGCTGTACCATAGGGTCAGTATCAGGTTCTCCAGGTTGACCCCGGAGTGGCCGAGCATGCCGCCGAAGTACTGGCCGAACAGCGCATAGGCGATCGCCACCAGGCAGACCATTACCAGCGGCAGCCCCACCGCCCGCCGCGCCATCTCCAGCACCACCACCAGGGCGCCGATGCCCAGTACCACGTCGATGGGCACCAGAAAATAGAGACCGAACTCCAGGGCGTTGGCGATCATGGCATAGCGCACCAGGGCCGCCACGAACATCGTGGTGAGCACCAGGTCGCCGAGCAGCCTCACGGGGCGAGTCGTGACGCCGGGTCGCGTCAGCAGCAGCAGGATGCCCAGCCCGAGCCCGCCCACGCGCGCCAGGGTCTCGTTGTAGATGCCGAAGCGAGCGGTGTAGAGGGCGCCGGCCACCAGGGCCACGGCGAAAAGCAGGAACAGTGCCTGCCTCAGCCAGCGGGTGGTGCGGAACAGCCAGTGCGGGTGGGGCGTGGTCGTCATCGGGGCGCTCCTTCATCCCGGCTCGTCGCCAGGATTGATTGTTGTCGCTGCAACTGTATGGCCCGATCGCCCCCCCGCCCATAGGCGACTTTTACAGGGTGAAAGGAAAGCCCCGAAAGAGCGGTCGCTGTCGACCAAAGTTCTATAAGCCCGGGCAGCCGCCCCGTTCAATAGAGCTGGTGTTCCTGAAAGGCCTGCGCCAGCTGCTCGGCCGCCGCCTGGAGGCGCTGGGCGAAACGCTCCTCCACCGGCTCCCCCTGGTGTGCCGATTTCACCCAGACCAGGCTCAGGCAGGCCTGCACATCGCCCATCACGATGATCGGCACGGCAATGGCCGAGAACTCCTCTGCGCTGGGCGAAGGCAGGGGGAACAGGGTGGGATCGCGCTGGGCATAACCTCGCCGCTGGACCAGGCGCCGCAAGCCATCGATATACCCCTCGTCCGCGGCCAGCCGGGCCTCTTCCCCACCCTGCTGCTTGAGCGTCTCGAGAATCGTCTTGAGTCGACGCTCATCACAGAACCCCAGGTAGGCGCGGCCCATCGCCGACTTCAGCATGCTCGGGCGGTAACCGATGACCTCGCGGTTGAGGACGATCGCCGTGCGCCGGCGCGACGTCTCGATGATGGCCATTCCCTTGCCGTCGTAGATGGCGATGTCCGAGGGCCAGACGAGTTCGTCCTGGAGCTGCTCGAGGACCGGAGCGGCGATCTGGGCAATGGCATCGTGCACGCTGACATGCTCGCCGAGATCATGCAGCCGGTAGGTCAGGCGATAGCGCTTGTCGCCCATCCCCCGGTAGACCCAGCCCTCGTGCTCGAGGGTGGCCAGGATGCGCAGGATGGTGGCCCGATCGATACCGGTGGCGTGGTGGAGCTCGCCCAGACTCACCGGGCCGCTGGCCCGGTCGATGGCATTGACGACGGCCAGGCCCCTGGCAAGGGCGCGAATCTGCTTGGACATTGCCCACCTCGTGTTTTTACGCAGTGAAAGCGTCGATTGCCACCGCCGTACTGTCAATGGAAAGTCAGCGCATGACCTTCCTGCCAGGAGGGCCGTGGCTGCTGCATGCCTTGCAGCAGCCGGCCCTCCTGGCGTCACTTCCCGAAGCGCAGGCGGTTCACCCCATGTCCACCCGGAAACCCAACATCCTGTTCATCATGGCCGACCAGCTACGGGCCGACTATCTCGGTTGCAACGGCCACCCCTCCATCCGCACGCCCAACATCGATGCCCTGGCAGCACGCGGCGTCAACTTCACCCGGGCCTACTGCCAGGCCCCGGTATGCGGGCCATCGCGGATGTCCTTCTACACCGGCCGCTACGCGATCAGCCACGGCGCCAGCTACAATAACGTGCCGCTGCGGGTCGATGAGCGCACCATCGGCGACTACCTGCGTCCCGAGGGCTATCGGGTCGCCCTGGTCGGCAAGACCCACATGCGGCGCGACGACGAAGGCATGGCCCGCCTGGGCATCGATCCCGACTCGTCGCGCGGCGTGCTGGTGAGCGAGTGTGGCTTCGAGCCCTTCGAGCGCGACGACGGCCTGCACCCCGACCAGAGCGCCGACCCCGACCTGCCCTACAACCGCTACCTGCGCAGCAAGGGCTATGCGGGGCCGAACCCCTGGCATGCTCACGCCAACTCGGCGCAGGGCGAGAATGGGGAAGTGCTGAGCGGCTGGCACATGCGCCACTGCCACCTCCCCGCCAGGGTCAGGGAGGAGGATTCGGAGACCGCCTACGCCACCAATCGCGCCATGGACTTCATCGAGGAGGCCGGCGACACCCCTTGGTGCCTGCACCTGAGCTATATCAAGCCGCACTGGCCCTATATGGCGCCGGCCCCCTATCACGCCATGTACGGACGACAGGACATCCTCCCGGCGGTGCGTTCCGAACAGGAGCGCGAGCAGCCGCACCCGGTACTCGAGGCCTTCATGAAGCATCCCGAGTCACTGGAGTTCTCCCGCGTCGAGGTGCGTGAGCGGGTGATTCCGGCCTACATGGGGCTGATCACCCAGCTCGATGACCATGTCGGGCGGCTGATGGCCTTCCTCGAGGAACGTGGCCAGCTGGACAATACCCTGATCGTCTTCACCTCGGACCACGGTGACTACCTGGGCGACCACTGGCTGGGGGAGAAGGAGCTGTTCCACGAGCCCAGCGCCCGGATCCCGATGATCGTGGTGGACCCGTCGCACCAGGCCGACGCCACCCGCAGCACGACTTGCGAGAGGCTCGTGGAGGCCATCGACCTGGTGCCCACCTTCGTCGATGTCGCCGGAGGGAACAGCAGCGACTGTGACCATGTGCTCGAAGGTCGCACGCTCCAGCCCCTGCTCCACGGCGCCACCCCGACCGACTGGCGGACCCACGCCTTCAGCGAGGCCGACTATGCCTGGCGGCCGGCAAGGAAGGAGCTGGGATTGGCTCCAGACGAAGCCAGGGCCTTTATGGTCACCGACGGGCGCTGGAAATACATCCACTACGAGCAGCATCGCCCGCAGCTCTTCGACCTGCGCGAGGACCCGCACGAGCTCGAGGACCTGGCCGCCCGCGCGGCGTATCAGGAGATCAGCCGGGCGATGGAGGAGGCCTTGACGAACTGGAGCCTGGAACGCAGGACCCGCGTGACCGTCAGCAACCAACGCGTCGCCGCGGCGACGGGCTCCGCCCACCAGCGAGGCTACCTGTTCGGCGTCTGGTAATGGCCACCGGCCCGGCAGCGGGAAAGCGAGCGGCCCCCGATATCCAGGATATCGGGGGCCGCTGCCTGGCAGGAGCGACGGTCGCGAGGTCAGGCCACGGCCGCCCGGCGGTCGAACGCCTCGGCATTGGGGCAGAAGCCTCGGCACTCCTCGACGCCGGCATCGCGGCGCATGGCGCGCCAGCAGTGGCCGGCCACCGGGCAGGCGTTGCAGGTCCGGCGCATCGCCCGAACGTCGCTGTCCTCGGCAATGCGCGAGGCCTCGAGGCCGAAGCGCTGCATCATCACCGGCATCAGGGTCTCGGCGGGCACGAAGGCCAGGTAGGCCCCCTGGTTCATCTGCCTGGCCACTTCACGCTCGAAAATGGCATCCAGCGGCGCCCCGAGGTCGTTGATCAGCTCCTCGAAGGTCAGGGACGCCTCGTTTTGCATGTCCCTTACCAGCTGGGGAGTGGACACCCGGTAGCAGTGCTCGCCGAGGCGCTCCCACCAGGACGTGCGACGTTTGGTGATGTCGGTATGGGCCATGAGTCGGTCTCCCTTGATGGCGATTCGAAGAGAGTATCGCCCGCGCGGGGATGGCCTGCCTTGACCCGGATCAAAATAGTTTCATTTGAAACTCAATCGTCCGCAGGGCGGGTAGCTCGTGAAGCGAGCGCCCCGGGGGGTTACACTAGCGCCCAGTCCCCGTTCCCCGCTGCCAGCCGAGGCCCTCGATGAGTTCCCACCTGCTCTCCGTCGATTCCCTGTCCCGCGACCATGTCGATCACCTGCTGCGGGTCGCCGCGCGCATGGAGCCCATCGCCCAGCGCCGACAGGTCACCCGGGTACTGGAGGGCGCCGTGCTAGGCAACCTCTTCTTCGAGGCCAGCACCCGCACCCGGGTCAGCTTCCACGCGGCCTTCTGCCGGCTGGGCGGCAGCGTCTGCGACACCACCGGCTTCACCTTCTCCTCCATGGCCAAGGGCGAGTCGCTCTACGACACCAGCCGGGTGATGAGCGGCTACTGCGACGCCATCGTGATGCGCCACCCGGAGCAGGGGTCGGTGGCGGAGTTCGCCGCGGCGACCCATGTGCCGGTGATCAACGGCGGCGACGGCCCCGGCGAACACCCCAGCCAGGCGCTGCTCGACCTCTACACCATCGACAAGGAGTTCACCCGGCTCGGCAAGCCGCTGGCCGGCGCCCATGTGCTGCTCACCGGCGACCTCCGGTACGGCCGCACCGTGCACTCGCTGATCAAGCTGCTCTCGCTCCATGACCCGATGCGCATCACCCTGGTGGCACCGCCGGGGCTGGAGATGCCGAGCCACCTGATCGACCTTGTCGTCTCCCGCGGCCACCGGGTGGAGCAGCGCGAGAGCCTGGCCGGCGACTTCTCCGACCTCGACGTGGTCTACACCACGCGCATCCAGAAGGAGCGCTTCACCGCCGAGATGAGCGAGGGCTTCAGCCTGTCGCGGGACTTCACCGTCGACCGCGCCTTCCTCGATGCCCGCTGCTCGGACACCACCATCGTCATGCACCCGTTGCCGCGGGACAGCCGGCCGGATGCCAACGACCTCGACGTGGATCTCAACGGCGACCCGCGCCTGGCGATCTTCCGCCAGACCGACAACGGCATTCCGGTGCGCATGGCGATCTTCGCCACCCTGCTGCAAGTGGAGGAGTTGATCGAGAAGGACCTGCGCCCGGTGCGCTGGTTCGTGCCCGGCCGAGTGGGCGTTGACGACGCCCCCTTCTGATCATGCGGCGGGCCGCCGTCCATCGGCTATGCTGATGTGCGCCGGGGAATATGCGAAGCTGAGCGGGCGGCCCGCGACGAGGCCGCCGACCCCGCGGACAACAAGAGGTGTTGCCGACCCCGGCAACCGACAATGAAGGGAGGCACTACCCCCATGACCCTGCATCGCGCCTATGTTCTGCTGGCGGCTTT
Organism: Halomonas kalidii; assembly: GCF_030010475.1. Classification (NCBI taxonomy): domain Bacteria; kingdom Pseudomonadati; phylum Pseudomonadota; class Gammaproteobacteria; order Oceanospirillales; family Halomonadaceae; genus Halomonas; species Halomonas kalidii. Next base: position 322,957 of record NZ_JASCQN010000054.1, on the reverse strand, counting down.
CTATAGCCTGCTGATCCTGATCGGGGTGATCGCCGTGCTCGCCGGTGGCGGCACCCTGCTGGCACTGCCACTGCTCGTTCTGGGCGCCATGGGCGTGACCGGGCTATGGGGCTATATCCTGAACAAGGGGTTCATGAGCCCGCGCATGTGGCGCCCCTTCGCCTGCCTGCTGGGCGTTGCCGCGGTGCTGCAGCTGTTCCTGGTCTTTGCCGCCTCACCGTCCGGTGTCGAGATCACCTGGCTGCTGACCAGTGCCATCTTCTCGCTGCTGCTGGTGATCATCCTCTACCGCTATGGCAATCGCGACCAGGCGCTCTGGGCCACGCCGGAGGAACTCGAAGGCGGCATGGTGCTGGGCAAGCTGCTGGAAGCGCAGCGTGAGATGACGGTGGAGAAGCAGGACGAGGATCGTCAGGCGACCGTCAGGGTACAGAAGGCCGGCAACGAGTACCGTGCCAGCGTGGTACGGCAGCGGGAAGCGGAAGTGGAGAGGTTCGAGGAGCGCTTCACCTGCCCGGCGACCCTGGCGTTCTTCATCGAGAAGTTCACCTGCATCTCGGTGCGCGACTTCGCCGACAAGTACGCCGGCGGCGACACCAGCCCGGCATGACCGATCGGCCGCCGCCGGCCTCAGCCTGGCGGCAGGCCCTCCCGGCGGGCGAACCAGCTCTCGAGGATCAGCACCGCACTGATGCCGTCGACCCCCTCGTCGCGATAGTTGCCGCGGTGCCCCGCCGCCCGGGCGATGGCCTTGGCCTCGCGGGTCGAGCCGCGCTCGTCGACCATCTCGCAGGGGATGCCGTAGCGGCCGAACAGGCGCTTGCCGAACTTGCGCGCGCGGACGCACATCTCCGCCTCGCTGCCGTCCACTTCCAGCGGTAGCCCCACCACGAACAGCTCGGGCCGCCACTCCTCCACCAGCCGCGAGACCACCGCCCAGTCGGGAATGCCGTCACGGGCCGGCAGCGGCTCGAGCGGCCGGGCGCTGGCGAGCAGTTCGTTGCCCACCGCCACGCCGATGCGCCGGGTGCCGAAATCGAAGGCCAGGATCAGCCGTTGGCCCGTCATCTTACCTACCCCTTGGCCGTCACGAGTGGCCGGCCTCGCGGGTCATCAGGTTGAGGTCGATGCCGAGGATGCCGGCGGCGGCGGAGAGGCGCTGCTCCGGGGGCTCCTCGAAGAGGATGTCGGCCCGCCCCTCCACGGTGAGCCAGGCGTTGTCCATCAGCTCGGCCTCGAGCTGGCCGGACTCCCAGCCGGCACAGCCGAGGCAGACGAGGAACTGCTCGGGCCCCTCGCCCGCCGCCAGCGCCTGGAGCATGTCCATGGAAGTGGTCAGGGCGATGTCCTCGGCCACCTGGATACTGGAATCCCAGACGTCGCTGTTACCGCGGTGCAGGATGAAACCACGATCCTTGTGCACCGGACCACCATAGTAGACCGGAGCATCGCGATGCGGGCTCGCCTCGCCACCCAGCTCCAGCTGCTCGAACAGGGCGTCAAGCGTCAGCTCCAGCGGCCGGTTGACGATCACCCCCATGGTGCCGTTGTCGTCATGGTCGCAGAGGTAACTGAGGCTGCCAGCGAAATTGGGGTCTTCCAGGTGCGGCATCGCCATCAGGAAGTGGTTTTTCAAGCTTTGCATGAGACTCCCCGGCGGTCCTAACGCACGCCGTAATGATTGCCTTGGCCGAACCGCCAGACGCGGGTGATGGACAGGCTGTCGAGCTCCCCCATGCCCCGGTCGAAGGGCCGGTAGGGTGCCGCGCCGTGCACGGTGTCCAGTGCCGCCCGGTCGAGTTCGGCGTGTCCCGAGGATTGTACCACCTCTGCCTGATGTAGCTGACCATCGCGGCCGATCACCACGCGGATGCGCAGTTGGCCGTGCAGATGGCGCGGCGCCGGGTGCACCCGGTTGCCGTAGTCCTCGACGCGGCGGGTCCAGTCGTCGATGTAGCGAGCCTCGGCGGCGCGCCGGGCGGCCTGCTGGCTGGCATCGCCCTCGGGGCCCTGCGTCTCCGGCGTGAGTCCCTGCTCGCGGATACTGCGGGTCGCCTGGGCCAGCAGGTCACGGCCGGAGGCCGAGGGGGCCGCCGCGGAGGGCGCCGCCGGCGACTCCGCCGCCTGGGGCGCGCTGGCCCGGGGCTCGGGGGGAATGTCGGCCTCGCTCGGCGCCTCGGCCGTCGGCGGCGCGGCCTCGTCGGGCACCGCCTCGGGCTCGTCTTGTTCCAGTGCGGCGGCCGGCTCGGGCTCCGCGGGCGTGGCCGGATCCACCGCGCTTTCCGCCTCCTGCAGCACGGGCAAGTCGTCCATGGGCGCGGCGCGGGACTCGGCGGGCGCCTCCTCCCGCTGCTCGCCACGGGCCAGCTGGTCGGCCTCGGCGATCGCCTCGGCCTCGACGGGGGTATCCGAGGAGCGGGTCACCAGCACCACGTCGAGGCTGGTGCGCTCGGCCGGGGTCGGTGCGAACTGCCAGCTCGCCACGATGCCGATCACCGCCAGGTGCAGCAGCAGCGCCAGCGACCAGGCCAGCCAGCGGCGGTGCGGCCGGGTGACCGGTGCGTACTGGATGGGGTCGCTGACATGGACCGACATGGCTCAGCCCAGGCGGCGCTCGATGGCGTCCAGCAGCAGGCCGGCGATGTCGGTACCGCGCTGGTCGTCGATCTCGCGCACGCAGGTGGGGCTCGTCACGTTGATCTCGGTGATGTAGTCACCGATCACGTCGAGGCCGACGAACATCAGCCCCTTCTCGCGGATCATCGGCTGCACCTGCTCGATCAGCCAGTGGTCGCGCGCGGTCAGCTCGCGGCTGACGCCGGTGCCGCCGGCGGCCAGGTTGCCGCGGGTCTCGCCGGCCATGGGCAACCGGGCGAGGCCATAGGGCACCGGCTCGCCGTCGACCAGCAGGATACGGGTGTCACCCTCGCTGATCTCGGGAATGTAGCGCTGGGCCATGATCTGGCGCCGGCCGCGCTCGGTGAGGGTCTCGATGATGGCGCCGAGGTTTCGCCCCTCCGGCTGCACGTGGAAGATGCCGCTGCCGCCCATGCCGTCCAGGGGCTTGAGGATCACGTCCCGGTGCTCGGCATGGAAGGCCCGCAGCACCGGCTCGCTGCAGGAGACCAGGGTCGGGGTGCAGCACTGCGGGAACTGCTGGGCGAAGAGTTTCTCGTTGCACTCGAGCAGGGCCCGGGTCGGGTTGACCACCAGCACGCCCTCGCGCTCGGCGAAGCCCAGCAGGTGCACGGCATTGAGGAAGTGGGCGTCCACCGGCGGATCCTTGCGCATCAGGATCACGTCGAGCTCGGCCAGCGGCCTAGGCTCGGGCACCCCGAGATCGAACCAGTGGGCAGGGTCGCGATGCACCTCGAGATCGCGCATCCGGCCGAAGGCGCGACCGTCGCGCAGGAAGAGGTCCTCCTGCTCCAGGTAGTGCAGCGACCAGCCGCGGTCCCGGGCCGCCCACAGCATGGCCATGGTGGTGTCCTTCTTGTAGGCGATGTCGGCGATGGTATCCATCACCACACCGACCCTCAGCATGCGTTCGCTCATCGGTTCGGGTGTCCACAGGCAAGAAGAATGGGAATGCCGGCAGTATGCCGCAGGCCCCGCGACAACACCAAGGCACCCATGCCGGGGGTGGTCCCCCGGAAGCGGCCGGGACCTACCGGCTCGCGTCGCCGTCGTTACCCGGTGCCAGGCGGATGCCCGCGTCCTCGATGACGACCAGCCGCCGCTTGTAGAGCCGCCCGATCGCCTGCTTGAAGGCGTTCTTGCTCACCCCCAGCCGCGCCTTGATCTCGGCCGCCGGACTCTTGTCGGAGAGCGGCAGGTAGCCGCCGCTCGCGCGCAGCGCCTCGAGCACCTGCTCCCCCACCACGTCGAGACGCGCCGCCCCCGGCGGCAGCAGCGAGAGATCCAGCCGGCCGTCGTCGCGCAGGCGCTTGATATAGCCGGCGACACGCTGGCCGCGGCGCAGCGGCCGGGTCACGTCGTCGCGGTAGAGCAGGCCCCAGAAGCGGTGGTTGACCACCGTCTTGAAGCCGAGGTCGGTCTGGTCGGCGATCACCAGCGTCACCTCGTCGCCCGGCGCCAGCCCCGTCGCTTCGTCCTGGACGAAGCGGTCGAGCTTCTGCGAGGCCACCGGCCGCCCCCGCTGATCCTCGTAGACCATCACCAGCACCCGCTTGCCGGGCGTGGGTCGAAAGCGCTGCTCGCCGTAGGGCAGCAGCAGGTCCTTGGGCTGCCCCCAGTCGAGGAAGGCGCCGGTGTCGTTGACCGTGACCACCTCGAGGTAGGCGACCTCGCCGACCGCCACTGTTGGTGTACGGTAACGACGCTCGGGACGCGGCATGGCGCGGGACGGGGCGGCTCGGCGGTCTCGAGAGTCAGGCATGGCGCGATTTCCGGCAGAAGTGTGCGGCCATTATGACAAAAATGGCGGCCACGCGGGCCGCCGAAGGGTACTGTTGGCTTGTCATCAGCCGGATGCCGACGCCTCACGGCTCGCGCTGGCCATCCACCAGCCGGGTCACCCCCAGCGGGTTGCCGTCCCGCAGCGCCGAGGGCAAGAGCCCGGCCGGCAGGGCCTGGTAGCACACCGGACGCAGGAAGCGCTGGATGGCCGCCGAGCCCACCGAGGTGGTGCGGGCGTCCGAGGTCGCCGGATAGGGGCCGCCGTGGACCATGGCGTGGCATACCTCGACGCCGGTGGGCCAGCCGTTGGCCAGTATCCGGCCGGCCTTGCGCTCGAGCACCGGCAGCAGCATCCGGGCGGCGTCGAGATCGCCGTCGTCCAGCTGCAGGGTGGCGGTGAGCTGGCCCTCCAGGGCCTCGGCCGCGGCGCGCATCTCGGCGACATCGGCGCACTCGATGACCAGCGAGGCGGCACCGAACACCTCGGCCTGCAGCGCCTCGCTTTGCAGGAAGTCGGCGCCGCGGGCGGCGAACAGTGTGGTCTGGCACTGGTGGGGCCCCTCGCCGGCCGGGCCGCGGGCGATCTCGCGGGCCTCGCCGGCGAGCTGACCCACGCCGTCCTGATAGGCGGCGTGGATACCCGGGGTGAGCATGGTCTGGGCGGCGCTGGCCTGGACCGCCTCGCCGGCGGCGGCGAGGAAGGCGTCCAGCGCCGGGCCCTTGACGCCGATCACCAGGCCGGGGTTGGTGCAGAACTGCCCGGCGCCCATGGTCAGCGAGGCGACGAAGCCCTCGGCGATTTCCTTGCCGCGCGCCTCGAGCGCCTCGGGCAGCAGGAACACCGGGTTGATGGAGCTCATCTCGGCGTAAACCGGGATCGGCTGGGGGCGCGCCTGGGCGGTGGCCATCAGCGCCGTGCCGCCGCGCCGCGAGCCGGTGAAGCCCACCGCCTGGATGCGCGAGTCGGCGACCAGCGCCTGGCCGATCTCGTTGCCCGAGCCGAACAGCAGCGAGAAGACGCCCTCCGGTAGCCCGCACTCGGCCACGGCGCGCTGAATGGCGCGGCCGACCAGTTCGGAGGTGCCGGGGTGGGCGGAGTGGGCCTTGACCACCACCGGGCAGCCGGCGGCCAGCGCCGAGGCGCTATCGCCGCCGGCCACGCTGAAGGCCAGCGGGAAGTTGCTGGCGCCGAACACCGCCACCGGGCCGAGCGGGATGTGACGCTGGCGCAGGTCGGCGCGGGGCATGGGCTGGCGCTCCGGCAGGGCCGGGTCGATGCGCACGTCGAGCCACTCGCCGGCGCGTACCACCGCGGCGAACAGGCGCAGCTGGCCGCAGGTGCGGCCGCGCTCGCCCTCCAGGCGTGGGCGTGGCAGGCCGGTCTCGGCCATGGCGCGCTCGATCAGGGGCTCGCCGAGCGCCTCGATCTCGGCGGCGATGGCCTCGAGGAAGGCGGCGCGCGCCTCCAGCGAGCTCTCGCGGTAGGCGTCGCAGGCCGCCTCGGCGAGCTGGCAGGCCTGGGCGACCTCGGCGGCGCTGCCGCCGGCGTAGATGGGCTCGAGCCGCTCGCCGGTGGCGGGATCGATGGCCTGGATTGGTGCACCATGGGCGGCCACCGTCTGTTGGCCAATAAGTTGCTGTCCGGTAGGTTGCATGGATGTTCCTTTGCTTCTCATGGTGGGTCAGTGAGTGTCGGTTTCGAGGGCCAATCGATACCAGTGCACGGCGTTGTCGTGCAGGATGGCTTGCCGATAGTCTGGGGTGGTGCTTGAAATGACAGCCTCGACCAGCGCCAGCCAGTCGCGGTAGCTGACCCTGAGGCTGGAGACGGGGAAGTTGCTGGCGAACAGGCAACGTTCTGGGCCGAACAGCTCCAGGGTTTCGCAGAGCAGATCGAAATTGGCGTTGGGGTCCCAGTCATGCCAGGGCGTGCCCAGCTCCGAGAGCTTGACCGCCACGTCGGGATTGGCTGCCAGGGCGCGCATGCCGGAGCGCCAGGTGGCGAGCCCTTGAAGTGACCGATCCCACGGCAGACCGGTGTGGTTGAGGATGACTCGCAACCCGGGGAAGGCCTCGAGCGCGTCGGCGGCTTCCTGCAGGTGCCAGGCGGGGACGCGCAGGTCCCAGGAGAGCCCGCGTTCGGCGAGCATGGCCAAGCCTTCACACCAGTGACGGTCCTGCAGGGTGCCGCTGTCACCACGAACGTGAGCAGCCTTGTCCGGGGTGGCGGCGGTCAGCGGCTTGGCACGCACGCCCCGAAACAGTGGCGAGGCCATCTGGGCATCCAACTGCGCGGTACACTCCGGGCGACCAAAGGCGGCCCAGCCGATATGTGCTGTGGGTAGCCCGTGTCGCTCATGGGTTGCGGCAATCCACAAGGTTTCACGTACGGCTTGGCTACGTTTGGCCTCGGCTTCACAGTGCACGCTGCCCGCCAGCCGGTAGCCTTCGGGAATCAGGGCCTTCAGGTCAGCGATCAGGAATGGCTGGCGGATCGCCTGGTAGTCGCCAAGAAAGAGCCCTGCGACGGGACGTTCTTCCAACCAGGGGTAGGCCACGCTGCCATCCAGCGCCCAGAGGTGATGATGGGCATCGATCAGTGGCTGTTCGGCATTCATCGCTAGAGCAACTCCTTGCGCGCGTCGGGGAGTGGGCAGGTGTGTCGTCAGTCGCGCAGCAGCAGGCAGGACACGTCGGGTTCCGCACGGGTGGCAAAGCGGCGAACGACCTTGCCGGACTCCAGGTTAAGCACGCCGATGTGATCGCCCTTCAACGACACGAAGGCATGTTCGCCATCGGGGTGGAAGCTCATTGCGATCGGGATGCTGTCGAGCTCGATGTGTCCCAGCGACTGAAGCTGCTGGTCGAACAGCGACAGCGAGCTCTCGCCATAGTTGGTGGTGATCAGGCGCTGCCGGGGATCGCCATAGATGCGGTTCGGGTCGCGACCGGTGGTGGCGCTGTGCCGCACGCTCATCGACTCGGTATCGATGGCGACGATACTGTCGTCGTCGCGATTGCTGATGAACAGGGTACGCTCGTCGGCGGACAGGCAGTTGCCCTCCGGCTTGCGGCCCGGAATCATCGCAACTGGTGTGAAGGTGGCGTCATGCGGCTTGAACTTGGTGATGGTATTGCTGAGCAGGTTGACGCCGTAGGCCCAGTCGCCGCGCCGGGTGAGGGCGAACAGGTGGGTCTTGTAGCCACCGGAGGACACGGCCAGATCGGGAGTCGTGGTATTGAGTGGATCATTGAACAGCAGCAGGGTGTTGTGCCCCTCGCTCATGGCATAGAGACGGTCCTGGTCGTCGATGCCGAGGCCGTGGATGCGGTAGTAGGGCCAGGTGCTCAGGGTATTGACGTGTTCGAAGGTCTCGAGATCGATGACGAACACCGAGCATCCGCCCTGATCGCCGATGCAATCGGCACCCAGGATGCCGTAGTGGCCGACGAAGGCATACCGGCCCTGTGAGTCGACCACGAATTCATGCGGGTAGTCGGGCAGGCGGATATGCTTGAGTTCCTCGCCGCTCTGGGCATCGTAAAGGCTCAGGGTGTGAGCGCACTTCTGGTTCAAAAGCAGGACTTCGTGGGCCATCGTGTGTGATCTCCGGGGATGGGATGGCGCCCGGTTGGCGGGCGCCTGCTGTCAGAAGATGCCGTCGTGATGCTGCGGCGTCAGTCCTGCCGTGTGACACCCTGAATGGCATCGATCCATTCGCTGCCGTTCTCGGCGATATAGCTGTCCCAGGTCGGGCGAATCACTTCCTGGAAGGCGGCGGTATCCACCTCTTCCTCGACCTGCATGCCGTTTTCACGAAGCGTGGCAATGATCTGCTGCTCATTCTCTAGATTCAGCTCGCGCTGGTAGGCACCGGCTTCACGCGCTGACTCGACCAGCGCCTGCTGATACTCGGGCGAGAGGCTGTCGAACTTGCCCTCGTTCATCACCATGATCAGCGAGGTGTAGGCCTGGTTGGTCAGCGACAGATAGTCCTGTACCTCGTGGAAGCCTGCCGACCAGACGATGCCGATGGGGTGGTCCTGGGCATCCACGGTACCGGTCTCGAGCGCCGTGTAGAGTTCGCCGATGGGCATCGGGACCGGATTGGCACCGAGCAGCGAAAATGCCTCGATCAGCGACTTGTTGGAGTTGGTGCGCATCACCAGCCCCTTGACGTCGTCGGGAGTCTTGATGGGACGCTTGGAGTTGGTCATGGCGCGGAAACCGACTTCCCAGAACGCCAGGCCCTTGAGGCCATCGTCTTCCAGCAGGTCGAGCGCCCGCTGGCCGACCTCGCCGTCGAGTACGCGATAGGCCTGTTCGCGGTCGGCGAAGATATAAGGCAGGTCGAAGGCACCGAGCGCCGGCTCGAGCCCGGCGAAGTTGGGGTTGCCGGACATCTCGATGTCGATGGTGCCGCTGCGCACGCCGGAGATCATCTGCTGGTCGCCGCCGAGCACGCCGTTGCCGAAGACCTTGATGGTGACCTCGCCGTTGGTGCGCTCAGCGACCAGTTCGGCAAATTTTTCCGCTGCCACTTGCTGGGTGTCGCTATCCGGGGCGGCGTGTGCCAGCTTGAGCACGGTGGCGGCCTGGGCCTGTGACAGTGAGCCGGCGACGAGCAGGGCAATCGTGGATGCTTTTATCAGGCGTTTCATGGTCTCTCTCTTGTTGGTTGTGCTGCGGTGTATCGGCGTGAGCTGAACGTCCAGCTCACGCACGGGGGTCGAAGGTAGCCGTGTGTCATTGCCTAACCGGCCAGCCAGTAGAGCGGGGCCGTGATGATCTGCGGGAACGCCACGAACAGCAGCAGGATCACCACATAGGCCAGGGCGAAGGGCATGACGCCCGACACGGCCTTCTCGAACTTAAGGTTGCCGACGCTGGTGATGACGTTGAGCACATTGCCCACGGGGGGCGTGATCAGGCCGATGGAGCAGTTGAGGACGAACATGATGCCGAAGTAGACCGGATCGATACCGGCCAGCTTGACGATGGGCATCAGGATCGGGGTCAGCACCAGGATCGTTGGCGTCAGGTCCATCACCATGCCGACCACCAACACCACGCCCATGATCGCCAGCATCAGCAGGCGCGGGTCATCGGCCAGCGGTTCCAGCAGGTCGGCGACCATCAACGGCAGCTGGGCGATGCTGATCAGCCAGGAGGCGACCATGGCGGCGGCGACCAGGAACATGACGATGGCGGTGCTGCGTGCGGCCTGGGTCAGCACATCGTAGAGCTGGGACAGGTTCAGCTCGCGATAGACGACCGTCGCGACGACGATCGCGTAGACGGCCGCGACCACCCCGGCTTCGGTGGGCGTGAACATGCCGGTCTTGATGCCACCGATGATGATGACCGGCAGCAGGATCGCCCAGCAGCTCTCCCTGAGTGCCTTGAGGCGTTCGCTTAAGCTGGCCTTCTCAGTTACGACGAGATCTTCCTTGCGGGTCATGATCGACCACAGCACCACCAGCGTCGCCCCCATGATCAGGCCCGGCACGATGCCGGCCAGGAACAGCTTGCCGATCGAGATGCCACCGGCCACGCCGATGATGATCAGGGGAATCGAGGGCGGAATGATCGGCGCGATGATGCCGCCGGCCGCCATCAGGCCTGACGAACGCCCCAGCGGATAGCCGGCCTGGCGCATCATCGGCAGCAGCATGCTGGCCAGGGCGGCGGTATCGGCAACGGCCGAACCGGACAGGCTGGCCATGATGATGGCGGCGAAGATGGCCACGAAGCCCAGGCCTCCCTTGCGGTGCCCGACCAGTGTCATGGCCAGCGAGACGATACGCTTCGACAGCCCGCCGCGTGACATCACCTCGCCGGCGACGAGGAAGAAGGGAATCGCCAGCAGGGTGTAGCTGTCGGCCCCGTTGACCAGGTTCTGCGCCAGGATCTGCGAATTGAACATATCCAGGTGCAGCATCAGCACCACGGCGCTGACCAGCAGGGCGAAGGCGATGGGTACGCTCAGGCCAATCGAGGCGAGCAGCGAGCCGAGGAACAGGCCGATGGTCATGACGCTTCTCCTTCACGGGGCGGTGCCGTGGATTGCGCTGCGGCGGGCATCAGCAGCCGATAGGTCAGGATCACCGACATCAGCACCCCGGCCATCAGGCCGGCCAGGTAGAAGACACCGACGGGAATCCCGCTGATCGGGGAAAGGTTGCTCCAGTTCAGCAGGGTCTGCTCGTAGCTGCCCTTGAGCAGCATCAAGGTGCAGCCCAGCATGACCAGGGTGACCAGGCGCCCGAGCACCGCCTGTGCCGGACGCGGCAGGCGCTCGGCCAGTGTCGTCACGCTCAGGTGCTCATGGCGCAGCAGGGCGGTCACGGCACCCAGGAAGGTCACCCACACGAACAGGAAGCGTGACAGCTCGACGCTGATGGAAATGCCACTGTTGAAGCCGTAGCGCAGCACCACATTGGTGAAGACCAGCACGATCATGCCGACCAGCGCCAGCACCATCGTGAGGTTGAGCGTCTTCTCCACCCACTGCGTGAGCAGAGCGATAGGGGCGTAGAGGGCCCCCGGCGTAGTTGGCGTCGCCTGGGTATGGCGCTCAGCATTCTGAGACATGATGCGGGTACCTTTTCGGAAAGCCTGGCGCCTACAGGGAATGCACCCGCATGGGGGCAGCGTTGCTTTTGGGCGCGACGCGCACCGGGTTGCACAGGGCGCGCCCCAGCGCCGGCAGTTCGATCTCGAAACGGTCGCCGTCGCGCACTTCGATGCCATCGGCAAAGCTCAGGGTGGCGGTGCCGAAGTAGTGCACGTGCAGATCGCCGGGGAGACGGAACTGCGCATACTTGAAGTGGTGGTGTTCCAGGTTGGCGAGGCTATGGGCCATGTTGGCCTCACCGGTGAGGAAGGGCTTGCGCCACAGCACCTCGCCTTCACGCACGATGCGGCTTTCGCCTTCCAGATGCGCCGGCAGTTCGCCGATCAACAGTTCCGGACCGAAGCTGCACGGGCGCAGCTTGGAATGGGCCAGCCACAGGTAATTGGCGCGTTCGGTGACGTGGTCGGAGAACTCGTTGCCGACGGCGTAACCGAGACGATAGGGGATGCCGTCGGGACCATTGAGGTAGACACCGACCAGCTCCGGCTCCTCGCCGGCGTCTTCGGCGAAAGACGGCACGTCGAATGGCTGTTCCGGAGCGACGACGATGCTGCCATCGCCCTTGTAGAACCATTCTGGCTGCGCACCGACTCGGCCGGTTTCCGGTTTGCCGCCCTCGATGCCAAGCTTGAACATGCGCATGGAGTCGGTGAGTTCGCTCTCGTCGGTGTGGGCATGCATGGCCGCGCGGGTATCGGCGCTGCCCAGGTGGGTCAGGCCGGTGCCGGTGACCAGGCAGTGTCCCGGGTCGGGATGGGTAACCGGGGGCAGCAACAGGCGCTTGTCGAGCGCCTGCTTGTAATCCAGCAGCTCATGGCAGCGGCGAGATGCGATGAACTCGGCGAGGGACACTCCTTCGTCGATGGCCGCCCGGGCCAGAGCATAGGTACCGCCGGGGTAGTCGATCAGGCGCAATTGGTCGCGGCTTTCGACCACCGCGGCGCGTACGCCGCGGGGCGTCATGACTTGTACGATTCGCATCACGGGGCTCCTCACTCGATGATGGTGAACTGGTCGAAGTAACGCTCGTTGAGCGACAGCCCCAGCCCCGGGGTGTCGTCGTCCAGGTCGAGGAAGCCGTTGACCGGTTCCGGATCGCCCTCGAACAGGTAGTAGAAGAGTTCGTTGCCGATCTCGACGTCATGCACCGGGAAGAACTCGGACATCGGCGAGGCCAGGGTCGACATGGTCAGGTGGTAGTTGTGCATCTGTCCGGCGTGGGGGATCACCGGCACGCTGAAGGATTCGGCGATGGCGTTGATCTTGCGCGCCGCAGTGATGCCGCCGACCCGATTGGTGTCGTACTGGATCACCGACACGGCCCGCTTCTCGAGCAGCTGGCGGAAACCGTAGTGAGTGAACTCGTGTTCGCCGCCGGAGATGGGGATGCTGGTCAGCTGATTGAGCTCCGCGTAGCCGTCGATGTCGTCGGCGATCACCGGCTCCTCCAGCCAGCGCGGCTGGAAGCGCTCCAGCTTCGGCAGCATGCGCTTGGCGTACTCCAGGTTCCAGCCCATGTAGCACTCGAGCATCAGGTCGATGTCCTCGCCGATCACCTCGCGCACCGCGGCGACGCTGTCGAGGTTGGCGCGCATGCCCTCGGGGCCGTCCTTGGGGCCATAGCCGAAGCGCATCTTCATCGCCTTGAAGCCCTGGTCGAGGTAGGACTGGGCCTCTTCCTGCATCGACTTGAGGTCGGTGCGATAGAGCTTGGAGGCGTAGCAGGGAATCTTCTCCTTGGTGCGACCGCCGAGCAGCTTGAACACCGGTTGATTGACCGCCTTGCCCATCAAATCCCAGATCGCGATATCGACCCCCGAAATCGCCGCCATGCCGATGCCCTTGCGGCCCCAGGCGTGCGTGGAGCGGTACATGCGCTGCCACAGGTACTCGTAGTCGAAGGGATCCTGGCCGATCACCAACGGCGCCAGGTACTGGTCGATGATCGCCTTGGCGATGCGCGGTGCCAGCGCCACGTTACCCAGGCCCACCAGGCCGGTGTCGGTCTCGATCTCGACCGTGGTCCAACCATGGAAGCGGAAGGTGCCCATGGAGTCGCCCTTGTCCCACAGCTCGTCCATGGCGTTGGAGCAGAAGTGCGGGGTCGGCGTGACGGTATGGCCCTTCCATTCGAAGACGCGGGCACGGACCTTGGTGATCTTCATCTTTGGCTTTCCTTGTGTCTGTTAGTGTTCAAGCGTTGAGGGTTTCGAGACGCTGGCGACGCAGGCTCCCGCCCATGCGGCAAGCGATGGCAAAAGCGTTTCGGGTCGGGCCGACATCGGCCTTGCCCTGGCCGGCGATATCGAAGGCGGTGCCGTGGGCCGGAGTGGTGATGGGGATCGGCAGGCCGCCCTGGACGGTCACGCCCTGCTTGAAGCCCAGCAGCTTGATCGCGATCTGCCCCTGGTCGTGGTACATGGTGACGATGGCGTCGTACTCGCCGTCACGGGCCTTGATGAAGATGGTGTCGGCGGGAAAGGGACCGGCGACGGGATAGCCCTGGGCCTGGCACGCCTTGACGGCGGGCGCGATGACGTCGATCTCCTCGCGCCCGCAGGTGCCACCCTCGCCACCGTGGGGGTTGAAGGCCGCCACCGCGACGCGCGGTGCCTCGATGCCGGCCAGGATCAGCGAGTCGTGGATCAGCTTGCTGGCCGCGACGATGCGTTCCTGGGTCACGTACTGCGCGGCGTCCTTGAGCGGGATGTGCGACGAGATGCGCGAGGTCCACAGCGTGCCCAGCGTGTTGAACTCGCAGAAGTAGCCATCGACGCCCAGGTGTTCGGCGAAGAAGTGCAGCTCGTCCTCGTGCTGGAGCCCGCCCTTCTTCATCGAGAACTTGTTGAGCGGCGCGAAGCAGATGGCATCCACGTCGCCGGCCTGGGCAGCCTCCAGGCAGCGAGTCAGCACCGTCAAGGTCGAGGCGCCGCCGGCGGCGGTTTCCTCGGCATAGGGAACCTCACCTTCGGCCACGGTCTCGACGGGCAGAAATACCGGGCCGTCGTGCTCGCGGGCGGCGGCGAAGCTATCGACCTCGGGAAGCTGATGAGTGATGCCGGCGACGCGCTGGCCTGCTTCCCATAGCCAGCGATCCCCCACCAGCACGGTAGGCACCGCGGTGAACAGCGCCGTTTCGGCAAACAGCTTGGCGATCAGTTCGGGGCCGATGCCGGCGGGATCGCCCAGGGTGACGGCAATGACGGGGCGTGAATCGCTCATGGTTATCTCCGGCTCAGTAGAAGAGATTGACGAGGGTCATGGGAATGGCGGGGACATAGGTCACCAGCATCAGCACGATGAACAGCACCAGGATCATCGGCAGGTTGACCTTGGTGACTTCCCACATGTCGGTCTTGGCGATGGAACAGGAGGTAGCCAGCACCGAAGCTACGGGGGGTGTCTGCTGGCCGATGGCCAGGTTGAGGGTCAGGATCAAGCCGAAATGGATCGGGTCGATACCGATCTGCTGTACCAGGGGCATGACGATGGGCACCACCAGAATGATGGCGGCAGCGCCATGCAGGAACATGCCGAGCAACAGCAACAGGATGTTGAGCAGGGCCAGGACCAGAACCGGGTCCTGGGTGATGGCGGTGATTTCGCGGGCCAACTGCTGGGGCAGTTGCATCTCGGTGAGGAACAGTCCGAGCACGGCGGAGGTGGCCACCAGCAGCATCACCACGGCGGTCTGCACCACGCCATCGATCACCGAGCGGTAGAGGATCTTGAGGTTCAATTCGCGGTAGATGAGACCGCCGATCAGCAGGGCGGCGAGCACGGCGATGCCCGCGCCTTCGGTGGCGGTGACGAAGCCGCCGAAGATCCCGCCGAGAATGATCACCGGCAGCAGCAGGGCCCAGAACGCGTCCTTGAAGGTCTTGCCGAGCCGGCTCAGATTGAAGGCGTCTTCGCGTGGCAGGTCATATTTCACTGCATAGTAGTAGCAGGCACCGGCCAGGCCGATGGCGCCAAGGAGGCCGGGTACGATACCGGCCACGAACAGCTTGACGATGGACGTATCGGCGATGGCGCCGTACAGGATCATCGACAGCGATGGCGGAATGATGATCGCCAACGAGGCCGAGGAGGAGGTGATGGCGGCGGAAAAGTTGGGGTCGTACTTGCGCCGTTTCATCTCCGGGATCAGTACCGAGCCGGTGGCCGCCACGTCGGCGACCGCCGAGCCGGAGATCTCGGCGAAGAACAGCGAGACCCCGACGTTGACCATCGCCAGGCCACCGCGCACGAAACCGACCATGGCCGTGACCAGGTTGATCAGGCGCATGGAGATGCCCGACGTGTTCATCAGGGCGCCGGCGAAGATGAACAGGGGAATGGCGATCAAGGGAAACTTGGTCGCGCCGTTGAACAGCGTCAGCGGCACGTTGACCAGGGCCTCGGCACCCAGGTTGAGGTAGACGCCCACGACCCCGACCACGCCGATGGCCACCGCGATCGGTACGTTGATCAACACCAGGGCGAAGAGCGCGGCAATGATGATCAGGAGTGTCATGCGCGGTGCTCCTCGAGGTCTTCCTCGGCCTGGCGGATGGCGGCTTCGATCTCTTCTGCTTCGCTGTTCACGCCGCTGCGCATCTTGCGCCAGGCCATGGGCAGGCTGAGCAGCTCACACAGAATGAACAGCGCAGCGCTGATCGGGATCACCGACTGGGTGACATCGAGCCCGATCCAGGGCAGTGAAACCAGGCTGTCCCAGGCGAGCACTTCGAGCACTCGATAGCCGTATAACGCGACGACGGCGAAGAAGCCGATCACGATGACTTCCGAGGCGACGAACAAGGTGGTGCGAACGGCTGCCGGTGCGTGGCTGACCAGGCCGGGGAAGCCCATATGGGCACGCTTGAGGGCGGCGAGGTTGGCACCGTAGAAGCTCAGCCAGGCCAGGCCGATCGAGGCGACCTCGTCGTACCAGGCAATCGAGCTGCCCAGCATGCGAAAGGCCACGGCGCCGACGACGATGGCGGTCAAGGCCAGCAGCAGGATGACGGTGAAGACCTCGAGCAGCCGCTCCAGCAGATAACGAGAGCTGTCGATCAGCGTCATGACACCTGCCTCCCGTGATGGTGAGTGAGAGGGCGCCTGGACGGCGCCCGAACGTGACGACATGGGGCATTACTCCTCGGCCAGCGCCATGGCGCGGTCGACCAGTTCCTGACCGCCTGGGACCTTCTCGGAGAACGACTGGTAGACGGGGTTGCTGGCCTCGACGAAGGCACTGCGATCGACCTGGTTGATCTCCATGCCGGCTTCGCGCATGGCGCCGAGCAAGGAGTCGTCAAGCTCCGTGCCCTTGGCCAGTGCCCACTCCTGGGTCTCGACGGCGACCTCGTTGATGGCGGTACGCACGTCTTCGGGAAGCTGTTCCCAGCCGCCCTTGCCGGCGGTCAGCCAGATCGGTGAATAGACGTGGTTGGAGAGCGAGAGGTAATCCTGGACCTCCTGGAACTTGGCGCCATCGATATTGCTGAGCGGGTTCTCCTGGCCGTCGACGACGCCGGTCTGCAAACCGACAAAGACTTCAGAGAAGGCCATGGGTGTGGGATTCGCGCCCCAGGTACTGAACATCAGGGTGCGCCATTCGCTCTGCGGCGTGCGAATCTTCAGCCCGGAGAGATCCTGGGGCGTATTGATCGGCCGCGTGCTGTTGGTGATATGGCGGAAGCCGTTTTCCCAGGTGGAGACCAGGTGCAAGCCCTTGGCGTCGGCGCTTTCGGCCAGGTCGGTCATCACGATGTCCTGGTCGATACGCTTGAGGTGCTCGCGGTCCTTGACCAGAAAGGGCAGGTCGAACAGCGCGAAGTCGGGCGATACCGAGGACATGATCGAGGAAATCGCCGCCAGGTCGACGGTGCCCAGGCGCAGCTTCTGGATCAATTGGCGCTCGTCGCCCAGTTGGCCGCTGTCGTAGTATTCGACCTGATGCGCATCGCCGAGACGCTCCTGCAGGCGTCGAGTGAATTCCTGAGCGGTCTGGCCCTGCAGGCTTTGCGGCGTGCCACCGATGGCGAAGACGATCTTGTCGGCCTGGGCTTGCGTCGCGGCGAGGCTCAGGGATAGCGCGGACAAGCCGAGGAGCTTCTTGATCATGGCGTGGTAATCCTTGTTGTTCTCATGTGGATGTGACGTTTTGGTTAACTGGTCTGCTGGTTGGTTAACCATACCAGTTGTATTCAACTTAGATACCATGGCAGCGAATCGTCAAGCCAATAACACGGTTTTTAGACGTTTGTCGTATCTTGCTGTCGGCGGAGGGGTAGCAATATTCGGCCCTGCTGGTCTATTATTTAGACCAGCAGGAAGGAGAAGGGCGTTATGGACAATCCAGCGTTCGCCTTTGAAAAGGCGCTCAAGAACAAGACCAAGAAGGACATTCTGGCCGATAAGCTGACCGACATGATCCAGACAGGGCTGTTGCGCGACGGTGACGTCTTGCCCAGTGAACGCGAGCTCGCCCAACTCTTCGAGGTAAGCCGCGAGACCGTGCGTGGGGCCCTCTCGCAGCTCACCGCCTACGGCCTGATCAGCGTATCCCATGGCAGCAAGACGCGTATCCGTGCCAGCGACGAAGTGCTGGTACGCTTTCGTTCCGCTCAGCCGGAAGGCAGTGACGACGAAGTGAACCGCTTCGACGTGGACAGCGTGTTCGAGAGCCGCATCGTGGTCGAGGCGGCGATTGCCCGTCGTGCCGCCATCAACATCGATGACGAAGGCATCGCCAAGCTGGAACGGCTGCTGGACGCCCAGAGCCAACTGTTCGACTCGCCGGTGCACTTCCAGCTCTCCGACCAGAACTTCCACAAGCTGATCTCGGAGTATGCCGGCAACGAGATCCTGCTGCGCTATGCCGAGGAGCTCTACGCCTATGGCCTGAACATCCGCCGCCAGGTCATGGTGGAGGAGGGCGCCATCGAGCGCAGCTACCATGAGCATCGACATATCATCGAAGCATTGAAACGCGGCGACCCCGATGCCGCCGAGCGCGCCATGCTCGCCCACCTCGACAGCGTCTACCGTACCACCAAGGCCAAGGTCCGCGCCGAGCAATGACCACAACGCCGCGGAGCGATTTTTTTAGCGGGCTACTCATTAGCCGAATGTAAGATGGCATGCCGAGCGGCTAGTATCGAACTTCGATTCGTCATCCGGCAGGCCCATGCGATCCGACGCCACCTCCCAAGGCTCCGCCAACGACCTCGTCCCGCTGCACCGCCAGCCCGGCTTCCTGAGCTTCCTCCTCTCGCGGCTGGCGGCGGTCTTCGCCATGCAGATCCAGGCCGTGGTGGTGGCCTGGCAGGTCTATGCCATCACCCGCGATCCCATGTCGCTGGCCTATGTGGGCCTGGCGCAGTTCCTGCCCATGGTGCTGTTGCTGCTGCCCGCCGGCGACCTGGTCGATCGCTTTCCGCGCAAGCGCATCCTGCAGCTCAGCTGGGCCGTCCAGGGCCTGTGCAGCGCCCTGCTGCTGGTGCTCTCCGTCGCCGCCGGCGGCGACGTGACGCTCTACTATGCCGTGCTGGCGCTGTTCGGCTGCGCCCGGGCCTTCACCGGACCGACCCTGCAGAGCCTGCTGCCGAATATCGTGCCCCGCGCCCAGCTCGCCCAGGCCATCGCGCTCAACAGCTCGATCATGAAGATCGCGGTGATCGGCGGCCCGCTGCTCGGGGGCATCCTCTACGCGGCGGGCGGCAGCCTGGCTTACGCGGTGTGTCTGGGCGGCTTCGTGGCGGCCCTGGCGCTGCTGGTACCGGTGCCGATCCGCCATGCGCAGCGGATCGGGCCCCTGGAGGCCACCGCCTGGCGACGCTTCACCGCGGGCATCGGCTATATCCGCCACCAGCCGATCATCCTCGGCGCCATCTCCCTGGACCTGTTCGCGGTGCTGCTGGGCGGCGTGGTGGCGCTGCTGCCGATCTACGCCCAGGAGGTGCTGCACGTGGGCCCCGAGGGCCTGGGCGCGCTGCGCAGCGCCATCGCCGTCGGCGCCCTGCTGATGGGACTCTACCTGGGGGTGCGTGGCATCCGGCGCCACGCCGGGGCGGTGATGTTCGCCGCGGTGGCGGTGTTCGGCGTCGCCAACCTGGTGTTCGCGCTCTCGACCCTGTTCTGGCTGTCGCTGGCCGCCATGCTGGTCGCCGGCGCCGCCGACATGATCAGCGTCTACGTGCGCATGACCCTGATCCAGCTGGCCACCCCGGACGAGATGCGCGGCCGGGTCAATGCCGTCAACATGCTGTTCATCGGCTCCTCCAACGAGCTCGGCGAGTTCCGCGCCGGCAGCATGGCCGCCTGGGTCGGCGTGGTGCCGGCGGCGGTGATCGGCGGGCTCGGCACCCTGGCGGTGGTCGGCGTGTGGATGCGCGCCTTCGCCCCGCTGCGCCGGGTCGACCGCTTCGACGAGGCCGCGGCGGAGCCTCCCCCTGGCGCCAGACCGCAGCGTGGCCAGGCCAGGGGCTGAGGCGTTGTCGGGCTACTCCCGCATCTCGGCATGCTCGACCAGCAGGCTCGCGGCGATCTCGCCGACTCGCTTCACCGCCGCCTCGACGGCACCCGTCAACGCTGCGGCATAGTTGAGGCGCAGGCAGTGGCGGTATTTTCCCGAGGCCGAGAACAGCGACCCGGGGGCGATATGCAGACGCTCCTCGGCCAGCAGTGCATTGAGTCGCACACAGTCGACCTCGCCCGGCAGTTCCAGCCACAACAGGAAGCCGCCCTGGGGGTAGCTCACTCCGGTGCCCTGAGGGAAGTCACGCGCCACCCAGCCCAGCATGATGTCGCGCTGGCGCTGGTACTGGCGGACCATCTCGCGAAGATGGCGCTCATAGTGGCCATGGGCGATGAACTCCGCCACCGCCAGTTGTGGCAGCGTCGCCGAGGCCCCGGTGGAAACGTACTTCATGTGCAGCACCTGGTCCCGATAGCGCCCCGGGGCGATCCAGCCGACTCGCAGCCCCGGCACCAGGGTCTTGGAGAAGGAGCTGCACAGCAGCACCCGGCCGTCGTCGTCGAAGCTCTTGATGGTGCGCGGGCGCGGCGTGGTGAAGGCCAGGTCGCCGTAGATGTCGTCCTCGACGATCGCCACGTCGAAGCGCTGGGCCAGGGCGACCAGCGCGCGCTTGCGGGTCTCGGGCATGGTATAGCCAAGCGGGTTGTTGCAGGTCGGGGTGACCTGGATGGCCCGCACCGGCCACTGTTCCAGGGCCAGTTCCAGGGCCGCCAGGCTGATACCGGTCTGCGGGTCGGTGGGAATCTCCAGTGCCTTGAGCCCCTGGGCCTTGAGGATCTGCATGGTGCCGTAGAAGCTCGGCGAATCCACCGCCACCACGTCGCCGGGACCGGCCAGGGTGCGCAGACTGAGCGACAGCGCCTCCTGGCAACCGGTAGTGATCAGCAGGTCGTCGGGGTGCGGCAGGCAGCCCGAGGCCGTCGCCAGGCGGGCGATCTGGCGGCGCAGTTCGAGGCTGCCGGCCAGGCTGTCATAGTTGAGGTCCTGCGCGCCGGACCGCCGGTGCAGCGTGGAGAGCCGGCGCAGCAGCGGCCCGAGCGTCGCGGCGTCGAGGTCGGGGATGCCGCGTCCCAGCCTCAGCAGTCGATCCTGGTCTGGCGACTCCCCCACCAGTTCCAGCACCTGGTCCCACTGCGAGACGTCCAGCGGTCGCTGGGCGGGGCGCGAGACGCTGGGCAACACGCTGGGCGTGACCCGCGGCGCGACGAAGTAGCCCGAGCGCGGCCGCGCCTCGACGGCCCCGGCCTCCTCCAGGCGCCGGTAGGCCTCCTGGGCGGTGGAAACGCTGACCTGGAACTCCTGGCACAGCTGGCGGATCGACGGCAGCCGATCGCCGACGCGATACAGCCCCTGCTCGATGCGCTCGCCGACGGCCCGGGCCACGGCTTCATAACGCTTCATGACAGATCCACAGAAAATCTACGACAAGCAGTACAGATAGCACAGATTCCCCGATACAGCCGCTGAAAAAACCCATCTGTATCTTAAAAATTCACGGATAGTGAGTCTGTATCGATATCGATGCCCGCCGTAGCCTGTCCGGGTGACCCGACAGGAGGACCCGGCCATGCTCCGCCACTACCTGACCTCACGACTCGCCGCCTGGCGGCGACAGGCACAGCGCCATCGCTCGCGGCGCCGCTTGAAGGATCTGGACCGTCATCTGCTCGACGATATCGGTATCGATCGCCGCACCGCCGAGCGTGAGGCCCGCAAGCCGTTCTGGAGACCCTGACCCCGGCAACGGGAAAAGCCTCTGGCCGGCCCGTCATGCTGGGAACGTGCGATCGCACCGCCCCCGATTACAGATCCCCGAAGCGATGCTGCAGCAGCGAGAGTGCCACCACCGGGGCGGTTTCGGTGCGCAGGATGCGCGGGCCGAGGGAGAGGGAGGAAAAGCCGGCGGCCAGGGCGGCCTCGACCTCGGCGGCGGACAGGCCGCCCTCGGGGCCGATCAGCAGGGCGGCGCGGGCGGGCGCGGGCTCATGCTCGAGCACGCCTGGCGTGCCGGGATGCAGCACCAGCCGCAGGGCCTCATCGCGACCGACGAGCCAGTCGCCCAGCGACACGGGGGAATGCACCGGCGGCAGGGTGGCGCGGCCGCACTGCTCGCAGGCGCTGGCGGCCACCGCCTGCCAGTGGGCGAGCTTCTTCGCCTCGCGCTCGCCCTTGAGGCGCACGTCGCCGTGCTCGGTGTAGAGCGGGGTGATCGCCGCCACGCCCAGCTCCACGGCCTTCTGGATGGCGTAGTCCATGCGATCGCCCTTGGAGACCGCCTGGCCCAGGTGCACCGCCAGCGGCGACTCGCCGCGGCCGTCGGCGATGGCCTCGATGCGCGCCACCACCCGCTTGCGACCGGCCTCCACCAGCACGGCACGGGCCTCCCGGCCACCGCCGTCGAACAGCACCAGCGGCGCGCCCTCGCCCAGGCGCAGCACCCGGGCCACGTGACGGGAGGCGCCTTCGGGCAGAACGACGTCGCCGCCGACGGTGAAGTCGGCGGCGACGTGGATGCGCGGGGCTCTTGCCAGGGGCCTGGTGGCCTCGGTCTTCATCGGCAGCCGCCCCCTGCCCTTACTGGGTCGCCTGTTCGCCCTGCTGGCTGGCCTGCTCGGCCTCGCGCTTCTTCTTCTGGGCGTAGATCGCCTCGAAGTTGACCGGCGCCAGCATCAGCGGCGGGAAGCCGCCACGGTTGACCAGGTTGTCGATGCACTCGCGGGCATAGGGGAAGAGCACGTTGGGGCAGAAGGCGCCCAGGGTGTGGTCGAGCTGCGCCCCCTCGATGCCGCTGATGCGGAACAGGCCGGCCTGCTCGATCTCGGCCAGGAAGGAGGTGGTGCCCTCCTCGCTGTGGGTCACCTGGGCGGTGACCTTGACCACCACCTCGTAGAGGCCGTCGCCGACCTGCTGGCTGGAGGTGTTCAGGTCCAGGCCGACCTTGGGCTTGAACGGCTGCTGGAACACCGTCGGCGAGTTGGGGGCCTCGAAGGAGATGTCCTTGACATAGATGCGCTGCAGGGCGAACTGGAGCTGCGGCTTGTCCTGCTGGCCGGCGGCCGCGCCGGCGTTCTGGTTGTTCTCTTCCGCCATGGGAAAGGTCCTTTGAAACGGTGAACGAAAAGGAAAGTGGCGTGGTTACTTCTTGACCACGGGGAGGCCATCGGCCTGCCACTGGGTCATGCCGCCCTTGAGCTTGACCGCCCGCTCGAAGCCGCCCTTGGCCAGCTTGGCCAGGGCGATGCCGGAGCTCTGGCCGTGCTTGCAGGCCACGATGATCGGCTTGTCCTTGAACTTGTCGAGTTCGTTCAGGCGCCCCTCGAGCTTGCTCTGGGGAATGTTGCGCGCTCCGGCGATATGGCCGGCCTTGAAATCGCCCGCCTCACGGATGTCGAGCACCACGGCATCCTCACGGTTGATCAGTTGGGTGGCCTGGCTGGAGGTCACGCCGCTGGCGGCGCTGTTGCGGACCTCGTAGGCGATCCAGGCGGTCAACACCAGCAGGAAGGCACCCACCAGCAGCGGGTGATTCTGCACGAATTCAAACAGCTGATCGATCATGGGTCCGGGACACTCTTTCTCGGTGCATGAGGGGGTGAAGTCGGCACGGCTCGCCGGCCTGCCGCCGGGCGGCGCCCAGTATACACGAAGCCGGGGAAAACCGCGGCCAGCGGGCGGCAACCATGACGTCCGGCGCTGCCATACGATATGATGCCGCAAGCAGAAACAAGTCGCGACCCCGTTGATCGCCCCGTGCTCGACGAGGCGTCGCCATCGACAAGAGGCCCTCCCCCATGACCGACGCTTCGACCTCCACTCCCCGCCCGGTGGCGCTGATCATTCTCGACGGCTACGGCCACAACCCCGACGCCGAGAGCAATGCCGTGCTGGCCGCCCGCACCCCGGTGATGGATCGCCTGCAACAGGAGCATCCCGCCACCCTGATCCACACCGATGGCCGCTACGTGGGGCTGCCGGACGGCCAGATGGGCAACTCCGAGGTCGGGCACATGAACCTGGGCGCCGGACGCATCGTCTACCAGGACTTCACCCGCATCACCAAGGCGATCGAGGACGGCGAGCTGGACACCATCGCCGCCCTCACCACGCCGATCGATGCCGCCGTGGCCGCGGGCAAGGCGGTACACCTGCTGGGCTTGCTCTCGCCGGGCGGCGTGCACAGCCACGAGGAACACTTCCTCGCCATGGCCGAGCTGGCCGCCCGCCGCGGCGCCCGGCGCATCGTCGTCCATGGCTTCCTCGACGGCCGCGACATGCCGCCCAAGAGCGCCCTGGCCTCCATCGAGCGCGTCAACGAGCGCCTCGCCGAGCTGGTCGGTGCCGACAACGGCTTCGTCGCCTCGATCATCGGCCGCTACTACGCCATGGACCGCGACAACCGTTGGGACCGCGTCGAGAAGGCCTACCGGCTGATCACCGAAGGCACCGGCGAGTTCGAGGCGATGAGCGCCGAGGTCGGCCTGCGCGCCGCCTACGAGCGCGACGAGACCGACGAGTTCGTCACCGCCACCGGCATCCGCCCGAGCGGCGTGCCGGTCGCCATGGAGGACGGTGACGCCGCCATCTTCATGAACTTCCGCGCCGACCGGGCCCGCGAGCTGACCCGGGCCTTCGTCGAGGACGGCTTCAGCGGCTTCGAGCGCCGCGCCCGCCCGCGCCTCGCCGCCGATGGCCTGGTGATGCTGACCCAGTATGCCGCCGACATCCCCGCTCCCGCCGCCTTCCCCCCGGCCGAGCTGACCAACACCCTGGGCGAGGTGATGGAGAAGCGCGGCCTGACCCAGCTGCGCATCGCCGAGACCGAGAAGTACGCCCATGTCACCTTCTTCTTCTCCGGCGGCCGCGAGGCCGAGTACCAGGGCGAGACCCGGGTGCTGGTGCCCTCGCCCCAGGAGGTGAAGACCTACGACGAGAAGCCCGAGATGAGCGCCGTCGAGGTGACCGACCGCCTGGTCGAGGCGATCGACTCCGGCGCCTACGACCTGATCGTCTGCAACTATGCCAACGGCGACATGGTCGGCCACACCGGCAAGTTCGACGCCGCCGTCAAGGCCATCGAGGCCGTCGACGCCTGCGTCGGCCGGGTGGTGGAAGCGATCCAACGCGCCGGCGGCGCCTGTCTGGTCACCGCCGACCACGGCAACGCCGAGCAGATGGTCAACCCCGAGACCGGCGTCGCCCAGACCGCCCATACCACCTTCGACGTGCCCCTGGTCTATGTCGGCCCCCGCCCGGCGCGGCTCCATGACGACGGCCGCCTGTGCGACATCGCCCCGACCCTGCTGACCCTGATGGACCAGCCGATCCCCGAGGAGATGAGCGGCCGGGTGCTGATCGACTTCGGCTGATACCACGCGACGGGAGGCCAGCGGATGGCAAGAGGTGTCGCGACACTCGGCGTACTGCTGCTGGCACTCTGCCTGGCCTCGCCGTTGGCCGCCCAGCCCAGCGAGCAAGCCGCCCGGGAGCGGCTCGACGCCATCGGCGAGGAGATCCAGGGGCTCTCCCGGCGCCTGACCACCACCCGTGAGGCCCGTGACGATGCGGGTCGCGAACTGCGCGAGGTGGAGACGGCGCTGGCCGAGACCCATCGTCGCCTCGACGCCCTGCAGGCCGAGCGCCACCAACTCACCGGCGAGATCGACGCCCTCGAGACCCGGCGCGACGGCCTCGAGGCCGAGCGTGTCGACCAGGTCGAGTCGCTCAACGCCCAGCTCGACGCCCTCTACCGCCTCGGCCTCACCCCCCAGCTCAAGCTGCTGCTCAACCAGGACGACCCGGCCCGGCTCGACCGGCTGCAGCACTACCTCAACCGCCTGGCGAAGGCCCGCAACGAACGCCTCGACCAGCTCGCCCGGCTCGACCGCGCACTGGCCGACAACCGCCGGGCGCTCGAGGCCCGCGGCACGCGACTCGATGCCCTGGCCGGCGAACTGGCAAGCCGTAGCGCCGAGCTGGCCGAACGCATGGCGGAACGCGCCGACCTGGTCGCCGAGCTCGACGGCCGCTACGCCAGCGAGCAGGCGCGGCTGGAGGACCTCAACCAGGATCGCGCCCACGCCGAGCGGGTGCTGCGCGAGGTCCAGGAGGAGCTCGCCCGGCTGCAGCGCCCCCCGCCCTCCACCGCCATCGAGCAGACCCAGGGCGAGCTGCCCTGGCCGGTGCAGGGGCGGGTCGCCTCGCGCTTCCGCCGCGGTGACGGCGTGCACCACAACGGCATGCTGATCCAGGCCGCCGCGGGCACCCCGGTGCGGGCCGTCCACGCCGGACGGGTGGTGTTCGCCGACTGGATGCGCGGCTTCGGCAACCTGCTGATCGTCGACCATGGCGACCAGGTGATGACCCTGCACGCCCACCTGCAACACTTCGCCGCCGAGGTGGGTCAGGCGGTCTCCCGGGGCGACACCCTGGGAGCGGTGGGCGCGAGCGGCGGGCACGACACCCCGGCCCTCTATTTCGAGGTCCGCCGCGGCGGCGAACCGATCGACCCGCAGTCGTGGATCGCCTCGCGATGAGCCCTGCCCCTTTCCCACAGCGTCGCCCACGGGCTATGCTGGCCTGCCCGTCATGGAACCGCGGAGATCGCATGTATCCACGTCTCGCCGGCCTTGCCACCTCGCCACGGCGGCTGATGGCGATGCTTCTGCCCGTCGCCCTGCTGGCCCTGCCCCTGCCGGCTGCCGCCACTCCTTCGGCCAACGACCTGCCGGTGGAGGACATCCAGACCTTCGCCGAGGTATTCGAGCGCATCAAGCGTGCCTATGTCGAGGAGGTCGACGACAGCACCCTGCTGCGCAACGCCATGCGCGGGATGCTCAGCGAACTCGACCCCCACTCGGCCTACCTAGACCGCGAGGAGTTCCAGAGCCTGCGCGAGTCCACCGAGGGCGAGTTCGGCGGCGTGGGCATCGAGGTCGGCACCCAGGACGGCCAGCTGACGGTGATCACCCCCATCGACGACACCCCCGCCTCCCGTGCCGGGCTGCAGTCCCGGGACGTCATCCTGCGCATCGACGACACCCCCACCGAGCGCCTCTCGCTCCAGGAGGCGGTCAACCTGATGCGCGGGGATCCGGGGACAGAGATCAGCCTGACCATCATGCGCCAGGGCGAAGACGCCCCGCGCACCTTCACCATGACCCGGGAAGTGATCCGTACCGAGAGCGTGCGCAGTGAACTGCTCGAGCCCGGCTACGGCTACCTGCGGGTCAGCCAGTTCCAGACCCGCACCGGCGACCAGGTACGCAACGCCATCATCGACATGGAGCGGGAGGGCGCCCTGAACGGCCTGGTGCTCGACCTGCGCAACAACCCCGGCGGCGTGCTGCAGGCCGCGGTGGCGGTGGCCGACGTCTTTCTCGACAGCGGCCTGATCGTCTACACCGAGGGACGCCTGTCTGACACCGAGATGCGCTTCTCGGCGAGCACCGAGACCGCCGCGCCGGACGTGCCCCTGGTGGTGCTGATCAATGGCGGCAGCGCCTCGGCGGCGGAGATCGTCGCCGGCGCGCTGCAGGACCAGCGCCGCGGCGTGGTGATGGGCACCGAGAGCTTCGGCAAGGGCTCGGTGCAGCAGATCATGCCGCTGGGCAACGGCGAGGGGCTCAAGCTGACCACCGCCCTCTACTTCACGCCGGGCGGTCGCTCGATCCAGGCCCAGGGCATCGAGCCCGACGTCCAGGTGGTACGCGGCCGGCTGGAAGTCGCCGAGGGCAGCGAGCTGATGGTGCGCGAGGCCGACCTGGAGGGTCACCTGCGCTCCCGCGACGAGCCGCGTACCCGCGGCGAGCTGGGCGAGCGCCTGCGCGAGGACTACCAGCTCGGCGAGGCGCTCAACCTGCTCAAGGCGCTGAATGTCCTGAGCCAGCGCGACCGGTAGCGCCGCACCGCGGGCGGGGTTACCGGCAGGAAGCCGGCAACCTGCCCCGGTGGCCGGTGGCCTGCTGCATCAGCAGGCGCTTGAGCGGGCCCGACCGGTCGACACCGGACATCCCCAGGTTGCGCGCCAGGGTCAGCGCCGGGTGGCGGGCCCCGAACAGCAACCGGAAGCCGTCCATCAGCGCCAGCATCGTGGTATTGTCACCGCGCCGGCGCCGGGCATAGCGGGCCAGCAGCCGCTCGTCTCCCGGTGCCTCCCCGCGGGCACGCCCCCTCACCAGTTCCTCGGCCAGCACCGCCACGTCCATCAGCCCGAGGTTGACCCCCTGACCCGCCAGCGGATGGATGCTGTGGGCGGCGTCACCGACCAGCGCCAGCCCCGGCAGCACGTAGCGCGCGGCATGACGCTGGGTCAACGGCACCGCCAGGGCCCGGTCGATCACCGTCACCTCACCGAGGCGATGCTCGATGGCCCCGGCCATCTCGCGGGCCAGCGCCTCGGGCGGCAGGGCCACCAGGCGCTCGGCCTCGCCGGGCGAGGTCGACCAGACGATGGAGCAGTGGTGGCCGTCGCCGTCGACGATCAGTGGCAGGAAGGCCAGCGGCCCGGTGGGCAGGAACACCTGGCGGGCCACCTCGCCATGGGCGCGCGCCGTCCGCACCGTGGTCACCACCGCCACATGGCCGGTGTCGCGGGTGCTGACCCCGATGCCCGCCATCTCGCGCAGCGGTGAACGAGCGCCGTCGGCGGCCACCACCAGGGAGCCGGTCAGCCGGCGGCCATCCGCCAGCACCACCTCGCTGCCGCCCCCCCGCGCCTCGAGCCCGACCACCCGGGCACCGTAGTGGCGCCGCACCCCGGGCAAGCCGGCGAGGCGAGACTCCAGGGCGGCGAGGATCACGTCGTTCTCGACGATATGGCCCAGCACCGGCACCCCGGCCTGGTCGGCGGAGAAGTTGACCTCGCCGCTGCCCTCGGCGTCCCATACCTGCATGAAGCGGTAGGGGCTGACCCGTCGGTGCCGCATCCAGGCCCAGGCGCCGAGTCCCTCGAGCAACCGCTGCGAGACCGGGGTCAGGGCACTGACCCGCTTGTCCGGCCGGCCCAGGCCGATGTGCTCGGCGTCCAGCGGGGCCTCGCGGGCATCGAGCAGGGCCACCGCCACCCCGGCGTTGCCGAGCAGGCAGGCCAGGGACGCCCCCACCATGCCGCCGCCGACGATCACCACCTCGGCGGCGTCCCTCTCCCCACCGCGCTCCCGACCGTTCGGCGGCGGCGCCTGGTGATGCGTTTCCTGCATGTGGTTCTCCTATCGTTCCAGCCCCATGGCGCGCCGGGCCAGGGTGCGGCGCAACGGCCCCACCAGGTTCAACCCCACCAGTCCGGCGGCCCGAGCGTGGGAGAGCAGCGGGCTGTCGATCCCGAACAGGCGGATCAGGCCATCGCTGAAGCGGATCACGTTGTGGCGGTCGGCACCTCGCCGGGATTCGAAGTCGGCCAGCACGGCCATGCCGCCGACCGGCTCGCCGCGGGCCAGGCCATGCTCCAGGGCGGCGACCAGGTCCATCACCCCGCGCAGGGCCAGATTGAACCCCTGGCCGGCCACCGGGTGCAGCGAATGAGCGGCATTGCCCAGCACGGCGAGCCCGGGACGCACGGCCTCCCGGGCGGTGATCAGCGACAGCGGGTAGGCGTGGCGGCTGCCGACCCGGCGAAAGCGCCCGGCCCGCTCACCGAAGGCCCGCTGCAGCTCGGTGAGGAAGGCGCCATCGGAGAGTGCCAGCCGCCGTGTCTCGTGCCCCATGGCGTGGGTCCAGATCAGCTCCATGGCCTGGCCACGCAGCGGCAACAGGGCGATGGGCCCCTCGCCGGTGAAGCGCTCCCAGGCCACGCCATCGTGGGGCTCACTCACCTCCACGCTGGCGATCAGGGCCACCTGGTCGTAGGGCTGCTCGCGACTTTCGATGCCAAGCCGCTCCTTGAGGCCGGAGCGACCGCCGTCGGCCAGCACCGTCAATCCCGCCTGGAGCCGGCTGCCGTCGGAGAGGCGCAACCGATAGCCCCCCGCCGCAGGGCGTATCGTCTCGACCCGGGCGGGACAGTGCCAGGCCAGCGGCAGCAGCGCCAGCCGACGATGGAGCACGCGACCCATCCAGGCGTTGGGGATCACGTGGCCCAGCGCCTCGACGCCCAGCTCATCGCTGCGCAGCCGGGTCGCCCCGAGTCGGCCCTGCTCGCTGACGTGGATCCGGCGAATCGCTGCGGCCTGCTCGGCCATGGCCGGCCACAGGCCCATGCCCGCGAAGTGTGTCGCCGAGCCCTGGGCGATGGCACTGGCCCGGGCATCGAAGCTGGGTTGCCAGGGCGCCTCCGCCCGGTCGAGCAGGGGGGCGGCCTCGATCACCGCCACCGACAGCCCCCGCCGCTCGATCAGCGGCCCCAGGGCACAGCCCAGGCTCGCCCCCACCAGGCCGCCGCCGACGATGGCGATGTCCACCCGCTGCTCCGCGGCACCCGTCATCGAAGCCTCCTGATCATTTCATAATGTACTTTACATAAAGGCATTTCGCGGAGTTCCCGATTGGTCATTTCCTGGCCATCAGGGCCTCTATCTCGGCCACCCGCTTGGGCACCCCGGCGGTAAGCACCTCGTGGCCGGTGGCGGTGACCACCACGTCGTCCTCGATGCGGATGCCGATCCCGCGGAAGGGCTCGGGGATGTCGTCGTCGGCGGGCACGTAGAGCCCCGGCTCGATGGTCAGCACCATGCCCGGCTCCAGAGGGCGGGGCTGGTCATCCCGGCGGTAGCGGCCCACGTCGTGGACGTCGAGCCCCAGCCAGTGGGAGGTGGAGTGCAGGTAGAAGCGACGATAGCTCTCGTCGTCGATGCGGGCCCGGACCTCACCCTCGAGCAACCCCAGGCCGATCAGCCCCTCGGTGAGGCCATGCACCACCAGCTCGTGGATCTCGGCCAGGGTGGCACCCGGCCGCACGGCCGCCACGGCCCGCTCCTGCACCTCCAGCACCAGCTCGTAGAGCGCGCGCTGTGCCTCGCCGAAGCGCCCATTGACCGGGAAGGTGCGGGTGATGTCGCCGGCATAGAGGTCGAACTCGGCACCGGCGTCGATCAGCACCAGGTCGCCATCGTGCAGCGCCTCGCGATTCTCGATGTAGTGCAGCACACAGGCGTTGATGCCGCCACCGACGATACTGGCGTAGGCCGGGCCGCTGCCGCCCTGCCAGCGGAACTCGTGCTCCAGCTCTGCCTGCAGGTGGTATTCGGCAAGCCCCGGCCGGGCCGCCTGCATGGCGCGCACGTGGGCCCGGGCCGAGATGTCCGCGGCGTGACGGATCAGGGCCAGCTCGGTGTCGCTCTTGACCAGGCGTCGCTCGTGGAGCAGCGGGGCGATATCGGCGAAGGCCTCGGGCGGGCGAGCCCCGCGGCGCATGCGGGCCGCCAGGCGACCGCGCAGCTCGTCGGCCAGGGCGAGGGCCTCGGCGTCGGCCAGAGGCAAGTAGAGCGTACGGCGGCCATCGAGCAGCGCCTCGAGACGCGCGTCGCGCTCGGCATTCTCGAAGGCCTGGTCGACCCCATGCTCGCGGACGGCCCCCTCGGCGCCGAGGCGGATGCCGGTCCAGGCCTCCAGGGTCGGGTCGCGGTCCTGGCAGAACAGCACGCTCGCGCCTTCCTCACGGCCAGGCAGCAGGACCAGCAGGGCATCGGGCTCGGGAAAACCGGTCAGGTAGTGGAAGTCGCTGTCCTGGCGGAAAGGGAATTCGCTGTCGCGCGACCGGCTGACCAGGGCCGCGCCGGGCAGCAGCACGGCGCTGTCGGCCGGCAGCGCCTCCATCAGCGACTGCCGGCGGGCACGGTACTCGTCGTTGCCGATCGGGGCGGGGCGGGGCAGGATCTCGGGAAGCATCGCGGCTCCTCGGTGGTGGTGAGTGGGTGGCGGCGTCAGTGACGGGTCTCGTCATCGGTCCGCTCGACCTGCGGCTTGCCCGGATGCTGTTCGGTGTAGAGCAGCATGGCGGCCATGCGGGCATGCTCGGTCAGGGCGAAGAGGTCGTTCTCGTTCTCGGGGCTGTCGTCGATATCGGTCTCGATGCCGGCGATGCCTTCCAGGTCGTCCAGGGCCTCGCGCAGGGGCAGCGACCAGCCTTGCCGGGGCGCCTCGCCGGCATCCTGAACCACCTCGAGGAAGCCCAGCGTCCACTCCTTGAGGCCCTGGGCACGCTCGGCCAGGGAGAACAGCTCGTCCGGCAGCAGCGGCTCGAAGCCGAGCTCCGCCGCCGAGAGGGCGTCCAGGGCCTGGCGCCGCCAGGCCAGGAAGCGCTCGGCGGCTTGCGCGTCGCGAGGCTGCTCGACGCCGAGGGAGAGGCTGACCTGCTCGAGCCAGGCCTCGGCGGAGAGATCCTGGAGGGCCAGGGCGGCGCATAGCCTGCCGTCGAGGAAGGCCGGTGACTGCATGCTGCCATGCAGCAGGAAGAGGTCGGCGATGGTGGAGAAATCCAGGCGTTCGTTGATCAGTGACATAGCGAAAGTCCGTGATGGGGCCGTGCACGCAGAGGGCAACGATGTCCCCGGGCGCGTTGACCGCCCGAGAACGGCTCTCTTATAGTGAGGATCGAATCGATTCCATCCCTGGATGTTAACGCATCGGGCCACCGGGAGGCGCGGCCATCGCCCCCGCCCGACTGGACCGAACCGGAGCCCGTCATGACCGATGCCTCGCGGCCGACCACCGAAATCACCCTGCTGGGGCGTAGTTATGTCATCGCCTGCCCGCCGGACGAGCAGGACAAGCTCGAGCGGGCCGCCCGCTATCTGGATCGGGCCATGCACGGCATCCATGCCCGCGGCAAGGTGCTGGGTGCCGAGAAGATCGCCATCATGGCGGCGCTGAACATCACCAACGAGCTGCTGGAGACGCTCGAGGCCCAGCGCGAAGGCGAACAGAGTCTGAGCCAGTTGAGCGCCCGCCTCGAGCAGGCCCTCACCGACACGCCTCGCCGATAGGCAATCAGCGCTTTGGCCCCATCGCTCGCTCTGTTAGGATGAAGAGGTTCCCTGGGGTGTTTGCCAGTCGTTATCGTCCCTCGAGCCTATGCGCAGTACCCAGGGGGCCATATGCTAGCCGGACCCGTGTGCATGTCCGTGCGTCGGAAAGCCTGACGGTTCGGCTGCGGCCACCCACCTTGAACCACTGGGTTCAAGGGCCAGAACGACAGCGGCACTCTGGGGAACCTCATCCGACATGACCACCATGCAGGATATCGCCGCACCCTTGGCCTTCGACGGCCCCCGCCATGAGCTGCGCCGCGAGTTGCGGCGACGCCGGCGTGCCCTGACGCCGCGCCAGCGTCGCGACGCCTCCCGGCGGCTGTGTCGCCGGCTCCGACGACTTCCCGAAGTCCAGCGTGCCCGGCGCGTGGCCCTCTACCTGCCCAACGATGGCGAGATCGACCCCACGGGGCTGCTCCCCTGGTTCCAGCAGCGTCATGCCCGCGTGCATCTGCCGGTGCTCAAGCCGCTCTCCCACAACGCATTGTGGTTCGTCCACTACCATGCCGGCACCCCGATGACCGCGAATCGCTTCGGCATACCCGAGCCGAACACCCGCCATGGCGCCCACCGTGCCCGGCGGTGTGCGGCCTGGGCGCTGGACCTGATCCTGCTGCCACTGGTCGGTTTCGACGGCGATGGCCAGCGCATGGGCATGGGTGGCGGCTTCTACGACCGCACCCTGGCCTTCACCCGGCGCCCGGGGCCGCGCCCCCGGCTGATCGGCCTGGCCCACGATTGCCAGCGGGTCGAGCGATTGCCGGTCGCCCCCTGGGACGTGCCGCTGGACGCCATCGTCAGTGACGCGCGGATCATCCGCCCCTGAGACGCGAACGGGCCGATGCATCGCATCGGCCCGTATGTCTTGCGGGTCTGGTCATGGCGCTGTCGGCCGGCATCGAACTAGCTTCCCACCAGCGCCTGGGCATAGCCGGTTGCCACGACGCCGATGCCGAAGACCAGCAGCAGTGCCATGACCAGATCGGGCTTGCGCTTCATTGCCTACTCCGTTGGAGACTCGACCGCAAGAGGGCCGGAAGGTAGTGGTAAGGACCTTGTCGAAGTGTCGCCTCGCGCAGCCAATTAGGCCTCGGCAACGCTGTGACTATAGGGCTACCACCTGCATGATGACAACCGTCATCATGCAGGAGTTACATTTTTAAACACTCGGTAGCTCTCGGCTGCACCGTGAGTCAGTGCTCACACCGGTGTGACGTGCGGCTCAGGCCATGAACAGCCGATAGGCGGAGTTGTCCGACTCCTTCCAGTAGCGATACCCGATCTCGTCGAAGTACTCCTCGACATGGGAGCGATCGCCATTGGGCACCTGCATGCCCACCAGGACTCGTCCATAGGCCGCACCGTGGTTGCGGTAATGGAACAGCGAGATGTTCCAGTCCTGGGGCAGATGGGTCAGGAAGTTCATCAGCGCCCCCGGCCGTTCGGGGAACTCGAAGCGGTAGACCTCCTCGTCGAAACTCTCCTTCGGCCGGCCACCACCCAGGTGGCGGATATGCAGCTTGGCCAGCTCGTTGTCGGTGAGGTCCTCCACCGGATAGCCGGCCTCGCCCAGCTTCTCGATCAGCGCCTGGCGGTCCTGGCCTCCGGGCTTGACCTGCACGCCGACGAAGATATGGGCGTTCTCCGGGTCCGCATAGCGGTAATTGAACTCGGTGACCATGCGCTTGCCGATGGCCTTGCAGAATTTCTTGAAGCTGCCGGGCCGCTCGGGGATGGTCACCGCCAGGATCGCCTCGCGCTGCTCGCCGAGTTCGGTGCGTTCGGCGATGTGCTGCAGCCGATCGAAGTTGGTATTGGCCCCGGAGTTGATGCACAGCAGGGTCTGGCCCTCGGCCCCGGTCTGCTGGATGTACTTCTTGAGCCCGGCCAGCGACAGGGCGCCGGAGGTCTCGGATACCGCCCGGGTGTCCTCGAAGATGTCCTTGACCGCCGCGCACATCTCGTCGGTATTGACGGTGATGACGTCGTCGATCAGGTCGCGGATGATGGAGAAGGGCACCTTGCCGATCTGGGCCACGGCCACGCCCTCGGCGAAGACCCCGACCTGCTCCAGCACCACCCGCTTGCCGGCCGTCATGGCCGCCTTGAGGCAGGCGCTGTCCTCCGACTCGACGCCGATCACCTTGATGTCGGGGCGCAGGTACTTGATGTAGGCGGCCATGCCGGCGATCAGCCCACCGCCACCCACCGGCACGAAGACCGCGTCCAGGCGGCCGCTGTGCTGGTGCAGGATCTCCATGGCCACGGTGCCCTGGCCGGCGATCACGTCGATGTCGTCGAAGGGCGGGATGTAGGTGTAACCGTGCTCCTCGATCAGCTCCTGGGCATGCTCGGCGGCCGCCGCGAAGGCATCGCCCCTGAGCACCACCTTGGCGCCCCGCGCGCGCACCGCCTGCACCTTGATGTCCGGGGTGATGCGCGGCATCACGATCACCGCCTTGACGCCCATCAGCTTGGCGGCCATGGCCAGGCCCTGGGCATGGTTGCCGGCGGAAGCGGCGATCACGCCCTTGGCCTTCTGCTCCTCGCTGAGCTGGGCCATCTTGTTGTAGGCGCCACGAATCTTGAAGGAGAAGACCGGCTGCAGGTCCTCGCGCTTGATCAGGATCTGGTTGTTGAAGCGACGGGAGAGGAAAGGGGCCGGGGAGATCGGCGTTTCCCGGGCGGCTTCATAGACCCGGGCCTGGAGAATCTTCTTGACGGTAGCTTCGAGCATCCTGAAATCCCAGAGGAGTGACGCGGGGAGCCGCGGCGCCCTTTGCTGCGCCGCAGAGAACCCCTATTGGTAGCATCCCGATCGTGGATCGTCCAGCGCAGGGCCATCGGCAGTGGGCGCCGACTGGCCTATAATGGCGCGCACCTTTACCTGCCTTTCCATCCCACCCCCCAGCCACGGGAGAGAAGCCCCATGACCCAGGACGAATTGAAGGATGCCGTGGCCGCGGCCGCCATCGACGAGATCGCCCCCTCGCTCGAGAACGATACGGTGCTCGGCATCGGCACCGGCTCCACCGCCAATCTCTTCATCGACCGTCTGGCCGCTCTGCGCTACGACTTCAAGGGGGCGGTGGCCAGCTCCGAGGCCAGTGCCGAGCGCCTGCGCGGCCATGGCATCGAGGTGTTCGAACTCAACAGCGTAGGCACCGTTCCCTTCTATATCGATGGCGCCGACGAAGTGAACGCTCACTTGCACATGATCAAGGGCGGTGGAGCGGCCCTGACCCGCGAGAAGATCGTCGCCGCCTGCGCCGAGAAGTTCATCTGCATCGCCGACGCCTCCAAGAAGGTCGAGCGGCTGGGCGAGTTTCCGCTGCCGGTGGAGGTGATCCCCATGGCGCGCTCCTACGTGGCCCGGGAACTGGTCAAGCTGGGCGCCGATCCGGTCTACCGCCAGGGCGTGGTCACCGACAACGGCAACCAGATCATCGACTGCTTCGAGTTCATGATCGACGACCCGGTGGCCATGGAGGCGCGCCTCGACGCCATCGTCGGCGTGGTCACCAACGGCCTGTTCGCCGCTCGCGGCGCCGACGTGCTGCTGCTGGGTACCGAGAGCGGCGTGGAGCGGCTCACCCCGGCCTGAGGTCGGCACCAAGGAGAGTGAGCGCTCACTCACCCGACAGCAGTCTCGCCAGGCCCTCCAGGGTGGTCGCCAGGGCGCCACGGTTGGCGGCCACCACCCGGCGTCCGGCGTCGGCCAGGCGTCGGCATTCGGCCCGGTCGGCGAACAGAAGGGCCAGGGCAGCGGCCAGCGCCTCGCCGTCGGCCACCTCCACCAGGGCATCGGCCTCGCGCAGCACCTCGGCGACGTCCTCGAAGTTGGCGAGCTCGGGGCCGGTGAGCACCGGCACCCCCATGGCGACCGGCTCGAGCAGGTTGTGGCCGCCGATCGGCACCAGGCTACCGCCGACGAAGGCCAGGTCGCCGGCGCCGTAGAGGGCGAGCAGCTCGCCCATGGTGTCGCCCAGATAGACCACCGTGCGCTCGTCGGGCCACTCGTCGCGGGAGCGTCGCACCATGGCCATGCCCTGCTCCCGGCAGAGCACGGCCACGGTATCGAAGCGCCGGGGATGGCGGGGCACCAGGATCAGCAGGGCGTCCGGCACCGTCTCGAGCAGCCGGGCATGGGCGGCCAGCAGTTGCTCGTCCTCGCCGGGGTGGGTGGAGCCGGCCACCCAGACGGGGCGCTCGCCCAGCCGCGTGCGCAAGCGCTCACTCACCTCGAGCGCCCCGACATCCGGCGAGATGTCGAACTTCAGCGACCCCGCCACCTCGGCATGGGCCGGTTCCATGCCCAGGGCCTGGAAGCGTGCGGCGTCGGCGTCGGACTTGGCGGCCAGCCAGTCGACCCGGTTCAGGGCGTCCCGCATCAGCGGACGCAGGCGTCGGTAACCCTGGAAGGCCCGCGGCGACAGCCGGCCATTGACCACCGCCACGGGGACGCCTCGCCGCCGGCAGGCGTGGAGCAGGTTGGGCCACAGCTCGGTCTCGAAGAACAGCGCCAGTTCCGGGCGGAGACGGGCGATGAAGCGCTTCGCCGCGCCGGGGAAGTCCAGCGGCACGAAGGCATGGCGAAGGCGCGGCGGTTCGCCGGGTTCCGCCAGCACCTCGCGCAACGCTTGCACGCGCTCGGCGCCGGTGGCGGTCATGGTGGTCACGGTGAGTCGGTGCCCCGGGTAGTGCGCCAGCAGCGCCTCGATCAGCGGCCGGGCGGCCTGGACCTCGCCCACCGAGGCACAGTGCAGCCAGATCGTTCGCTCACCGGCCGGCGCGGGAGGAAGCAGGCCCAGCCGTTCCCGCCGGGGGCGGCCGGGCAGCCGTTCGCGCCAGACCCGCCGCCAGATCAGCGGCGCGAGCGCGTAGAGGGCCACCGAGTAGAGCCGGCGCGCCCAGGAGGCTCCCTGCCGGGCGGCCATCAGGTCTCGCGGTCGAGGATGGTGGAGATCATCGCCGTGGTGGAGACGCCATCCTCGAAGCCCAGCACCCTTACCTCGCCACCCGCCTCACGCACGGCCTCGCCGCCGGCGATCTGCTCCGGGCGATAGTCGCCGCCCTTGACCAGCACGTCCGGCAGCACCGCCTCGATCAGCCGCTGCGGGGTGTCCTCGGCGAAGGCGACCACCCAGTCCACGGCCCCCAGGCCGGCCAGCACCTGCAGGCGCCGCGGCAGCGGGTTGATGGGCCGCTTGGGGCCCTTGAGCCGGGCGATGGAGGCGTCGTCGTTGACCGCCACGATCAGCCGGTCACCGAGCTTGTGGGCCTGCTCCAGGTAGGCCACGTGGCCGGCGTGCAGGATGTCGAAGCAGCCGTTGGTCATCACCACCCGCTCGCCGCGGGCCTGGGCGGCACGCACCGCCTCGATCAGCGGGGCCTCCTCGATGACCCCGAACTCGGCCAGCTTGTCGCCGTGCAGGGCGGTGTAGAGTTCGGCGATGGAGAGCGTGGCGGTGCCCGGCTTGGCGACGACCAGCCCGGCGGCCAGGTTGGCCAGGGTCATCGCCTCTGGGAAGCCGTGGCCGGCAGCCAGCGCCAGCCCCAGTACGCCGATCACGGTGTCGCCGGCGCCGGTGACGTCATAGACCTCGCGGGCCCGGGTCGGCAGGTGCAGCGGCTCGTGATCGCCGCGGATCAGGGTCATGCCCTTCTCGCTGCGGGTGATCAGCAGCGCCTCGAGCTCGAGCTCGGCACACAGTGCCGCGCCCTTGGCAGCGAGTTCGGCATCGTCTCGGCAGTGCCCCACCACGGCCTCGAACTCGGTCAGGTTGGGGGTGATCACGCTCGCCCCGCGGTAGCGGCGGAAGTCGTTGCCCTTGGGGTCGACCAGCACCCGCTTGCCGGCGCCACGCACCAGGCGGATCAGCGCCTCGACCCGGTTGAGGGTGCCCTTGCCGTAATCGGAGAGGATCACCAGGTCGCAGTCGGGCAGGGCCGCCTCGACCCGCGCCAGCAGCCCCGTGGTATCGACCTCGCCGAGCCCCTGCTCGAAGTCCAGGCGGATCAGCTGCTGGTTGCGGCTCATCACCCGCAGCTTGGTGATGGTGGGAACGCCGGGGCTGCGCTCGAAGTGAGTACTCACTCCGGAGCTCTCCAGCCGGCTGCTCAATCGGTCGGCGTTGTCGTCATCGCCGACCATGCCGGCCAGGGCGGCCTGGGCCCCCAGGGAGGCGATATTGAGCGCCACGTTGGCGGCACCGCCGGGCCGGTCCTCGGCCTCCTCCACCCGCACCACCGGTACCGGCGCCTCCGGCGAGATGCGCGAGGTACCGCCGTGCCAGTAGCGGTCGAGCATCACATCGCCCACCACCAGCAGGCGTGAGCGTTCCATGGCAGTCAGATCAAGCTTCATCGGCAGGGGACTCCGTGTCCGGGTGAGCGGTGATGGTGTCGAGCACGGCATCGAGTCGTTCGATCACGTCCTCGGCACGGATCAGCGACATGGCATCCGGGTGGCGCACCCGCTGGCCCCAGGAGACCTCCTCGGGCGACTTGTGCAGGTAGCACCGCACCGCCTGCGGATAGCGGTCGACCACGAACTCGCGCCAGAGGTAAGGAGCGGCGCGGTCGGGATTGGTGGTGGCATAGAGGCCCACCACCGCGGTGCCCAGGGCGTTGGCCATGTGCACCGGCCCCGAATCGGGCGCGACGACGGCACGGGCCCGGGCGATCAGCGCCAGCAGCCCCTTGAGCGAGGTGCCGCCGATGGCGTCGATCACCGCCTCCGGCCGGCTGAGCGCCTGGATGCGCTCGCCCATCTCTCGCTCCTGGGTACTGCCGCCACCGGTGAGCACCGCCTTCAACCCGTCCTTTACCCAGGCATGCTCGATCACCGCCGCATAGCCCTCGGCAGACCAGTTGCGGAAGTTGCGCAGCCGGGGATTGGCGCAGGGGCTCAGCAGCAGGTAGGCGGCATCACCGGTCAGGGCCCGGGCCTCGTCGAAGGCGGCCGCGGGCACCGGCAGGTTCCACTCCAACGGGTGCTCCTCGACCCCCAGCAGGCGGGCGAAGTCCATGAACGACTCCAGCACATGGGCCCGGGGATGGGGTGCAAGCCGACGATGGGTGAACCAGTGCTGGGCGTCCTTGGCACGGGCCTTGTCATAGCCCACCCGGACGTCGGCCTTCAACCCCAGAGAGAGGACACTGGCGCGCAGCGCCTGCTGCATGTGCAGCAGGACGTCGAAGCGGGTGTCCGCGAGCTCGCGCCACAACTGCCGCATGCCGGCCACGCCGGAGGCCTTGTCGTAGACGACGAACTCGACCCCGGAGAGGCCGGCCAGTAGACTGTGCTCGCCCTTGCCGATGATCCAGGTGATACGCGCCTCGGGCCACTGGCGCTGCAGGGCGCGTACCGTCGGCACCAGGTTGCAGACATCGCCCAGGGCGGAGAGTCGCAGCACGCCGATGTGCCGAGGTTGGGCGGGCAGAGGATGCTTCATGCGCTTGGCAACATTTCGAACGGGAAAGGTTTCCATTCTATATGATGCGGACAGTTTATGTGACGCCGGCCCGGTGCCACAAACCGACCCGCCGATTGTGCCGCAGGCCTTCGATCCCGACCACTGGCGGAGGAAGGGGCGCGTCGTCGGCGAGGCCCCGGGGCGCGGTGCCAGCCTGTTTCTCGATGCCGGGCGCGACCAGTGGGTGCTGCGTCCCTATCGCCGCGGCGGCCTGATCGCCCGGATCAGTACCCGTCGCTACCTGTGGACCGGTCTCGAACGCACCCGTGCCTTCCGTGAACTGCGCCTGACCGCCGAGCTCTACTCCCGCGGCCTGCCGGTTCCCCGTCCGGTGGCCGCCGCCGTGACCCGGCACGGCGTCACCTATGAGGCGGCGCTGATCACGGTTCGCCTGCCCGGGGCCCGCGCCCTGGCCGCGTGCCTGTCCGGGGAGGCGAACCACGAGCCCTTGCTGGAAACCGTCGGCGCCACCGTCCGGCGCTTCCACGATGCCGGCCTCGACCATGTGGACCTCAATGCCCGCAACCTGCTCGTCGACGAGCGCGGCCGGGTCTGGCTGATCGACCTCGACCGCTGCCGGCTGCGGGCCCCGGGCGCCTGGCAGGCGGCCAACCTCGAGCGCCTGCAGCGCTCGCTGGTCAAGTTCGAGGCCGCCGCGGCCATGGCCGCCATCCGGCGGGGTTATCACACGAGAGCGACCTGACCCCGCTCACCTCAGCCGCCATACTCCTCGGTCAGGGCCGTCACATGGGCCGCGAGGGTGAAGTCCCGGCGAATCCGTCGGCGGGCCGACTCGCCCAGCCGTCGGCGCAGGTCCGCGTCGACGATCAGCTCGGCCATGGCCTCGGCCCAGGCAGCGGGCGCTTCCGGCGCGGCCAGGCGTCCGGTCCCGGCGTCGATCAACTCGGGAATGGCGCCGCTGTCGGCACCGACGACCGCCTTGCCGGCCGCCATGGCCTCGATCACCGTCAGCCCGAAGGCCTCGTTGCGCGAGGGGACGCAGACGACGTCGAGAGCCTCGAACAGCCGAGGCAGGTCGCGGCGAAAACCGGTGAAGGTGATCCGTGACTCGAGGCCCAGCGCGGCGACACGCTCCCGCAACGCCGCCACGTAATCCTCGTTGCTACCCTCGCCAGCCGTCAGGCCACCGATCAACACGCCGTGCCAACACAGGTCCGGGCGGGACTCGGCCAGTCGCGACAGGGCCTCGATCCACACCGCCTGCCCCTTGCCCGGGGTGAGTCGCCCCGGCAGGCCGATGGCCACGGCCCCCTCGGGAATCCCCAGCTCGCGCCGCAGCGCCTCGCACGCCTCCCGCGACAGTCGTGGCGCATAGGCTGCCGGATCGATCCCCAGGTAGAGGCGGCGAATGCGCGCGGCCGGCAGCGGAAAGGCCGCCAGGTTGCGTTGTCGGGTCGCGTCGCTGATGGCGAACAGCCGGGTGACGCGCCCGTAGGCCCAGCGGTGGTAGGGGTCCTTCTTCGGCCGCGTGACGCCCATGTGGTCGGTGTAGAAGAGCCTCAGCCCCGGCCTGAGGGTCGCCAGCAGCGCCCCCAGCCGCAGGTCGCCGGACTTGTGGCAGTGCAGCACACGAATGTCGTGGCTCTTCAGGTAGGCGAGGATCCGCGCCACCGCCAACAGCGCCCGGGGCGGCGTCGACACCACCAGCGGCGAGACGCCGGCCTCCTCCAGGCTCGCGGCGACGCGCGAGTCGGCCAGGGCCAGGCCATGAGGCTCCCACCCCTGACGCTTCAGCTCGGGTATAATCCGTGAGGGATACATTTCCAGTCCGCCCCAGCCGCGCGAGAGGCAGATATGCATGACCTTGTGGGACAAGGTTGACTCCTTTCCGGTGTCGGGGCCCGGGAGCCCGGATGATGACAACTTCCGCCACCGCCATGGACGAGCGCCGCTCCCGCCTGCTGGTGGTTCGCAATGACAAGCTCGGTGACTTCATGCTGGCCTGGCCGGCCCTGGCCTGCCTCAAGGCGGCCGACCCGGCCCTCCATGTGAGCGTGCTGGTGCCGGCCTATACCGCCCCGATCGCCAGGCTCTGCCCCTGGGTCGACGAGGTACTCCTCGATCCGGGCGATGAGGCGGGGGCCGATGGCCGGCGCGAACTGCTGACCCGGCTGCGCCAGGGCCGCTTCGACGCCCTGCTGACGCTCTTCTCCACGCCGCGCATCGGCTGGCTGGGCTGGCGGGCCGGTATCCCGCTGCGCCTTGCCCCGGCCACCAAGTGGGCCCAGCTATTCTACAACCGACGCATCGCCCAGCGCAGGTCGCGTTCACGGAAGCCCGAATACGTCTACAATCTCGAGCTGGCCGAAGGGCTGCTCGGCGAGCTCGCTCGGCCTCTGCCGCCGCGCCCGTCACCGCCTTTCTGGCCGCTACCCGACGGGATCCGCGACACCCAGCGTGCGCGTATCGCCGACGAGCTCGGCCTCGACGAGGACCGCCCCTGGATCTTCGTGCATGCCGGTCATGGCGGCTCGGCGGTGAACCTGTCGCTCGACCAGTACGCCACCCTGGCATGTGGTATCGAGCAGCGGCTCGAAGGCACCGTGATGCCGACCTGGCTGTTGACCGC
This sequence comes from Halomonas kalidii, assembly GCF_030010475.1. Taxonomy (NCBI): domain Bacteria; kingdom Pseudomonadati; phylum Pseudomonadota; class Gammaproteobacteria; order Oceanospirillales; family Halomonadaceae; genus Halomonas; species Halomonas kalidii. Next base: position 280,343 of record NZ_JASCQN010000054.1, on the reverse strand, counting down.
CGGGCCCGGCGAGGAAGCCATCGCCGACGAGCTGTGCGACCGGCTCGCCGCCGAGGGACTCACCACCGCCCGGCTGCCGTCACGCCGGGGTCTCGATGACTTCGCCCTGAGCCTCACCGCGGCGGACCTGTTCATTGCCGGCTCCACCGGCCCCCTGCATATCGCCGGCTGCCTGGATCGGCCCACGGCAGGCTTCTACCCGGCGCGGCGCTCGGCCACCCCGCTGCGCTGGCAGACCTGCAACGCGCCAGCCCATCGCCTGGCCTTCAGCCCTCCGGATGGCGCCAGTGAGACCGACATGTCGAGCATCGACCTGATGGCGGCAGCGGAACGCATCGTGCAGCGCCTTCAGATACCCACCAGCAGCGAGCCTCCGTCATGAAGCCCATCACCGGCATCGTCATTACCCTCAACGAACAGCAACGGATCGCCGCCTGCATCGACTCCCTGCAGCGGGTCTGCAGCGAGGTCATCGTCGTCGACTCACTGAGCCAGGACGATACCGTGCGCATCGCCGAGGACAAGGGCGCGCGAGTCCTGCTGCAGGAATATCTCGGCGATGGACCCCAGAAGGCCCATGGCGTTCCCCATGCCACCAACGACTGGATCCTCACGCTGGACGCAGACGAACGACTGGAAGAGGATGCCGTGGCCGCCATCCAGGCCCTGACGCTGGATGACCCCACCCGGGCCTACCGCTTCAAGCGTCGCAACTTCTGTGCCAACCACTGGATCAAGGCCGCCGGATTCTACCCGGACGAGGTGGTCCGGCTCTACAACCGCACCACCTCGGGCTACCTGCCGAAGAAGGGCCACGCCTCGGTTCGCGCACCGAAGGTCCTGGACACCGGCACGCACATTCGTCATTTCACCTACGACGGCCTCTCCCACTGGATACAGCGCATCGATCAGCTGTCCACCCGGGATGCCTGGGCCATGAAGGAGCGAGGGGTGGCGCCCTCGGCGTGGCGGCCCGCCCTGCATGCCGCGAGCGCCACCCTGCGCAAGCTGATCCTCAAGGGCGGCATCCTCCAGGGGGCCGATGGCCTGACCGTGACCATCACCACCGCCTTCCATGCCTACATGAAGTACGCCAAGCTCAACGAGCTGTACGAGAACGAAAACCACCGTAACGACAGGTGAGGCGACGAGGACCCTGCCCCTCACCCGGCTGCACGGGGGTCCATTCGGCGTCGCCACCTTGATAAGCTAACCGCGAATCCAACCGGGATATCGTCATGCCCATCCCCCCCACTCTCTCTCCCCTGCGCCGGCCACGCTGGTGGGCCCTGCTCGTCATCGGGCTGTGGATCGGCCATGCCGCCGCGACCGTGACCCTGCTGCCCGCCTGGGGCCTGGTGCCGATCGCCGGCGCCTGGCTCGGGCTGGGCTGGTTGCTGCGCTGGGGGGCACCGCGCCATCCGCGTCCGCCGGTCCGCGTCTGGCCCTGGTCGCTGCTGCCCATCGCCCTCTGGGGGCTCTATGTCTACCTGGCCGCCAGCTTCGGCAACGTCGACCTGGCGGCGGTGTTCTTCCACCTGCAGGCGGGCATGACCGATCACGGCGGCGTCGACCGCAAGCTGGCCGCGGTGCTCTACAACCTGTCGATGGTCGCGCTGCTCGTCTCCTTCACCTGGTTGATCAGGAGGGATCACCGCTGGCGACTCTGGGAGCGTCTGCTGGCCCTGGGCCTGCTGGCCAGCAACCCCTTGCTCTTCGGCATCACCCAGCGCGGCGCCGCCATCGTCACCGACGACGGCGCCTGGCTGGAACGCCGCTATGTCGCGCCGGTCATCCGACAGGCCCCCGAGGACCCGCCCAACCTGCTGTTTCTCTACCTGGAGAGCATCGAGCGCACCTACGGCGACCCTGAGCGCTTCGGCGACGCCTATGCCGATCTGGAAGCCCTCGGCGAGCAGGGGCGGGTCTTCGAGGCCGTGCGCCAGCTCGACAACACCGGCTGGACCATGGCCGGCATGATCGCCAGCCAGTGCGGCACGCCGCTGATGCCCGCCGGCCTGCTCCACGACAGCCAGTTCGAGCCCCTGGGCCAGGTGGTGCCCGGCATCGACTGCCTCGGCGACCTGCTCGCCGACCAGGGCTACCGACTCGCCTACCTGGGCGGTGCCAGCACGGCCTTCGCCGGCAAGGGTGTCTTCTACCAGGACCACGGCTTCGATACCGTGCTGGGCCGTGAGGAGCTGCGCCCGCGGCTCGAGGATCCCGAGTATCTCAACAACTGGGGGCTCTACGACGACTCCCTCTACGACTTCGCCCTGGAGGAGATTCGCCGCCTGGACGAGACCGGCGCTCCCTGGGGAGTCGTCACCCTGAGCCTCGCCAGCCATGCGCCCTACGGTTATCCGGCCCAGAGCTGCATCGATCGCCAGGGTGAATTCGATGGTACCGACATCCTCTACTCGGTCGAATGCTCGGCCTGGCTGGCCCGGAACCTGGTCGAGCGGCTCGAGGCCGAGGGCCTGCTGGAGAACACCCTGGTGGTGATCGCCAGCGACCACCTGACCATGCGTGTCTCGGCATGGGACGAGCTGATCCGTGACGAACGGGACAACACCTTCATGCTGCTCGGCCCCGAGGTCCCCTTGGGCCGGGTGCGGCGCGAGTCCTCCCTGCTCGACGTCCTTCCCACCGTTCTCGAGGCCATGGGATTCGAGATCGAGGATAATCGGGCCGGCCTGGGCGCCTCGCTGCTCTCCTCCTCTCCGACCCTGCTGGAACAGTACGACAGGGAGTTCGTCAACGACCGGCTGCGCGAGGAGACGGCACTGCAGAAGCACATGTGGGACGGACTGGTACCCGAGCGGCCGCCCGAGGAAGAGCCACCGGAGCAGGAGCAGGTCGTGGAGAACCCGGAGGATGCCACCGGCGAGGAACCCGCCATGGTGCAGTGACCCGCTGCTACCCCCGGGCGATGACCGTCTCGGTCGTGCCCAGCACCGCCCCCAGCAAGCGCGCCGGGGGCAACTGCACCAGGCAGTGGGTATGCCCGAGCGGACAGGTGCGCGCGAAGCAGGGCGAACAGGAGAGCCCGAGATAGTGGATCTCGGCATTGTCGGTCAGCGGCGGTGTATAGCGTGGCGAAGAGGAGCCGTAGATCGCCTGGACCCGGGTACCCACCGCCGCCGCCACGTGCATCAGGCCCGAATCGTTGGTGACCACCTGGCGGCAGTCCGCCAGCAGGTCGACGGCATCGGCCAGCCGCGTACGGCCACAGAGGTTGAGCACATGGGCCTGTCCCGCGCTGATCGTCTCGCCGGCGGCCTCGTCCTTCGGCCCCCCCAGTACCCTGACCTCGAAGCCTTCGGCCGTGAGTCGCCCGGCCAGTTCGCGGAAATGGGCGAGCGGCCACTGCTTGGCCGGGCCATACTCCGCCCCCGGCATCATGCCGATGGCGGGGCGCGACGAGAGCCCGAGGGTCGAGCGCAACGCGCCGAGGTTGTCGGCATCGACGGCGAGACGCGGCCGGGGGATGGCGAAGGTGCCCGATTCGGCCTCGGCGGCGGGCAGGCCCAGCGCGACGAAACGCTTCACCGTCTGGTCCAGCACCGCCTTGTCGAGCCGGCGGCGGTCATTGAGCAGGCCATAGCGCTGCTCGCCGGTGAAGCCAGTACGTTGCGGAATGCCCGCCAGGAAGGGCACCAGCGCCGACTTCCAGGAGCGCGGCAGCACGATGGCGCGGTCGAAGCGGCCACGCAGCCGACTGGCCAGGGTCCGGCGGGCCCGCCAGCCGAACTCGCCGTGGCCCGTCTCGAGGCACGCCACCTCGTCGACCTCCGCCATGCGCTCGAGGATCGGCCGCGACCAGGCCGGGGCCACCACGCCGATCCGGCACCCGGGATGACGCGCCTTGAGGGTCATCAGCAGGCTCTGGGCCATGACCATGTCGCCCACCCAGGAAGGCCCCACCACCAGGAGCCGCTCGCCCTTCGGCGGGGCCGCGGTGCCGGCCTCAGCCATGCAGCCACTCCAGGTACTCGCGTACCCCCTCGGCGACGGTGCGGAACTCGCGGTCATAGCCGGCCTCGCGCAGCCGCGAGATGTCGGCCCGGGTGTAGCTCTGGTAGCGTCCCTTGAGTTCCTCGGGGAAGTCGATGTACTCGATCTCGCCCTTGCCGTGGAAGCCGATCACCGCCTCGCCGATCGCCTTGAACGGCTCGGCGCGGCCGGTCCCCAGGTTGAAGATGCCGGACCGCTCCGGGTGGTCGAGGAACCACAGGTTGACGTCGACCACGTCGCCCACATAGACGAAGTCGCGGCTCTGCATGCCCGCTTCATAGCCGTCCCAGGCGCCGAACAGCTTGAGATTCTCGCCGGCGCTCACCTGAGTGTGGTGGTGGTAGGCGACGCTGGCCATCTTGCCCTTGTGCTGTTCGCGGGGGCCATAGACGTTGAAGTAGCGGAAGCCCACCACCTGGCTCCGGAAGTCATCCCAGCGCGCCCGCACGTACTGGTCGAACAGCAGCTTGGAGTAGCCGTAGACGTTGAGCGGCTTCTCGTGCTCCGGCGCCTCCACGAACACCTCGCTGCCGCCGTAGGTGGCCGCCGAGGAGGCGTAGAGGAAGGGAATGCCCTGCCGCTGGCAGAAGTGCAGCAGCACCTTCGAGTACTCGAAGTTGTTGTCGAGCATGAAGCGGCCGTCCCACTCGGTGGTGTCGGAGCAGGCCCCCTCGTGGAAGATCGCCTCGATCGGCGGCAGCCTGGAGGGTTCGCCGCGCAACACCGCCTCGACCCGGGCGCGGAAGTCGTCCTTGTCGAGGTAGTCGCCGAGGGTGCAGTCGGCCAGGTTGACGAACTTGGTGCCATCGCGCAGGTCATCGACCACCAGCACGTCGTCGCGGCCGCGGGCGTTGAGTGCCTTGACCAGATTCGAGCCGATGAAGCCGGCTCCGCCTGTCACTACGATCATGGGATGTCCTCATTGGGGCGCAGCGGACTGCGCCTATAACCGATCTGCCTGTGATTGTATACTTGACGCCCTGTGAATTCATGGCCAACGGTGCTTCCCGCGATGACTCTCTCGACACTCACGTCGACCTCAACCCCAGGGTCGACCCCAGATGGCTCGACCTTTCAAGGCTTGATCCTCACCCTGCAACAGTACTGGGCCGAACAGGGCTGCGTGATCCTGCAACCCCTGGACATGGAAGTCGGTGCCGGCACCTTCCATCCCGCCACCTTCCTGCGCTCCATCGGCCCCGAGAACTGGAATGCCGCCTACGTGCAGCCCTCCCGCCGGCCCACCGACGGTCGCTACGGCGAGAACCCCAACCGCCTGCAGCACTACTACCAGTTCCAGGTGGTGATGAAGCCGTCCCCCGCCGAACTGCAGGAGCTCTACCTGGGCTCGCTGAGACGCCTGGGACTCGACCCGCTGGTGCACGACATCCGCTTCGTCGAGGACAACTGGGAGTCGCCCACCCTTGGCGCCTGGGGGCTGGGCTGGGAGGTCTGGCTCAACGGCATGGAGGTGACCCAGTTCACCTACTTCCAGCAGGCCGGCGGCCTGGAGTGCTATCCGGTCACCGGTGAGCTGACCTACGGCCTCGAGCGCATCGCCATGTACCTGCAGGACGTCGACAGCGTCTACGACCTGGTATGGACCATTGCACCGGATGGCAGCCGCGTCAGCTATGGCGACGTCTACCTGCAGAACGAGCGCGAACAGTCCGCCTACAACTTCGAGCATGCCGACGTGCCGGCGCTGTTCGCCGCCTTCGACCACCAGGAGCGCGAGTGCGCCAAGCTGCTCGAGGCCGCCCTGCCCCTGCCCGCCTACGAGCAGGTGCTCAAGGCCTCGCACACCTTCAACCTGCTCGACGCCCGTCACGCCATCTCGGTCACCGAACGCCAGCGCTACATCCTGCGGGTGCGCACCATGGCCCGCGACGTGGCCCACGCCTACTACGACTCGCGCAAGGCCGCCGGCTTCCCGCTGGCCCCCGAGGCCCTGCGCAATGAACTGCTGGCCGAACAGGGAGACGCATGAGCATGGCTGCCAACACCCTACTGGTTGAACTAGGCGTCGAAGAACTGCCGCCTAGCGCCATCGACACCCTCTCCGACGCCCTGGCCGAGGGCATCCGCCGAGGCCTCACCGAGGCCGAGGTTGCCTTCGGCGAAGTGCTCGCCTACGCCAGCCCGCGCCGCCTGGCGGTGCAGATCCGCGAGCTCGCCGACAAGCAGCCCGACCGCGAGGTCGAGCGCCGCGGCCCGGCGCTGGCCGCGGCGTTCAAGGACGGCCAGCCGACCAGGGCCGCCGAGGGCTTCGCCCGCTCCTGTGGCGTCGGCGTCGACGACCTGATCCACCTGGAGACCGACAAGGGCACCTGGCTCGGCTACCGCGAGCGGCAGCCGGGCGAAGCCACGGTCCGCCTGCTGCCCGCCATCGTCGAGAGGGCCATCGCCGCCCTGCCGGTGCCCAAGAACATGCGCTGGGGGGCCTCGCGTATCGAGTTCTCCCGCCCCGTGCATTGGCTGGTGATGCTCTACGGCAGCGAAGTGATCGAGGCCGAGGCCCTGGGCCTGCGGGCCGGCCGCACCACTCGCGGGCACCGCTTCCACGCCCCCGAGGCCATCGAGCTGGACCATGCCGACGACTACCTCGCCGCCCTGGAGACCGCCTGGGTGCTGGCCGACCGTGACAAGCGCCGCGAGCGGATCCGCGAGCAGGTGCTGGCCGAGGCCGAGGTCCAGGAGGCCCTGGCGGTGATCGACGAGGAGTTGCTCACCGAGGTCAGTGGCCTGGTCGAGTGGCCGGTGGCCCTGACCGGCAGCTTCGACGAACGCTTCCTCGAGGTGCCGGCGGAGTGCCTGATCTCCTCGATGAAGGCCAACCAGAAGTACTTCCACCTGCTCGACGAGCAGGGGCGCCTGAAGCCGCTGTTCATCACCATCTCCAATATCGACAGCCGGGATCCCCAGCAGGTGATCGAGGGCAACGAGAAGGTGATCCGTCCGCGCCTGGCCGACGCCGCCTTCTTCTACGACACCGACCGCAAGCGCCCCCTGGCCAGCCACCTCGACGAACTCTCCGGCGTGGTCTTCCAGAAACAGCTCGGCACCCTGGCCGACAAGGCCCACCGCACCGCCGCCGTGGCCGCCTTCATCGCCGGCCGCATCGACGGCGACGTGGCCCAGGCCCGCCGTGCCGCCGAGCTGGCCAAGTGCGATCTGGTCACCGAGATGGTGCTGGAGTTTCCCGAGCTGCAGGGCATCATGGGCCGCTACTACGCCACCCACGACGGCGAACCCGGGGAGGTGGCCGATGCCCTGGAGGAGCAGTACCTGCCGCGCTTCGCCGGCGACGAGATCCCCCGCACCCGCACCGGCCTGGCCCTGGCCCTGGCCGACCGCCTCGACACCCTGACCGGCATCTTCGGCATCGGCCAGCGCCCCACCGGCACCAAGGACCCCTTCGCCCTGCGCCGTGCCGCCATCGGTGTGCTCAACATACTGATCAAGGGTGAACTGCCCCTCGACCTGCGCGAGCTGCTCGAACTGGCGGCCGCCCAGCACCAGGAGCTGCCCTACGCCGAGCGCCTGGTCGACGAGGTCCTCGGCTACATGCTCGACCGCTTCCGTGCCTGGGGCCAGGACGAGGGTATCGAGGCCGAGGTCTATCTCGCCGTGCGGGCCCGTCCGGTGACCCGCCCGCTCGACTTCGCCCGACGCCTGCGCGCGGTGCACGCCTTCGCGCACCGCGAGGAAGCCGCTGCCCTGGCCGCCGCCAACAAGCGAGTCTCCAATATCCTCGCCAAGCAGGAGCACGACGGTTCGACGCGGGTGGACGCCACGCTGCTGGCGGAGCCCGCCGAGCAGGCCCTCCATGCGTCCCTCATCGCGCACCATGATGCCGTGATGCCGCTGTTCGCCGAGGGACGCTACCGCGAGGCGCTGGACGCCCTGTCGAGCCTGCGTGAGCCGGTCGATGCCTTCTTCGACCAGGTCATGGTCATGGCCGAGGACGAGGCGGTGCGCCGCAACCGGCTGGCACTGCTCGCGGGCCTGCAGGCGCTGTTCCTCGAAGTGGCCGATATCGCCCAGCTTCAGCAGTAGCGCTGTCCGATGTCTTGCCGAAAGGGCCGGCCACTCGCCGGCCCTTTTTTCTTGTCACACGACCCCGCTGGCCTGTTTCACGTGGAACATGCCCGCCCGCCTCTCCCCCCTCCCATCGGTCTTCATCAGCCTTTTTTCGGCAGCGGATGTTTCACGTGAAACACGCCGCCTGCACTTCGCTACTTGGCAACCCGGGTTCCACATGAAACACTTCACACGTCACCGCCATCGAATCCTCAGTGCCCCTCTCTCATGCCCAGCCCCCTCAAGCTCGTGATCCTCGACCGCGACGGTGTCATCAACCATGACTCCGATGACTACGTGAAGTCCCTCGACGAGTGGATCCCCTACCCCAGCGCGATTGCCGCCATCGCCCGCTTGAGCCAGGCCGGCTGGACGGTCGCGGTCGCCACCAACCAGTCGGGCATCGCCCGCGGCCTCTACGACGAAACCACCCTGGCCGCCATGCACCGGGAACTCGGCCGGCGGGTCACGGCGGCCGGTGGCGAGATCGCCCATATCGCCTACTGTCCGCATGGCCCCGACGATGACTGCGATTGCCGCAAGCCGTTGCCCGGACTCCTCGAGCAGATTCGCGATGCCCTGGCCCTCGAGAGTCTCAAGGGTAGCTGGATGGTCGGCGACAGCCTGCGGGACCTGCAGGCCGGTGAGCCGCTGGGTTGCCGCCCGGTGCTGGTCAGAACGGGCAAGGGGGAACGCACGCTGGCCAGGGGCGAGGGCCTGCACCACGCCCTCGTCTTCGACGACCTCGCCGCCTTCGTTGACTGGTTGTTGCAGCAGACCCGCTGATCCCGTTTCTTTCCCCCCGCCCCGTCGCGCCCTTTCTCCTGGCTGATCATCCGTGTAGAAACCACGAAGCCGGCCATGATGGCCGGCTTCGGTCTTCTCTCACTGGACTCGGCATGTTTCACGTGAAACATGCCATCGCCTTCAGACGTCCAGATTGGCTACCAGGGCGTTGCGCTCGATGAAGTCACGGCGTGGCTCCACCTCATCGCCCATCAGGGTGTTGAACATCATGTCGGCGGCCACCGCATCCTCGATGGAAACCCGGAGCATGCGCCGCGTCTCAGGGTTCATGGTGGTATCCCACAACTGGTCAGGGTTCATCTCGCCCAACCCCTTGTAGCGCTGAATGGAGAGTCCCCGCTGGGCCTCACCCATCAGCCATGCCAGCGCCTCGTAGAAGGTGGTCACCGGCTTCTGCCGCTCTCCGCGGGCCACATAGGCTCCCTCTTCCAGCAGCCCGTCCAGGGTCTCGCCGAGGCCGGCGATGATGCGGTAATCGGCACTGGTGAAGAAGTCGATACCCCACACATAGTCGGTGGTCACACCGTGAGCCGTCAGCGTGACCGCCGGCAGATAGAGCCCGCGCTCGCTGTCCTGCTCGAGCCGGAAGGTGTAGCGCGGCCCCCCCTCGTAGGCCACCAGGGCATCCATCTCGGCTTGCAGGAACTCGATCCAGTTCTGCATGGTGACGCGGTCCTTGAGACTTGTCTCACCCTCCAGGTGCGCCGCATGGACGATCTTGCGCAGTACCTCGTTGGGATAGACCCGGGAAAGGCGCTCGATGCGCTTCATCACATCGCGGTACTGGTTGACCAGGCTCTCGAGGCCAGCGCCGCTGATGCCCGGTGCGTCGGCATTGACGTAAAGGCGGCCACCGTCCAGGGCCGTGGAGGTCAGGTAGTCGACCAGGGCCTGCTCGTCCTTGAGATAGCTCTCCTGCTTGCCACGCTTGATCTTGTAGAGCGGTGGCTGGGCGATGAAGACATGCCCCCGTTCGATCAGCTGCGACATCTGACGGAAAAAGAAGGTCAGCAGCAGCGTGCGAATGTGGGAGCCGTCCACGTCGGCATCGGTCATGATGATGATCGAGTGATAGCGCAGCTTGTCGGGATTGAACTCCTCGCGACCGATACCGCAGCCGAGCGCGGTGATCAGGGTGCCCACCTCCGCCGACGACAGCATCTTGTCGAAGCGCGCCTTCTCGACGTTGAGGATCTTGCCCTTGAGCGGCAGGATTGCCTGGGTACGGCGATCGCGCCCCTGTTTGGCGCTGCCGCCGGCCGAGTCACCCTCGACCAGGAACAGCTCGGAGAGGCTCGGATCCTTCTCCTGGCAATCGGCCAGCTTGCCCGGCAGGCCGGCGATATCCAGCGCCCCCTTGCGACGCGTCATGTCGCGCGCCTTGCGCGCCGCTTCGCGAGCCCGCGCGGCATCGAGCATCTTGTTGACGATCGCCTTGGCCTCGTTGGGCTTCTCGATCAGGTACTCCGAGAACAGGCGCCCCATCTCCTGCTCCACCGCGGTCTTGACCTCCGAGGAGACCAGCTTGTCCTTGGTCTGGGAGGAGAACTTGGGATCCGGCACCTTCACCGAGATGATCGCCGTCAAGCCCTCGCGCGCATCGTCACCGGAGGTGTTGACCTTGGACTTCTTGAGCAGTCCCTCCGCCTCGATATAGTGGTTGAGGCTTCGGGTCAGGGCGGCACGGAAGCCCGCCAGGTGGGCACCGCCATCCCGCTGGGGGATGTTGTTGGTGTAGCAGAAGATGTTCTCCGAGAAGGAGTCATTCCACTGCATCGCCACCTCGACGACCACGCCATCCTCGCGCTCCGCCTCGAAATGGAACACCGGGTTGAGCACCGTCTTGTTGGTGTTCAGGTGGTCGACGAACGCCTTGAGCCCCCCCTCATAGTGGAAGAGCTCCTCCTTGCCACTGCGCTCGTCGATCAGACGAATGGCCACGCCCGAGTTGAGAAAAGAGAGTTCCCTCAACCGCTTGGCGAGGATGTCATAGTGAAACTCGATATTGGCGAAGGTCTTCGGCGAGGGCCGGAAATGCACCCGTGTGCCACTCTTCTCGGTCTTGCCGACCACCGCCAGGGGGGCCTGGGGCACCCCATGATGATAGATCTGCTCATGGACCTGGCCGGCACGCCAGATGGTCAGCTTGAGCTCCTCGGAGAGTGCATTGACCACCGAGACCCCGACACCATGCAGGCCACCCGAGACCTTGTAGGAGTTGTCGTCGAACTTGCCCCCGGCATGGAGCACGGTCATGATCACCTCGGCCGCCGACACTCCCTCGCCTTCATGGATATCGGTGGGAACCCCACGACCATTATCGCTGACGGTGATCGATTCATCGGGATGGATAACGACCCGGATCTCGCTGCAATGGCCAGCCAGGGCTTCATCGATGGAGTTGTCCACCAGCTCGAACACCATATGATGCAGGCCGGTCCCGTCATCGGTGTCGCCGATGTACATCCCGGGGCGCTTGCGTACGGCATCCAGCCCCTTGAGAACCTTGATGCTCGTTGAGTCGTAAGCCTGTTCGCTCATTGACTACTCCGTCGTGAAGTCTGTCTGTCCAGTGGCAACAGCTGCCCTGCGCCCGAACTCGAACGTTTCACGTGAAACATCGCGACCGGGGTCTCGGGTTGCCACAGATCCACCAGGGCGTCGTGATCGACGCTGGTAATGAATACCTGGCAGTGCATTCTCTCCAGCCAGTCGCAGAACACGCGACGGTGCTCGCTGTCGAGCTCGGCTGGCAGGTCATCGATCAGGTAGACACAGGTGCGCCCCGTGCTCGCCTCGAGCAACCGGCCCTGTGCCAGCTTCAAGGCGCTGACGACCAGCTTCTGCTGGCCCCGGGAGAGCACCTCCACGGCCGGGCGCCGCCCTAATCGAATACCGAGGTCGGCACGTTGCGGGCCCTGCTGGGTGAACCCCATCTGCCGATCGGTCTCTCTTCCCTGGCGCAGAATCTCGGCCAATTCTCGCCGACGATCCCAACCTCGCGCATAGCGAAGTCGCAGCTCCGGCAGTGGCAGCAAGCCCGTCAGGGTCTCCTCGAAGACCGGCAGGAAGGCCTCCATCCAGGCGCGACGCAAGCCGTCGAGCCGCTCGCTCCAGTGCACCAGTTCCTGCTCCCAGGCCGGCAGGGAACCATCGTTCATTCTACCATGCCTGAGCAGCGCATTCCGATGTTTCAGCGCGCGTCGCGCCCGCTGCCAGACATCGAGAAACTCGTGTTTCACGTGAAACACGCCCCAATCGAGAAACTCGCGCCGCCCGGCCGGTGGGCCCTCGAGCAGGCGGAAGGCATCGGGGTTGATCAACTGCAGCGGGAGGGTCTCGACCAGGCGTGAGATGCGCGCGATTCGCTCACCGGCCAGGCGCATCTCCAGCTCCGGGGCATCACGATGTCGCCGCACCCCGAAGGGCACCGGTGGCTCGCCGGCGAGGCGGCCATGCAGCATCAACGCCTCGGCGTCATGGGCGATCACATGGCGTAGCTGGCGAGTACGAAAGGACCGGCCCATGCCGAGAATATGGATGCCCTCGAGCAGGCTGGTCTTGCCGCTGCCGTTGGCACCGGTCAGGAGATTGATCCGGGGCCCGGGGCGACAGTCCAGGGCCTGCAGGTTGCGCAGGCCCTGGAAGGTGAGACGGTCGAGTGGCATATAGGAGAGAGGGTCAGCCGACGCCGCGCAAGGCGAGGCCAGTTCCGTCAGAGGCGCATCGGCATGACGACATAGAGGGCATCGCCACCGCCTGGTTCTTCCATCAGTGCGCTGCTGTTGGGATCGCCCAGGGTCATCTGCACCCGATCTTCGTCCAGCGCGTTCAACACGTCGACCAGGTAGCCGACATTGAAGCCGATCTCCATGGCTCCGCCGCTGTACTCGATGGCCACGTTCTCCTCGGCTTCCTCCTGCTCGGGGTTGTTGGCCATCACTCGCAGGTTGCCCTCCTCCAGGTTCAGGCGCACGCCACGGTACTTCTCGTTGGAGAGAATGGCGGTGCGGGACAGCACCTGGCGCAGCTCGGCCCGGTCGGCGATGAACACCTTGTCGCCGCCACGGGGCACGACGCGTTCGTAGTCCGGGAACTTGCCGTCCACCAGTTTGGAGGTGAAGGTGAAATCACCGGTATGGGCCCGGACGTGACTGGCCCCCAGGGTCAGGCTGACCGGTTCGTCGCTGTCATCCAGCAGGCGGGCCAGCTCGAGTATGCCCTTGCGCGGCACGATCAGCTTCTGGGCAGGGTCGACCGGGATCTCGGTAGGCCGCGAACAGACCGCCAGGCGGTGGCCATCGGTGGCCACGGCGCGGACCAGGTTGGAACGTAGCTCGAGCAGCATGCCATTGAGGTAATAGCGTACATCCTGCTGCGCCATGGCGAAGGACGTGGCATCGATCAGGTGCTTGAGGGTACCCCGCGGCAGGCTGAGCTCGATGCTCCCCTGACTGTCCTCGATATTGGGGAATTCGGCCACCGGCAGGGTCGAGAGCGTAAAGCGGGAGCGCCCACTACGCAGCACGGCCCGACCATCCTCCAGGGAGAGCTGGAGCTCTGACTGGTCCGGCAGCGACTTGCAGATATCCATCAGCTTGCGTGCCGGCACGGTGGCGGCACCCGGTTCCTCCACCAGGCTCGCGGCAGTTCGCCCGATCAGCTCGACTTCCAGGTCGGTGCCGGTCAACGCCACCTGGTCCTGGTCGACCTGGATCAGCACGTTGGACAGTACCGGCAGGGTCTGGCGTCGCTCCACCACGCCGGCGACCAGCGTCAGCGGGCGCAGCAGGGCTTCTCGGGAGATGGAAAATTTCATGTCGGCTCCACGTCTTGTCCTGAAGGGTTGCGGCCGGCGACGGCTGGCCGGTCGGTCGGCATCGCTAGTGTTGCATGACAGCGGTTGAAAGGCAGCAAACCTAGCTGGTCAGCAGACGCAGCAGATTCTTGTAGTCCTCGCGGATGTCCGCGTTCTCTTCCTGAAGGGCCTGCACCTTGCGACAAGCGTGCAACACCGTGGTGTGATCGCGGCCGCCGAAGGCATCGCCGATCTCCGGCAGGCTGTGGTTGGTCAACTCCTTGGCCAGCGCCATGGCCACCTGCCGGGGCCTGGCCACCGAACGCGAGCGACGCTTCGACAGCAGGTCGGAGAGCTTGATCTTGTAGTACTCGGCCACGGTGCGCTGGATGTTATCGACCCCCACCTGCTTGTCCTGCAGGGCCAGCAGGTCCTTGAGCGACTCGCGGATGAAGTCCTGAGTGATCGGCTTGCCCATGAAGTGGGAGTCGGCAATCACCTTCTTCAGGGCACCCTCCAGCTCGCGGACATTCGAGCGGATCTTCTGGGCAATGAAGAAGGCGGCATCGTGCGGCAGCTCGACCTTGGCCTGATCGGCCTTCTTCATCAGGATCGCCACCCGGGTCTCGAGCTCCGGCGGCTCGATCGCCACCGTCAGCCCCCAGCCGAAACGTGACTTCAGCCGCTCCTCTACCCCACTGATTTCCTTGGGATAACGGTCCGACGTGAGGATCATCTGCTGGCCACCCTCGAGCAGCGCATTGAAGGTGTGGAAAAACTCTTCCTGGGAGCGCTCCTTGCCGGCAAAGAACTGGATATCGTCGATCAGCAGGGCATCCACGCTGCGATAGAAGCGCTTGAAGTCGTTGATGGCATTGAGCTGGAGCGCCTTGACCATGTCGGCCACGAAGCGCTCGGAATGCAGGTAGACCACTCGTGCATTCTCGCGACGCCCGGCCAGGGCATTGCCCACGGCATGCATCAGGTGGGTCTTGCCGAGACCCACGCCTCCATAGAGGAAGAGCGGATTGTAAGCCCCGCCGGGATTCTCGGACACCTGCCTCGACGCCGCCCTCGCCAACTGGTTGGACTTGCCCTCGACGAAGGTCTCGAAGGTGAAGTTCGGATTGAGTCCGCTGTTGTGCTTGAGGCTGCCCTCTACCTGGACCTGGCGCTCGCCGGGACGCCGTCCGGCAGCGCCCTCATCGCGTAGCGCTTCGATCTCGCGCTCGTCCCCGACCTCTCCGCGGCCACGCGACGGCACCTGGACCGCCGGTGCCGCCGGCTGACGGGGGCTGGCCGACACCGGATTGCCGAGTTCCCGCGGCTGGGGAGCGGTCGTCGTGCGACGACTGCCCACCGAGAGCACCACCTTGGGTGGCTTGGCGGGCGACAGCTCCCGCATCAACTCACTGATGCGCTTGGCATACTTGTCGCTGACCCAGTCACGGACGAACCGGTTGGGTGCCAGCAGACAAAGTTCGTTGGACTCCCCCTCCTCCGCCTGCAAGGGGCGAATCCAGGTATTGAACTGTTGGGAATTCAGTTCGTCCTGCAGGTAGTCCAGACACTGTTGCCAGAGAGCGAGCGACACGCGACCTCACCATTCATCGAAAAAACGACCGACATTGTATCGTTCAGGGCCAAGGTTATCCACATGAGCCACCCCCTTGCGGCATGCTGTGGACAACCCGGATGATCGGTGGGGACAGTCCCGAGATTCCGCGGGGACGCCCCGGCCCTGTGGATGGATGCCCGGGGGATACACCGCCGATGCACAGGTCATCCTCCGGTCATACGAGACTTGCCCACAACCAATAACCCCATTCAACATATTGATACAACGAGATTATTTATACATATCCACAGAAGCTGTCCCCAGTATTAATAACAACATCATCTAAAGATCTTTAATTATAATGACTGATTCGAGGCATGGCGGCGTTTCCCCTTCCCCTGCCACGCCCCGGCATCGATACGGAAAAATTGCACCCGGGCACCGAAATCACTACAATTTCCGGTCTTGAGCCGAATCCCCCCGGGTTCCGATGCGGAATCCGGACGCCTCGACATTGTCGATTCTTCCTGAAAACCACGTGGGAATAACGAGTTATGAAACGCACCTTTCAGCCCAGCGTTCTCAAGCGCAAGCGCGTGCACGGCTTCCGTGCCCGCATGGCCACCAAGAATGGTCGTGCCGTTCTGGCGCGTCGTCGCGCCAAGGGTCGCAAGCGCCTGAGCGCCTGAACGCGGACCGCACGTGTCCCGTCAGGATTTTCCCCGGCGTCTGCGTCTTCTGACGGCCGGGGATTATCGGCGCGTCTTCGATACGGCTGCATACAAGGTCCATGGCAAGGGGTTGATGGCACTGGCCTCTCCCAACGACCTGGGACACCCCCGACTCGGCCTGGTCTTCAGCAAGAAGAACGTCCGGCGAGCCGTCGACCGCAACCGCCTCAAGCGACTCGCTCGCGAGTCGATCCGGTTGCAGCAACAGCGCCTGCCCTCCGTGGACATCGTGATTCTGGCCAGGCGTGGCGTTCACGAGCTCGACAACGATAGCCTGCATCGCCAGCTTCACGGCATGTGGAAGCGTCTGACGCGAGACGTGCAGAAGTCGAAGACCGAGAACTGATGGGCCCAGGGCAACTTGCCAGCTGCGTTGCCGAGTATCGGCACTGGCGCGGCCCGGCCAGTCACGGAGTCTGCATGAGAGCCACCACCGCTTGCCGGGCGATCATCGCTACCACCATGCCGAGTGCCGAGAATCCGTGTACTGAGCCTAGCCTGCCTTCGGCAGGCTTTCGTGCATATCGGGCGTGCGACCCGCACCACGCCATCGGAATGTTCACCACCCATCGGGCAGACCCCTCATGGACGTAAAACGACTCCTCTTGCTGATTCCCCTGGCGGTGCTCGCCTACCTGATCGTCGTGCAGTGGAACCAGGATTACGGTCAGGTAGCGCCTGAACCGACAGCCCCCTCCTTCACCACCGGAGCCCCAGGCGAGGAAGCCGCCGCCCCGGACGGAGACGACGACCTCGCCGTCCCGACGACTCCGCGGGCCGAAGGTGAGGCGGGCCAGGAGATGCCCGGCGAGCCGGCCACGGCCACGCGCAGCCGCGACCTGGTGGCCGTGGTCACCGACGTGCTGGATGTGCGCATCGACCCGCAGGGGGGAGACATCGTCTATGCCGCCCTACCGCAGCATCGCTTCACGCTGGACTCCGACCGCCCCTACGTGCTGCTTTCCGACGGCGAAAGCCGCAGCTACGTGGCACGCTCGGGGCTACAGCTCGATGGACACGCCGGGCGCATCTCCTTCACTCCCGAGAGCACCGAATATCGCCTGACCGAGAACGACAATCGCCTCGAGGTGAACCTGTCCGCCGAGGTCAACGGCGTCGATGTCGTCAAGCGCTTCACCTTCGAACGCGGCAACTACGCCGTGGACGTGAACTACTACCTCGCCAACCATGCCGAGGAGCCGGTCAGCGCCCGTTTCATCGGCCAACTGGCCCGGGACAACAGCCCCGATCCCTCCAGCGGACCGAAGATGGGCATGCGCTCCTACCTGGGTGCCGCCTACTCCTCGCCGGAGGATCGCTATCAGAAGGTCGACTTCGAGGATATCCAGTCCGGCAAGTTCACGAACCGTGACGTCGAGGGCGGCTGGGTCGCGATCATCCAGCACTACTTCGTCTCCGCCTGGGCGCCACCCCAGAACCAGCAGAACCTCTTCTACGCCACTACCGACTCGCAGGATCGCAACGTGGCGGCCTTCGCCGGCCCGATCAGCAGCGTGGCCCCGGAGGGCGAGGCGCGGCTGGGCGCTACCCTGTACATGGGACCCAAGGTCCAGGACTACATGGAGGCCGTGGCCCCCAACCTGCGCCTGACCGTGGACTTCGGCTGGCTGTGGTTCATCGCCAACCCGCTGTTCTGGCTGCTCGACCAGATCCACAGCCTGATCGGCAACTGGGGCTGGTCCATCGTCTTCCTCACCGTCCTGGTCAAGCTGGCCATGTGGCCGCTCTCCGCCAAGGCCTACAAGTCCATGGCCCGCATGCGCAAGCTGGGGCCGGAGATGCAGCGCCTCAAGGAGCAGTACGGCGACGACCGCCAGAAGATGTCCCAGGAGATGATGAAGTTCTACCAGAAGGAGAAGATCAATCCTCTGGGCGGCTGTCTGCCCATCCTGGTGCAGATGCCGGTCTTCATCGCACTCTACTGGATGCTGCTCGAGTCCGTCGAGCTGCGCCATGCACCCTTCATGTTCTGGATCCAGGACCTGTCGGTGAAGGATCCGTTCTTCATCCTGCCGATCCTGATGGGTGCCTCGATGTTCGTGCAGCAACTGCTCAACCCGACCCCACCGGACCCCATGCAGGCGAAGATCATGAAGATGCTGCCGGTCGTCTTCACCTTCTTCTTCCTGTGGTTCCCGGCCGGCCTGGTCATCTACTGGGTGGTCAACAACGTCATCTCGATCGCCCAGCAGTACGTGATCACGCGCAAGATCGAGAGCGACCCGAGCGTCGGCAAGGGCATGAAGACCAAGTAACCCGGTCCTGCCCCGCGCCCGAAGACCCCCGCCCCCGGCGGGGGTCTGGCGTTTACGGCACCCCGTGCGGACAATGGCGCAGAGCGCGACGAGGAGTAGACGATGGCCGAGCCCCTTTACGTCCAGGACACCATTGCGGCACTCGCCACCCCGCCGGGACGTGGCGGGGTGGGCATCATACGCGTCTCCGGGCCCGCCTGTGCGGCGATCGCCGAGGCGGTGGTCGGGCACTGCCCTGCCCCGCGTCGCGCGCACTACGGCCCGTTCCGGGGCCAGGCCACGGTGATCGACGAGGGCCTCGCGCTCTACTTCGCCGGCCCCCACTCCTTCACCGGAGAGGACGTGCTCGAGCTGCAGGGCCACGGCGGCCCGGTGATCATGGACCTGCTGCTCGAGCGCTGCGTGCAGCTGGGCGCCCGCCTCGCCCGCCCGGGCGAGTTCTCCGAGCGCGCCTTCCTCAACGACAAGCTCGACCTGGCTCAGGCCGAGGCGATCGCCGACCTGATCGATGCCAGCTCGCGCAGCGCCGCCGAGAACGCCCTGCGCTCGCTGCAAGGCGAGTTCTCGCGCCGGGTCGAGACCCTGGTACGACGGCTGGTCGAGCTGCGCATGTACGTCGAGGCGGCCATCGACTTCCCCGAGGAGGAGATCGACTTCCTCGCCGACGGCAAGGTCGCCGCGATGCTCACCGCCGTACAGGACGAGCTGGCCGAGGTGCGTGCCGCCGCCGGCCAGGGCGCGTTGATGCGCGAAGGCATGAGTGTGGTGATCGCCGGTCGCCCCAACGCCGGCAAGTCGAGCCTGCTCAACGCCCTCACCGAGCAGGAGACCGCCATCGTCACCGAGATCGAGGGCACTACCCGGGACGTGCTGCGCGAACATATCCACATCGATGGCATGCCGCTGCACGTGATCGATACCGCCGGCCTGCGCGATACCCCCGACGCCGTGGAAAGGATCGGCGTGGCCCGTGCCTGGGACGAGATCGGGAAGGCCGACCGCGTGCTGTTGATGGTCGATGCCGCCACCACCGACGCCACCGACCCCATGGCCATCTGGCCCGAGTTCGTCGCCCGCCTGGCCGATCCCTCTCGCCTGACCCTGGTGCGCAACAAGATCGATGCCAGCCACGAACCCCCGGGCATCGACTCGTCCACAGCCACCCCGGTGATGCGACTCTCGGCGAAGACCGGCCAGGGTGTGGATAACCTCAAGGAGCACCTCAAGGCGGTGATGGGCTATGCGGCCACCACCGAGGGGCGCTTCTCGGCGCGTCGACGCCATCTTGACGCTCTCGACCGGGCGAAGCGAGCGCTCACCAACGGCGAGGAGCAGCTGGCCGGCTACGGTGCCGGGGAGCTGCTCGCCGAGGACCTGCGCGACGCCCAGCAGGCGCTGGGCGAGATCACCGGGGAATTCAGCGCAGACGACCTGCTCGGCGAGATCTTCGGCAGCTTCTGTATCGGCAAGTGAAGCCCCCTACTCGACCACCCACCACTCGTCGCGGTAGGTCGCGGTGTCACCCAGCAACGGCGTGATTCGGGCCATGGCGGCGGCGAGCCGTTCGTCGAGCCCCCAGGGCGGATTCACCACCAGCATGCCGCTGCCATACATGCCCCGCTCGTCCGTAACCGGCTCGCGCAGGCTCAGCTCGCTGCACCAGATCTTACGCAGCCCACCGTCGCGCAGGCCTTCCAGCAGTTCGCGGTGACGCCCGGCCGGCAGCAACGGGTACCACACCAGCATCACCGCGTGACGCGCCTTGCGCATCGCACTCAATACCGCCTTCGCCACCTCGGCGTACTCCGACTTGCGCTCAAAGCTGGGATCGACCAGCACGCAGAGCCGCGGCGTCGATACCGGCAACCGCTGCAGGAGCCCCTGCAGACCATCGCCGTGGATGCGCCGCACGTTGTCCGGCAGGTGCTGACGGGCCAGGTGATCGAGTTCGCCGGGATGCAACTCGAACAGCCTCAGGCGGTCCTCAGGGCGCAGCCGCTGGGCCAGCCACCAGGGCGAGCCGGGATAGTGATCCAGTTCGCCTTCCCGCTGCTGCACCCTCTCCAGGGACACCAACCAGGCGTGGAGCAAGGGCTCCTCCACCAACGCCTGGCGTGCCTGCCAGAGCGGCGCCACCCCCTGGCGGTACTCCTGCAGCTTTCGCGTCTCCTCTGCCGCCAGCGGATAGATGCCCCGACCGGCATGGGTATCGACATACGTAACTGGAGAAGATTTACGTAACAAATGATCGATGACGGCAAAGAGCGTCAGATGCTTGTGAACGTCGGCGAAATTGCCGGCATGGTAGGCGTGCTGATAGGAAAGCATGGATCGACATCCGTGATTCGGCAAGCAAAGGGCCCGCCACTGAGACAGTGGCGGGCCCGTATCGGCGGCATCGAGCGACAGGCGGGCTTATTGCTGGAACTGGGACTCGATGGGCGAGAGGGTGATCTCGACGCGACGGTTCTGGGCACGCCCCGCCTCGTTGTCGTTGCTGGCGACGGGCTGGGTCTGGCCATAGCCCCTCATCTGGAGGCGGTTACGCGAGACACCGGTCTGGGCCAGATAGTTGCCGACGGCCTCGGCACGGCGCTCGGAAAGCCGCTGGTTGTAGTCGGCATTGCCGGTGCTGTCGGTGTGACCGGCGATGTTGACCCGGGTATCGGTATATTGGGTCAGCACCGAGGACACGTCGTTGAGCGCATTGCGGGCATTCGAGGTCAGCTCGCTGGAGTCGAAACCGAAGGTCACGCTGCTCGGCATGTTGAGCACGATGTCGTCACCGCGGCGATCGACCTCGATCCCGGTACCCTGGGTACTGGCGCGCAACTGCTCCTCCTGACGGTCCATGTAGGCCCCGACGCCGGCCCCGGCGGCGGCACCCACGGCGGCACCGATCAGGGCGCGATCACGGCGGCTGGTGCTGCCGCTGCCGGACAGCGCCCCGGCGGCGGCCCCCACGGCGGCGCCGATGCCGGCACCGGTCATGGTACTCGAGCGCTGGGTCTGCCCGGAGTAGGGGTCCGAGGTGGCACAACCCACCAGCAGGGCGGCGGCGGCCACCGGTACGAAAAGACGAAGAGGCTTGATCATGGGGTCGTGTCTCCTTGGTGATTGAAATGGCCTGCTATTCTATCCCTGACAGCCCCGATCCAGACTGATCAGGGCCAGCAGCTCGTTCAAGAATAATAGACCTTGAGGGGATGCCTGCAGTCGGCCGGCATCTTCCACAAGAAGTCCTTTTTTGCGCGCCGGCACCAACCGCTGCTCCAGTCGGAACGGCTCGCGCCCGGTACAGCGCGACCAGGTCGACAGCGGGACGCCATCCACCAGGCGCAGGGCGTTCATGGCGAACTCCAGCGGCAGCTCCGCCTCGTCGATGAGGCTGCGGCCGGCGACGAAGCCACGCGGATCCTCGCGCCGGCGCAGGTAGGCGTCCGGCTGGCGCGACTTCCAGCGTCGCTCGATGGCCATCGCCCCGTCCGCCCCGCGCCGGCTCAGCTTGCCGTGGGCCCCCGCGCCGATCCCCAGGTAATCACCGAAGCGCCAGTAATTGAGGTTGTGACGCGAGCGCCGCCCGCCACGCGCATAGGCGGAGATCTCGTAGCGAACCAGGCCGGCCGCTTCGAGGCACTCATGGCCCAGGTCCTGGATGTCCCACAGCACCTCCTCCTCGGGAAGCGGCGGCGGATGGGAATGAAACTCGGTGTTGGGCTCCAGGGTCAGCTGGTACCAGGAGAGGTGCTCCGGTGACAGGGCGAGCGCCGCCTCCAGGTCGGCCAGGGCCAGGGCCGGGGTCTGCCCCGGCAGGCCGTGCATGAGATCAAGGTTGAGGTTGTCGAAGCCGGCCCGCCGGGCCTCGTCGACGGCCGCCGCGGCATCGGCACCCGAGTGGATCCGCCCCAGCGCCGCGAGCTGCTCGTCCTGGAAGCTCTGCACCCCCAGCGACAGGCGGTTGATCCCTGCAGCCCGGTAGCCGGCGAAGCGGCCACGTTCCAGGGTGCCCGGGTTGGCCTCCAGAGTGATCTCGATGTCCCGCGCCAACGGCAGCCTCGCCGCCAGGGCCTCGAAAAGCCGGGAGTAGAAGGCGGCGGACATCAGGCTAGGGGTACCGCCACCGATGAAGATGCTGGCAAGCGGGCGCCCGGCGGCCAGCGGCAGATCGGCATCGAGATCGGCGATCAGGGCCGCCAGGTACTCCTCCTCGGGCAGCACCGCGCCTCGCCCGACCCCATGGGAGTTGAAGTCGCAATAGGGGCACTTGCGCACGCACCAGGGTACGTGGACATAGAGCGCCAGCGGCGGCAGGGCAGGGGAGTCGTCCGTCATGCGCTCGCTCATCGACGATCGGGCGCCTCACGCAGGATCTCCACCAGGGCCTGCAGGGCACGCCCACGGTGGCTGAGGCGATTCTTGGCCTCGGGTGCGAGTTCGGCAACGCTCATGCCCTGGTCGGGGAGCCAGAACAGCGGATCATAGCCGAAGCCGGCTTCGCCGCGCGGATGCGCCAGGATCTCGCCTTCCCAACTGCGCTGCACGATCAGCGGCACCGGATCCTCGGCATGGCGCAGGTAGACCAGCACGCACCAGTAACGCCCGGTGCGACGCCCCTCGGCCACCGCGGACAGCGCCTCCAGCAGCTTTGCGTTGTTGCGCTCATCGCTCTTCGGCTCACCGGCGTAGCGCGCCGAATGGATGCCCGGCCGACCATGCAGGGCATCCACCTCGAGTCCGGAGTCATCGGCCAGGGCAGGCAGACCACTGACCCGGCTCGCCTCGCGGGCCTTGAGCAGGGCATTCTCGACGAAGGTCAGCCCGGTCTCCTCGACGTCGGCCACCCGGAAGTCCGCCTGGGGCCGGACCACGAAGCCCAGCGGACCGAGCAGTTGATGGAACTCCCGCAGCTTGCCGGCATTGCCGCTGGCCAGCACCAGAGGGGTCGGGGTCATGGGCGGTTCTCCAGGAGGGCGTGGGTGCCCATTCTACGGGTCGGGCCTGGCTAGGGGAATGCGGGCGGACGGGTGATGAAACTCATACTGTCGATATGCAAAAAGCCATACTAAGGATTGAGTATGAAACACAAGACTGGCACGGAATAGGCATGAATTTCATTGTCTCGGCGGTTGGCGGAGCTCGTTCCAGAGTCCAGGGAGCCACCCAACAGTATGTTTTACTTAGTCATTTATAGCAGCCAATAAATATCGTCTAAGAGAGAAGAAATAAATAACCAAAAGTTAGTAATAAATTGTTACATTTTGTCCAACACTCAGTTGACCACTTCAGAAAGTCCCGCTCAGCCTGAAGGATGGTCAGGGATGGGGGCTCTACCCGCTCTTCCGTGGGAGTCGCATCATGAATCAGGACAAAGGAATCGTACTGCTGGTGACGACCAGCAATCCACAGACGCAGCTTTTCATCGATTACCTGCATCAGCAACTCGACTGTCCGGTATCGGTCGTGGCACCGGCGGCCGACTGGAAGGGCAGGGACCCCGCTCGGGTGCTGGTGCTGCTCGATGCGGATCACATCGACGAAGCCACCATGCAGCAGTGGCATGTCAAGGCGGCTGAGGAGACCGGCTTGACGCTGGCTGCCTTCAACCTGCGTGACGAGGATCATGCGGTGGAGGTGCTTTCCGCCATGAACCTGCAAGGCGTCTTCTACCGCAGCGACCCCCTGCCGTTGATCTGCAAGGGACTCAATACCCTGATCGAGGGCTATCTCTGGATGTCGCGCTCGCTGATGACCCGCATGATCCAGTTCTTCCGTCGCCAGCAGCTCAACTCCTACCGCCCGGTCTGCGGGCTGACCCATCGGGAGCTGGAGATCATCGCCATGCTGGGGACCGGGGCCTCGAACACCGAGATCGCCGACCAGCTGTTCGTCAGCGAGCACACCGTCAAGTCGCACCTCTACAACATCTTCCGCAAGATCAAGGTGCACAATCGCATCCAGGCGGTGAACTGGGCGCGCCAGAACCTCGGGGCCCCGCCGCCGCTGGTCGGCCGTCGACGACGCAACGAGCCCCCCGCGGCGTCCAACGGCCACTGAGCCGGGACACCTCAGAACAGTCGGACATGTTCCTGGATCAGCCCCGCCAGGGTCTCGGCGGCGTTGTCGGCGGTGGTATCGAGGTGGACCAGATGGAGTCGCTCCTCGTCGGCGAAGGGCTCGAGATCGGCCTGCTGACGGGTCAGCACCGACAGGCTCTCTTCCACGGCGCTTCCCTGCTGCCGGGCCCGCTTCTCGATGCGCCGTCGCAGGGTGGCATCGTCGGCCTCGAAACTGACCAGCAGGCACGGCAACCCCCGCGCCTCGGCCTGCTGGCGCAACAGGTCGCGCTGCCAGCGGCGCAGGAAGGTCCCATCGACACAGGCCGGTATCCCGGCGTCCAGGAGCACACCGGCGCAGGAGGCGAGTCGCCGGTAGGTGCGTTCCGTCGCCGCCTCGGAAAAGATATCCACAGGGGCGCTACCGGCGACGTCCTGGGGATAAGTCACATCGAGACCGTGCAGGCGTCGACGCTCGATATCGGAACATACCCGGATCGCTCCGAGCCGGGACACCAGTCCGCTGGTGAAGCGACTCTTGCCACTGCCGGCGACTCCCACGGCGATCACCAGCGGCGGGAAACGAAACTCGGCGATGAACTCGGCAAGGGCGAGGAAGCGACGGCACTCGGCCATGCTCTCGGCCTGCAACGCGGGATGTTCGGGATCACGATTCAGTGGCGGACGCCGCGAAAGCGCACGCCGCGCGCCGCTCAGGGCATGGCAGGCTCCGAGCAGCGACAGCAGCCGCGTCATCTCGTAGTCGCCGGAGAGCCGCAGATAGCGATCCAGTGCCAGTCGCGTCAGCGCCGTCTCCTCGCGACTCTTCAGGCCCACCAGCAGTGCGGCCAGGTCACAGGCCGGATCGCCGGGAAGATCCCCCCCGGGGGCCCCAGGATCCCGACCGATGGCATTGGACAGCAGCACCCGCCCCTGGTGACAGAGCCGGCTATCGGGGTTCTCGAGAGCCCAGCTACGGCAGAGCCGCTCCCGGCGGGCCTCGAAGACCGGTGCGAGACGCTGGATATCCTGCTCCAGCCATGCGGCGAGGTGCTCAAGGCGCTCCCGATCCTCGTCACCATCGAGGCGCTCGCGGATGGCCCGCACTTCGCCCCTGGCCATGACCAGCGCCGCCTGCTGCCCGGCATCGGCGGAGGCCGCCGGCATGCCGGAGTCACGGTGAAAGACCACCAGTCGCTCGACCAGCGCCTCCAGTTCGAGGACATCACCACCAGAGGGTGGGGCGAACCCCGTTGCCTGGCTCATATCGCGTCTCCTTCCGGTATCGGGAAGCGGGCGGCGTCTCAAGCCTTCTGCATGGCGGCCAGGGCCTGTTCAGCCGCATCCAGCGTCACCTGGATGTCCTCCGGCGTATGGGCACTGGACATGAAGCCGGCCTCATAGG
Source organism: Halomonas kalidii (assembly GCF_030010475.1). Lineage (NCBI taxonomy): Bacteria > Pseudomonadati > Pseudomonadota > Gammaproteobacteria > Oceanospirillales > Halomonadaceae > Halomonas > Halomonas kalidii. The sequence goes on along the minus strand of NZ_JASCQN010000054.1, from coordinate 254,615 downwards.
CCGAAGGCGCCAGGTAGACCCCCCGGTCGAGCATCGCCGAGAAGAAGCGACGGAAGGCGCCGGCATCGCAGGCCGTGGCCTGGGCGAAATTGTCGACCCGGCTCTGGCGGGTGAAGAAGACACCGAACATGCCGCCGACCCGCTGGGTGATCATGTCGACACCGGCCGCATCGGCGCGCTCCTGCAGGCCATGGCAGAGGGTATCGACCCGCTGGGCCAGGGCATTGTGGAAGCCCGGGACCCGCAGCTTGGTGAGCAGGGCGATGCCGGCGGCCATGGCCAGTGGATTGCCCGAGAGGGTACCGGCCTGGTAGATCGGGCCCAGCGGCGAGATGTTCGACATGAGCGTCTCGCTGCCGCCGAAGGCACCCACCGGCATGCCGCCGCCGACGATCTTGCCCAGGCAGGTGAGGTCCGGCTTGACGTCATAATGGGCCTGGGCACCGCCCAGGGCGACCCGGAAACCGGTCATCACCTCGTCGAAGATCAGCACGCTATCGTGGGCGTTGCAGACCCGGCGCAGGGTCTCCAGGAAGCCCGGCTGCGGCGGGATGCAGTTCATGTTGCCGGCGACCGGTTCGACGATGATGCAGGCCACCTGGTCGCCGATCTCCTCGAAGCATTGCTCCACCGCATCCAGGTCGTTGTAGGGCAGGGTGATGGTGTGCTCGGCCAGGGAGGCCGGCACGCCCGGCGAACTGGGCTCGCCGTGCGTCAGGGCGCCGGAGCCGGCCTTGACCAGCAGCGAATCGGAGTGGCCATGGTAGTTGCCCTCGAACTTGACGATCTTGTCGCGCCCGGTGACGCCGCGCGCCAGGCGAATCGCCGACATGGTGGCTTCGGTACCGGAGTTGACCATGCGCACCATCTCGATGGAGGGGATCATCTCGCAGATCAGGTCGGCCATGGTGGTCTCGATGGCCGTGGGTGTCCCGAAGGAGAGGCCGTTGTCGAGCCGCTCGCGCACCGCGGCGAGCACGTCGGGGTCGGCATGGCCGGTGATCATCGGTCCCCAGGAACCGACATAGTCGACGTAGCGCTTGCCTTCCACATCGAACAGGTAGGCGCCCTGGGCACGCTCCATGAACACCGGCGGGCGCTCCAGGCCCTTGAAGGCCCGGACCGGCGAATTGACGCCACCGGGGATGTGACGGCAGGCCTGTTCGAAGAGCTGTGCGGATGTGGTCATGTCTACCTCAAGCAAACGAAGATGGTGTCAGCCCGTGGCACCGGGCTGTGGACAAGTCACTGGATAACCTGCCGGCAAGCGGGGGAAGGGCGGTGAAGAAGTCCCCCCGTGTGCCGGCCTCTATGCTCCATTCTCGGTGGTCACGTCGGCGATGGCCAGCCCCCCTCATCCACGCGGCGCGTCACCGGGGAAGCTCACCACCGCCGGCAGCTGCCAGAGCCGCCGCGGCAGCGCCTGATCATGACCCGGTTGCCAGCCATGGGCCAGTGCCTGCCAGGTGAATGCCTGAGCCTGCTCGCAGGCCGTCACCACCGTCTCGCCGGCCGCCAACCGAGCCGCCAGTGCCGCGGCGAGCGTACAGCCGGACCCATGGAAGGTGCCGCCGAGGCGCGGCCAGGACCACTGCCGGCTCAGGTCCGTGGCATGCAAGGTGTGCTCCACCCGGTCGGCCGGCACGCGCCCGCTCGGATCGTCGGTGCCGGTGACCAGTACCGCCTGGCAGCCCAGGGTCATCAGATCCACCGCTCGCTCGGTGTCATCCCCCTCGACACCGGCCGACAGCCTTGCCAGCTCCTGCCGATTGGGGGTGAGGATATCCACAAGGGGTAGCAGCCGCTCGCGGAAGGCATCCACCAGCTCGGCTGTGGATAACTCACTGCCGCCGCCGGCACGCAACACCGGATCCACCACCAGCGGCACCCCGGGATGACGGCGCACGATATCGGTCACGGCATCGAGGGTCGCCGTGTGGGCCACCAGTCCTACCTTGATCGCGGCGATCTCGAACCCCTCGAGTGCCACCACCATGCGTCGCATGGTGCCCGGATCCACCGGCACCACCTCGGCGACGTCGCGACAGTTCTGCACGGTCAGCGCCGTGGGAACGGTCAACGCCCAACCGCCGCAGGCGGCGATCGCCTCGGCGTCGGCCATCAGGCCGGCCCCCCCGGTGGGGTCGTGACCCGCCAGCACCAGCACCACCGGCAGATGAGGAGAGACTGTGGATGGGGTCATCATCAGAACGGCTTGAGCACGGCGAGCAGGACGATCGCCAGCAGCGCGATCACCGGCAGCTCGTTGAACCAGCGGAAGAAGACGTGACTCCTCGTGCAGCGACCCGCGGCGAACTGCTTCAGGTAGATCAGGCAGACATGGTGATAGGCCACCAGCAGCGCCACCAGCAGCAGCTTGACGTGCATCCAGCCCTGGCCGAGCCAGGCGGGCGTCAGGAAGAGCATCCCGCCACCGAACACCAGCACGGCGATCATCGACGGCGTCATGATGCCGCGGTAAAGCTTGCGCTCCATCACCCGAAAGTGCTCGATGGCCTGTTGCTCGCCACGATCACGGGCCATGGCGTGGTAGACATAGAGTCGCGGCAGATAGAACAGCGCGGCAAACCAGGTCACCATGGCGATCAGGTGCAGGGCCTTGATCCACAAGTACATTTTGTCTCCTCAGGACGGCGACGACGGGTCGAAACGGTAATAGCGCTCGATGGCGCCGCGGGTGATGATACCGGAAATCCGCTTCTGCTTCGGCCGGTGGCCATGCTCCACGTAGAGCGCATCCACCGCCTGGTCGTTGAGACGGGCAAAGGCCTCCGAAAGGGTCGCCTGCAGGTGGATCGGCGCCATCTCCAGGCGCAGGCCGGGAATCTCCAGCAGGTCGAGCAGTTCGCCCTCGTCGCTCTCCCGCTCGTCCTCCGCCAGCTCCTGCCCCATCAGCCAGCGCGCCAGGTCAGCGGCCTTGAGGGCCAGGGTCGGCTTGTCGTCGGTGGAGCGTTCGATCAATACCCAGACCGGCTTGGGCTCGAGCAGTGCCCGTGCCTGGTCGCGGGTCACCATCCGCGGCGTGCGCACCAGGTTGCGTTCCATCACCGCCGGCACCGAGACCCGGGAGAGCGCCTGCATCAGCGGCTGCTGCAGGGGGTGCAGGCCGTGGCGAGTGACGCTGATGAAGAACCCGTCGCAGCGACACAGCTGGCGGGTGGTGAGGCCCGATACCACCACCACCAGCATGCCGGGCAGGATGATGTTGGGGTTATGGGTCAGTTCGAGCAGCGCCATCAGCGCCGCCAGTGGCGCCTGCAGCACCGCTCCCATCATGGCCGCCATGCCGAGCATGGCATAGAGCCCCGGGTCGGCGGCGGTACCCGGCCACAGCCAGCCCCCCGCCAGGCCCATCAGCGCCCCGGCGGCGGCACCGATCACCAGCACCGGGCCGATGATGCCGATGGGCACGCCGCTGGCGACGGTGAGGGCGGTGAGCAGCAGCTTCGCCACCACCAGTGCCAGCAGCACGTCCACCGTCAGCTCGCCGGTGAGCGACGCCGCCAGGCTGTCATAGCCGATGCCCTGTGCCTCCGGATACCACCAGGCCACGCCCGCCGTGGCCACCGCCACCAGCGACAGGCGCAGCCAGACCCGCAGCCCGGTGATCCGCGCACTCTTCGCCACATGGATGAAGGCCCCGGCCAGCAGCCCGATCAGCAGGGCGGTGATCACGATCCAGGGCAGGTTGAACATCGACCCCAGGCTCACCGTGGGTACCTGGAAGGCGGGCTCGGAACCGTAGACCAGCTGGGCCACCACGGCCCCCATGGTCGAGGCGAGGATCACCGGCATGAAACCGGCGATGGTGTACTCCATCATCACCACTTCCATGGCGAAGATGACCCCCGCGATGGGGGTATTGAAGGAGGCCGAGATACCCGCCGCGGTACCGCAGGCCACCAGTACCCGCAGGCTGTTGTGGGGCAGCCGCAGCCGTTGCCCCAGGCCACTGGAGGCCGCCGCCCCCAGGTGGATCGCCGGCCCCTCGCGGCCGGCGGAGAGCCCGCCGAGCACCGAGACCACGCCGACCCACCACTGGTTGAGCCAGTTGCGCAGCGGAAAGCGCCCCTGGTGGTAGGTCAACCGCTCGATCACGTGGCCGACGCCCAGCTTGCGGGCCGCCGCCGGCTGGCGCCACAGCAGGAGTCCGATGACGGCCACCGCGACCAGCGGCAGGACGGCCCGCACCCCACGGGAGAGCCCCTCGAAGGCCTCGGAATCGCCCCCCGGCATGAAGGCCAGGGCCCCCAGGTCGAGCAGCAGGCGGAACCCCACCATCAGCCCCCCGGTGATCAGCCCCGAGAGCACACCCAGCACGCACAGCTGGGGCAGGGCATCGACATTGGCCAACTGGCGGCGGAAGCCTTCCAGGCTGAGGTCGGGGAGCGAGAAGCGCGGCACGGCGACGATCCTGTTCATCCGGTGGCGAAGAGCGGCCTGGGTAGGCCCCCTCTCTCTTGTGTATCATAAGCGTCATCATAGGTCCCGGCTGCTGCAGGCGTTCGACGCAGCGTCCACGCCGGGGCAACAGGCTCGTCAGGCCATCGGGAAGGAGGGCATCGTGATCAAGGTCGGAATCGTCGGCGGCACCGGATACACCGGGGTCGAACTGCTCAGGCTGCTGGCCCAGCACCCCGAGGTCGAGGTGGAGGCGATCACCTCCCGCTCCGAAGAGGGCGTGCGCGTCGGCGACATGTACCCCAACCTGCGTGGCCACTACGACGGCCTGGCCTTCAGTACCCCCGACGCCGAGCGCCTCGCCGCCTGCGATGCGGTGTTCTTCGCCACCCCCCACGGCGTCGCCCACGCCCTGGCCGGCGAACTGCTCGACAAGGGCACCCGGGTGATCGATCTCTCGGCGGACTTCCGCCTGCGCGACGCCGCGGAGTGGGCCCACTGGTACGGCCAGCCCCACGGCGCCCCGGCGCTGCTCGACGAGGCCGTCTACGGCCTGCCGGAGATGCACCGTGAACGCATCCGCAAGGCGCGCCTGATCGCCGTGCCCGGTTGCTATCCCACCGCCGTGCAGCTCGGCCTGCTGCCGCTGCTCGAGGCCGGCCTGATCGACGCCGGCCGGGTGATCGCCGACTGCAAGTCCGGTGTCACCGGTGCCGGCCGCGGTGCCAAGGTGCCCTCGCTGCTCGCCGAGGCCAGCGAATCGATGAAGGCCTATGGTGCCGGCGGCCATCGCCACCTGCCGGAGATCCGTCAGGGGCTCGGTGATGCCGCGGGCGGCCCGGTGGGGCTGACCTTCGTGCCCCACCTCACGCCGATGATCCGCGGCATCCACGCGACCCTCTACGGCCGGCTCACCACCGAGCCGGGTGACCTGCAGGCGCTGTTCGAGACACGCTTCGCGGACGAGCCCTTCGTCGACGTCATGCCCGCCGGCAGCCATCCCGAGACACGCAGCGTCAAGGGCGCCAACCTCTGCCGTCTCGCCGTGCACCGCCCCGGCGACGGCGACACCGTGGTGGTGCTGTCGGTGATCGACAACCTGGTCAAGGGCGCCTCCGGCCAGGCGGTCCAGAACCTCAACCTGATGTTCGGCTTCGACGAACGCGCCGGCCTGTCGGCCCCCGCGCTGATGCCCTGATCTCACTCCCCTGGACATCGAGGGCGCCGAGGGAAGGTCGCTCCCACAAAAGTTGACCCTTTTGCTGGGGATTGGGGATAATGGACGGTCGAATTCTCCATTTCCCTTCAGGGAGCTCTTCCATGAGCGGTGCCGAATCCTTCGTCCCCACCCCCTTGATGCTGTCGGACAGCGCCCGGGCGCGCCTCAAGGCATTGATCGAGGAAGAGGGCAATGCCGAGCTGAAGCTGCGGGTCTACGTGACCGGCGGCGGCTGTTCGGGCTTCCAGTACGGCTTCGACTTCGCCGACGAGGTCGCCGAGGACGACACCCTGATCCCCTTCGGCGATGTCGCCCTGGTGGTCGACCCGCTCTCCTACCAGTACCTGGTCGGCTCCACCGTGGACTTCGAGGAGGGGCTGGCCGGTGCCCGCTTCCTGGTCCAGAACCCCAACGCCACCACCACCTGCGGCTGTGGCGCTTCTTTCATGGTCTGATCCCCCCGCTCCCCGCGACTTGACGCTGTCACGGAACCTCGCCAAGGTTGAAAGGGCGAATCCCACCGCTAAAAGTCCTACAAAACGGGGAGCCACATGAACAGATCCTCCATCGCTTCATCGCTGCCGAAGCAATCCGCACTGGCCGCCACCCTGGCGCTTGGCCTCGGCCTCGCCGGCCAGGCCATCGCCCAGACGTCCACCGTCAAGGTCGTCACCGACCCCAGCTTCGTCCCCTTCGAGATGATGGATGCCGACACCGGCGAGATGATCGGATTCGACATGGACATCATCAACGAGGTCGCCGAACGAGCCGGCTTCGAGGTGGACCTCACCACCATGGAGTTCAACGGCATCATCCCGGCCGTCCAGACCGGCAGTCAGGAGATCGCCATCGCCGGTGTGACCATCACCGAAGAGCGCGCCGAGATCGTCGACTTCTCCGACCCCTACTACGACTCCGGCCTGCGCATCATGGTGCGTGCCGACAACGACAGCGTCGAGACCATCGAGGACCTCGAGGGCATGTCGATCGCCACCAAGATCGGCTCCACCAGCTACGACTACCTCCAGGAAACCCTGGGCGACAACGCCGACATCACCCCCTATCCGGGCACCTCGGACATGTACATGGCGCTGCTCGGCCGCAACGTCGACGCCGCCTTCTACGACGCGCCCAATGTCTCCTACTTCGCCCAGACCCGCGGGGAAGGCCGCACCAAGGTGGTCGGGCCGCTCTACGAGGGCCAGCAATACGGCATCGTGTTCCACAAGGGCAGCCAGTGGGTCGAGCCGGTGAACGAGGCGCTGGCCGAGATGCGCGAAGACGGCACCTACGACGAGATCTACGAGAAGTGGTTCGGCGAGTCGCCGAGCGACGACTGATCGACCAGTCGGCCTGAGCGGGGCCGGGCGGCAGGAGCTCCCGGCCCCGTGTCGTTTCCGGCCACCGACACTCCGGAGAACCTCACGTGGAAGTGACCTTTCAATTCGACTGGGCGGCGGCCCTGCGCTCGATTCCGCACCTGTTGCCGGGCATTCCCTGGACCCTGCTGATCTCCTTCGGCGGCCTGGCCATCGGTTTCTTCATCGGTATCTTCTTCGGCCTGCTGCGCATCAGCCCACTGCGCTGGCTGCGCTTTCCGGCCATCTTCTACATCGAGGTGTTTCGCGGCACCCCCATCCTGGTCCAGGTGCTGTTCATCTTCTACGGCCTGCCACAGATCCTCGGCGGCCCGATCAATGCCCTCACCGCCGGCATCGCCGCCATCGCGGTCAACTCCGGCGCCTACATCTCGGAGGTGGTGCGCGGCGGGGTACAGTCCATCGAGCGCGGCCAGCGGGAGGCGTCGCTGTCGCTGGGGCTCTCCCGCGCCCAGGCCTTCCGCTACGTGATCTGGCCCCAGGCCTTCCGGCGCATGATCCCGCCCCTCGGCAACCAGGCCATCATCAGCATCAAGGACACCTCGCTGTTCTCGGTGATCGGCGTCGGCGAACTGGTGCGCCAGGGGCAGATCTACATCGCCACCACCTTCACCGCCCTCGAGGTCTACCTGATGGTGGCCCTCATGTACCTGGTCATCACCTGGAGCCTCTCCATCGCACTGCGCCTGCTCGAGCGCCGCGGCCTGGTCGGCCAGTGAGGGGCCACGAGACAGCTTAGGGGAGCCACCGCATGACACAGAGCAAGACGACCACGACGCCCATCGTGCGCATGGAGAGGGTCAACAAGCACTTCGGCAGCCTGCACGTGCTCAAGGATATCGACCTCGAGGTCCAGCCCGGTGAGGTGGTAGTGGTGATCGGCGCCAGCGGTTCCGGCAAGTCGACCCTGATCCGCTGCATCAACGGCCTCGAGGAGTTCCAGCAGGGCCATATCGAGGTCGACGCCAAGGAGTTGCTGCCCGACGGCAAGAGTGCCAGGGCGCTGCGGGAGATCCGCACCGAGGTCGGCATGGTATTCCAGCAGTTCAACCTCTTTCCCCATCTCAGCGTGCTCGACAACGTCATCCTGGCCCCCATGAAGGTGCGCGGCTGGAGCCGGGCGGATGCCGTCGAGACCGCCGAACGGCTGCTCGAGCGCGTCGGGATCGCCGACCAGAGTGCCAAGCATCCCGGCCAGCTGTCCGGCGGCCAGCAGCAGCGCGTGGCCCTGGCCCGGGCGCTGGCCATGGAACCGCGGCTGATGCTGTTCGACGAACCCACCTCGGCGCTCGACCCGGAGATGATCGGCGAGGTCCTCGACGCCATGCGTGAACTGGCGAAGGAGGGCATGACCATGGTGATCGTCACCCACGAGATGGGCTTCGCCCGCGAGGTGGCCGACCGGGTGATCTTCATCCACCAGGGAGAGATCGTCGAGCAGGCGCCCCCCGAACGACTCTTCGACTCGCCGCAGAGCGAACGTACCCGGAACTTCCTGTCACGGGTGCTCAAGCACTGAATCCTGCCTTTTCCAGCCTCCTTCGGGGCCCTGTCGTTATCGACAGGGCCTTTTTTCTGGCTGTGGACAGAATTCCTGCACAGGCCTTCTCCAAGCCGCTGAACCCCCCGCCACCATCGGCTTCGTTGCACCCGCGAAGGGTTGTTCACAGCTACGGGCACAAGCCCGGTAGCCGGCGGTGGACAAGCGGTGCGCCCGCATCGCTGTGGGCAAGTCGCCATTCCGTCCACAGCCTCTCGACCACCTGTACGCAGCCAGCCGGCTCCTTGTCCAGCTCTTGGTCAACAATACAACATGTTGTTAATCAACATAAAAACACGGTTATCCCCGGATTTTGTCCACACCTATAGTCACTACAACAACAGAACTTCTCTCTCTTATTCTGTTTTAACTGATTAGCTGGCAAGCCTGGATGGGGCCTTCGACGAAACCGGGTGTGGAAAACCCTGACGATTACCCACAGGAGGTTTATACTGCCGGGCTGATTCGGACCCGCTTTCCGGCGATCCCTATCGACGACCCGAAACAACGACATCGGCGCCGCGGCGCCAACGAGGTGCACCTTGGAGTATCCCGACCGCTTTGACGTCATCGTCATCGGCGGTGGCCATGCGGGAACCGAAGCCGCTCTGGCCTCCGCTCGCATGGGCTGTCAGACCCTGCTGCTGACCCACAACATCGAGACGCTCGGCCAGATGTCCTGCAATCCCGCCATCGGCGGGATCGGCAAGAGCCACCTGGTCAAGGAGATCGATGCCCTGGGCGGTGCCATGGCCCTGGCCACCGACCTCGGGGGCATCCAGTTCCGGGTACTCAACGCCCGCAAGGGGCCCGCCGTACGCGCCACTCGCGCCCAGGCCGACCGGGTTCGCTACAAGGCAGCCATCCGCGGGATGCTGGAGAACCAGCCCAACCTGACGCTGTTCCAGCAGGCCGCCGGCGATCTCATCGTCGATGGCGACACGGTGCGTGGCGTGGTCACCGAGACCGGCATCCGCTTCCTCGGCGAGACCGTCGTGCTCTCCACCGGCACCTTCCTCGGCGGGGTGATCCATATCGGGCTCGACCGGAGTCGCGGCGGCCGCGCCGGGGATCCGCCATCCAATGCCCTCGCCGAGCGGCTGCGGGCACTGCCGTTCCGGGTCGATCGCCTGAAGACCGGGACGCCGCCGCGCCTCGACGCGAGGAGTCTCGATTTCTCGGTGCTCGAGGAGCAGCCCGGCGACACCCCCACGCCGGTGATGTCGTTCATGGGCCGGCGCGATCAGCATCCGCGCCAGGTAAGCTGCCACATCGCCCACACCAACGAGCGTACCCACGAGATCATCCTGGCCAACCTCGACCGCTCGCCGATGCATTCCGGGGTGATCGAAGGGGTCGGGCCGCGCTACTGCCCCTCCATCGAGGACAAGGTGCACCGCTTCGCCGACAAGGCGAGCCACCAGGTGTTCATCGAGCCCGAGGGCCTCGACACCCACGAGCTCTACCCCAACGGCATCTCCACCTCGCTGCCCTTCGACGTGCAGCTGCAGGTGGTACGCTCCATCGCGGGCCTCGAGAACGCCCATATCACCCGGCCGGGCTACGCCATCGAGTACGACTTCTTCGACCCGCGGGACCTCAGGCACTCGCTGGAGACGAAGTTTATCCACAACCTGTTCTTCGCCGGGCAGATCAACGGCACCACCGGCTACGAGGAGGCCGGCGCCCAGGGGCTGTTGGCCGGGCTCAATGCCGCCCGCCGCGCCCAGGGGCTCGAGCCCTGGTGGCCACGCCGCGACGAGGCCTACCTGGGCGTGCTGGTCGACGACCTGATCACCCTGGGAACGAAGGAGCCCTACCGCATGTTCACCTCGCGGGCCGAATACCGGCTGCTGTTGCGGGAGGACAACGCCGACCTGCGTCTCACCGAGACCGGCCGCGAGCTCGGGCTGGTCGACGACGCCCGCTGGGCGGCCTTCGCCACCAAGCGCGAGGCCATCGAGCGGGAGAGCGCCCGCCTCAGGGCCAGCTGGGTGCAACCCGGCAGCGCGGCCGCCGCGGCCGTCGAGGCCAGGACCGGCAAGGCGCTGGCGCGCGAGTACAGCTTGCTCGACCTGCTCAAGCGTCCCGAGCTCGGCTATGGCGATGTGGCCGGGCTTGCCGGCGAGCCGGTGAGCGATGAGGCGGTCGCCGAACAGGTCCAGATCCAGGCCAAGTACCAGGGCTATATCGACCGCCAGCAGGACGAGATTGACCGGCTCAAGCGTCACGAGGCCACACCGCTGCCCACCGACCTCGACTATGACCGGGTCGAGGGACTCTCCCACGAGATCCGCCAGAAGCTGGCCGCGGCCCGCCCCGAGACCCTCGCCCAGGCCTCGCGCATCTCCGGCGTGACCCCGGCGGCGGTCTCCATCCTGCTGATCCACCTCAAGAAGCGCCGGCTTCTCGAGAGCGGTCGGGTGGCCAACGCATGACGCCGCCCCCCTTCGAATCGACCGTCGGCACCCGCCTCGAACGTGGCCTGATCGAGCTGGGCATCGACGTGGATGACGAGCAGTCCCGTCGCCTGCTGGGCCTGCTGGCGCTGTTGCACAAGTGGAACCGCGCCTATAACCTCACCGCGATACGCACGCCCGACGAGATGGTGGCTCGGCACCTGCTCGACAGCGCCGCGGTACTGCCCTTCGTCCAGGGACCGACCCTGCTCGATGTGGGCTCGGGGCCGGGGCTGCCGGGGCTGGTACTGGCGATTCTCAGGCCGGACCTCGCGGTCACGCTGCTCGACAGCAACGGCAAGAAGGTACGCTTTCAACGCCAGGCCGTGCTGGAATTGGGGCTGACCAACGTCACCCCGGTACAGGCCCGGGTCGAGGCGTTCGAGGGACGCTTCGACCAGGTGATCTCGCGGGCCTTCGCCAGCCTCGATGATTTCATCGGCCTCACCGGCCATCTGCTCGCCCCGGGAGGCCGGTGGCTGGCCATGAAGGGGCCGGCCGTGGAGGACGAACTGGCGGGGCTGCCGGAAGACGTCGTCCCGGTCGCGAGGCACGCGCTCACGGTGCCCTTCGATGTCGGCAGTCGTCTGCTGGTGCTCCTCGAGCGTCGGGGGGCCATCCAGGCCCATCCGTGAGGTGTTCGTTCGAGGGGAGCGCCGCGTGAACATCCGTGTTTCCCAGCAAGGGAGTTGCCCGTGACCAAGATAATCGCCTTGACCAACCAGAAGGGCGGCGTGGGCAAGACCACCACCGCCGTCAATCTGGCCGCCAGCCTGGCGGCGCTGGACCGCCGCGTGCTGCTGGTCGACCTGGATCCCCAGGGCCATGCCACCATGGGCAGCGGCGTGGACAAGCATGAGCTCGACGGCAGTGTGCTCGACGTGCTGCTGGGGGATCGGCGCTCCGCCGAGGTGATCCTCGACTGTCCGGCGGCCGGCTTCGCGCTGCTGCCGGGCAACGGCGACCTGACCGCCGCCGAGGTCGAACTGCTCGACCGCGACGAGGGGCGTGAGCGTTGTCTGATCGAGGCGCTCTCCGACGTGGCCGGCGAGTACGACGTGGTGCTGATCGACTGTCCGCCGTCGCTCAACATGCTCACCGTCAATGCCCTGACCGCCGCCCACGGCGTGCTGATTCCGCTGCAGTGTGAGTTCTACGCCCTCGAGGGGCTCTCGGCGCTGCTCGATACCGTCGAACAGATCAAGGACAGCGTGAACCGGGACCTGGAGGTGTATGGCATCCTGCGCACCATGTTCGACTCGCGCAACAGCCTGACCCGGGATGTCAGCAAGCAGTTGCGCGACTACTTCGGTGACGCCCTGCTCAAGACCACCATCCCGCGCAACGTACGGGTCGCCGAGGCGCCGAGCCATGGCCTGCCGGTGACCAAGTACGCGCGCTTCTCGCGCGGCAGCCAGGCCCACCGGGTGCTGGCCAAGGAGCTGATCCGCCGGCTGTCGCTGTAGGCCGAGCGCTGTAATCCGCTGTGATGAGGGAATGTCGATGACGCGCAATAAACGCGCCCTGGGACGCGGCCTGGATGCCCTGATCGGTGCCAATGCCCGCCGCCGCGAGAACCTGGATCTTCCGGGCGTCGACCCGACCCGGCCGGAGGAGGGCGAGGCGCCGGCAGCCGAGGAGCGGCTCGAACGCCTGCCGCTGGGCCAGCTCACCCGTGGCAAGTACCAGCCGCGGCGCGATATCCAGCCCGAGGCGTTGGAGGAACTCGCCGACTCGATCCGTGCCCAGGGCGTGATGCAGCCCATCGTGGTGCGTCCCGTCGGTGCGGAGCGCTACGAGATCATCGCCGGCGAGCGTCGCTGGCGCGCCGCCCAACTGGCGGAGCTGGACGTCATTCCCGCGGTCATCCGCGAGGTCAGCGACCAGGTGGCGCTGGCGCTGGCGCTGATCGAGAACATCCAGCGCGAGAACCTCAATCCGGTGGAAGAGGCGATGGCCCTCAAGCGGCTGCTCGAGGAGTTCGAGCTCACCCAGCAGCAGGCGGCCGATGCGGTGGGCCGGTCCCGGGCCCAGGTCGCCAACCTGCTGCGCCTGCTCGCCCTCGACCCGGAGGTGCAGACCCTGCTCGAGCGTGGTGACCTGGACATGGGCCACGCCCGCGCCCTGCTGGCGCTTACCGGGGCGAAGCAGCGCAAGGCCGCCCACGAGGTGGTCAACAAGGACCTCACCGTCCGCGACACCGAGGCGTTGGTCAAGCGGCTCGCCGCCGGCGAGCCGCGCAAGGCCGAGCGGCCGACACCGAGCCCGGACGTGGCACGTCTCGAGACCCGGCTGGGTGAGCTGCTCGGCGCCCCGGTGAAGATCCAGCACGGCCGCGGGGGCAAGGGGCGGGTCACGATCCGCTACGCTAGTCTCGACGAACTGGACGGGATCCTGGAGCACATTCGTTGAGAGCGGTGCGTGTCGGGCGATGTCGACGAACCGTCCCCCTTTGGTCGAAAAGTGACCGGATATCCTCGGAATCGACACCACTCCGGTTGAAGGGCCGGAGGGGCTTCCCTATAATCCGCCGGTGTTTGTCCGCACGGGACGCAGCGCCGCAGACACCTTCGTCTCGTCCGCTGGATGCCATGGGGAGTCGGCATGGCTAGGCCCCGTGTGGTGCGGCGACTTCCGAATCATCGTCGCCTTCTGCAGGCCCAGGGACTGGCCATCATCGTCATGGCCCTCCTCGGCTTCGCGGTCGGCGGGCAGGAGGCAGCCATCTCGGCGGCGACCGGCGGGCTGATCTGTCTTCTTCCCAACCTGTATTTCGTATGGCGGGTCGGCAGCCAGCGTGCCGGCCGGCAGGCAAGGCGCTTCGTGTCGATTTTCTATCGAGCCGAGGCGGGCAAGTTCGGTTTGACGGTGGCACTGTTCGCCCTGGTGTTCGTGACAGTGCCCCCCTCAAACCCGGCTTTTTTCTTTGGCGCATACGTGGCGGTTCACCTCATGCACTGGCTGGCTCCCTGGCTGCTGCGTGACTGACCGACCCTAACGAGAGGCAGACCCATGGCTGGCAATAACCCCTCGCCGACCGAATATATCAGGCACCACCTGCAGAACCTGACGTTCGGCAAGCATCCCGACAACGGCTGGTCGCTGGCACACTCAGCCGAGGAGGCCCAGGAGATGGGCTTCTGGGCGCTGCATCTGGATACCATGGGCTGGTCCATCGCCATGGGGGCACTGTTCATCTGGCTGTTCCGCAAGGCCGGCAAGGTGGCGACCACCGGGGTTCCCGGCACCCTGCAGAATCTCGTCGAGATGGTCATCGAGTTCGTCGAGTTCACCGTCCGCGGGGCCTTCCACGGCAGGAATCCCGTCATCGCGCCGCTGGCCCTGACGCTGTTCGTCTGGATCTTCCTGATGAACTTCCTCAAGCTGATCCCGGTGGATTACGTGCCCGAGCTGTTCCTGCGCCTCGGCGTCGACTACATGAAGATGGTGCCCACCACCGATCCCAATGCCACCCTGGGCATGGCCCTGGGGGTCTTCCTGCTGATCATCTACTACAGTCTGAAGGTCAAGGGGGCGGGGGGCTTCGCCAAGGAGCTCTCGCTCACCCCCTTCAACCACTGGTCGCTGATTCCCTTCAACCTGGTCATGGAGCTGATCGGCCTGCTGGTCAAGCCATTGAGCCTGGGCCTGCGACTGTTCGGCAACATGTTCGCCGGCGAGGTCATCTTCATCCTGATCGCCCTGCTGCCGTTCTGGGCCATCTGGGTGCTGGATGTGCCCTGGGCAATCTTCCACATCCTGGTCATCACCCTCCAGGCCTTCATCTTCACCGTGCTGTCCGTCGTCTACCTGAGTCAGGCGCACGAGCATCACTGAAACGAGCAACGCTTGCACTTTCATCAACCCTTAACCCATTGAACCTCAACTCGAGAAAACTAGGAGCACCACCATGGAACTCGTCTACATTGCTGCGTCCCTCATGATCGGCCTGGGCGCTCTGGGTACCGGTATCGGCTTCGCCCTGCTGGGTGGCAAGCTGCTGGAATCCACTGCCCGCCAGCCTGAGCTGGGCGATCAGCTGCAGACCAAGACCTTCCTGATGGCGGGCCTGCTGGACGCCGTGCCGATGATCGGTGTCGGTATCGCGATGTACCTGATCTTCGTCGTTGCCGGTTAATGACGACACCGGGCGCCCTGCGCTCGGTGTGTTCGTTTCCGGTTGCCACGAACCTGTCAGAGGTACATCCCTGTGAATATCAACATGACGCTTATCGGACAGACGATCGCCTTCGCGATCTTTGTCTGGTTTTGCCTGAAGTACGTGTGGCCGCCGATCAGCAATGCGCTCCACGAGCGTCAGAAGAAGATCGCCGATGGCCTCGATGCGGCCAGCCGTGCAACGCGTGACCTCGAGCTCGCCCAGGAGCGCGCCAACGAGACCCTGCGCGAGAGCAAGGAGCAGGCCTCCCTGATCCTCGAGCAGGCGCACAAGCGCTCCGCGCAGATGATCGAGGAAGCCCGCGATCAGGCCCGTGTCGAAGGCGAGCGACTGGTCGCCGGCGCGCGTACCGAGATCGAGCAGGAAATCCATCGCGCCAAGGACGAGCTGCGTGCCCAGGTGTCGACGCTGGCCGTCGCCGGTGCCGAGCGTGTCCTGGAAGCCTCCGTCGACGAGAAGGCACATCGCAAGCTGCTCGACAAGCTTGCCGCCGAACTGTGAGGAGGTGATCCATGGCGGAAACGTCAACCGTCGCTCGACCCTACGCCAAGGCGGCATTCGAGTACGCACGCGATCACGGGGCGCTGGATGACTGGGCCGGCTGGCTCGCGACGCTGGGCCGGGTCGTTGCCGACCGTGATGTCCAGAAGCTGCTCTCCAGCCCGAAGCTGTCCACCGAGCGCAAGGTGGCCCTGGTCATCGAGGTGGCCGACGTCACTGTCGACGATGCCGCGCGTCGCTTCCTCGAGACCCTCGGGCAGAAGGGGCGCCTGGTGGCCCTGACCGACATCGCCGAGCAGTTCGAGCGGTTGCGCGCGGAGCTCGAGAAGCGCATCGACGTCACCGTGGTCTCGGCCTATGCGCTCGATGACAAGCAGCAGCAGAAGCTCGCCGGCGCGCTCAAGAAGCGCCTGAATCGCGAAATCTCCATTACCACTCAGGTGGACCCGACGCTTCTCGGCGGTGTCATCCTGCGTACCGGCGATACCGTCATCGACGGCTCGGTACGCGGTCGATTGCACCGCCTCTCCGAAGCCCTTTCCGCCTGAGTCTGAGGGACATGGCATGCAGCAACTGAATCCTTCCGAGATCAGCGACATCATCAAGCAGCGGATCGAGAAGCTTGATGTCGCATCCGAAGCCCGCAACCAGGGCACCATCGTCAGCGTCTCCGACGGCATCGTGAAGATACACGGCCTCGAGGACGCGATGTTCGGCGAGATGATCGAATTCCCCGGCAGTATCTTCGGCATGGTGCTCAACCTCGAGCGCGATTCCGTGGGTGCCGTGGTGCTGGGCGACTACCTGCAGCTCGAAGAGGGCATGACCGCCCAGTGCACCGGGCGCATCCTCGAGGTGCCGGTGGGCCCCGAGCTGGTGGGTCGCGTCGTCGACCCGCTGGGCAACCCCATCGACGCCAAGGGCGATATCGGCGCCAAGATGACCGACGCGGTGGAGAAGGTCGCCCCGGGCGTCATCACCCGCCAGTCGGTGGACCAGCCGATCCAGACCGGCCTCAAGTCGATCGACGCCATGGTGCCGATCGGTCGTGGCCAGCGTGAGCTGATCATCGGTGACCGCCAGATCGGCAAGTCGGCGATCGCCGTCGACGCCATCATCAACCAGAAGGGCAAGGGCGTCACCTGCGTCTACGTGGCCATCGGCCAGAAGCAGTCGACCATTGCCAACGTGGTGCGCAAGCTCGAAGAGCACGGTGCCATGGAGCACACCATCGTGGTCGCCGCCGGCGCCGCCGATCCGGCCCCGATGCAGTTCCTCGCGCCCTATGCCGGCTGCACCATGGGCGAGTACTTCCGCGACCGCGGCCAGGACGCCATGATCGTCTATGACGACCTGACCAAGCAGGCCTGGGCCTACCGTCAGGTCTCCCTGCTGCTGCGCCGTCCGCCGGGCCGCGAGGCCTATCCGGGTGATGTCTTCTACCTCCACTCGCGCCTGCTCGAGCGTGCCGCTCGCGTCAACGCCGAATATGTCGAGAAGTTCACCAACGGTGAAGTGAAGGGCAAGACCGGCTCGCTGACCGCGCTGCCGATCATCGAGACCCAGGGCGGTGACGTCTCGGCATTCGTTCCGACCAACGTGATCTCGATCACCGACGGCCAGATCTTCCTCGAGACCGACCTGTTCAACTCGGGCATCCGCCCGGCCATCAACGCCGGCCTGTCGGTGTCCCGGGTGGGCGGTGCGGCCCAGACCAAGATCATCAAGAAGCTCGGCGGCGGCGTGCGCCTGGCGCTCGCCCAGTACCGCGAGCTGGCGGCCTTCTCGCAGTTCGCGTCCGACCTGGACGAGGCCACCCGCAAGCAGCTCGAGCACGGTCAGCGGGTCACCGAGCTGATGAAGCAGAAGCAGTATTCGCCGCTGTCGGTGGCCGAGATGGGGGTGTCCCTGTATGCCGCCAACGAGGGCCATCTGGACGATATCGACGTGAGCAAGGTGCTGGACTTCGAGCGTGCCCTGCACGACTACATGAGGTCCGAGCATGCCGAGCTGCTCGACAAGATCAACCAGACCGGCGACTACAGTGACGAGATCCAGCAAGGGCTGAAGGCGGGTCTCGAGAAGTTCAAGGCCACTCAGAGCTGGTAATGCCGCTGGCCCGCCCGTGAGGGCGGGCCCTGGAGCTTTCTGAGAGCCACGAACGAAGGGTAGATCGCTATGGCAGCTGCAAAAGAGATACGCACCCAGATCGGGAGCATCAAGAATACGCAGAAGATCACCAGCGCCATGGAAATGGTGGCTGCATCGAAGATGCGTAAGGCGCAGGATCTGATGAAGGCCAGCCAGCCCTATGCCCGCCAGATCCGCAACGTCGTGGGCCATATCGCCGACGCCCAGCCCGAGTACCGCCACGACTACATGATCGAGCGGGACACCAAGCGGGTCGGCTACATCGTCGTGTCCACCGACCGCGGGCTGTGCGGCGGCCTGAACGTCAACCTGTTCAAGGCCGTGCTGAAGGATGCCAAGGCGTGGCGCGACAAGGGCGCGGAACTCGACTTCTGTGCCCTGGGCAGCAAGGCCGGCGGCTTCTTCCGCAACTACGGGGGCAACCTCGTGGCGGCGAAGAGCCACCTGGGCGAGTCGCCCGAGGTCGAGGACCTGATCGGCAGCGTGAAGGTGATGCTGGATGCCTATGACGAGGGACGCCTGGACCGGCTCTACGTGGTGTACAACGAGTTCGTCAACACCATGACGCAGAAGCCGGTGGTCAGGCAGCTGTTGCCCCTGTCGCCCGACATGGGCAACAACGGGCATCACAAGCATTCCGAAGAGAACAAGCGTCCCGGAGGCTGGGACTACCTGTATGAGCCGGATGCCAAGGCGCTGCTCGATAGCCTGCTGATTCGCTTCATCGAATCGCAGGTCTATCAGTCGGTGGTCGAGAACGGCGCCTGCGAACAGGCGGCGCGGATGATCGCCATGAAGAGCGCCACCGACAACGCCGGCGGTCTGATCGACGACCTGGAGATGGTCTACAACAAGGCCCGTCAGGCCGCCATCACCCAGGAGATCTCCGAGATCGTCGGTGGCGCCGCCGCCGTATAGCGCCAGGGGAGGGGGTGCCCTCCCGGCATGCAGGTTTCATTTTCAGGTATTTGAGAGGAACCAAGATGAGCGGACGTATCGTACAAATCATCGGCGCGGTGATTGACGTAGAGTTTCCGCGGGACACCGTTCCCAAGGTCTACGACGCGCTGAAGGTCTCGGAGGGCGAGACCGTACTCGAGGTCCAGCAGCAGCTGGGCGACGGCGTGGTGCGCACCATCGCCATGGGCTCCACCGAGGGGCTCAAGCGCGGCATGGACGTCACCAACACCGGTGCGGCCATCTCCGTGCCGGTGGGCAAGGAGACCCTGGGCCGGATCATGAACGTACTCGGCGAGCCGATCGACGAGGCCGGCGAGATCGGCGAGGCCGAGCGCATGCCGATCCACCGCAAGGCACCGAGCTATGCCGACCAGGCGGCGTCCAACGAGCTGCTGGAGACCGGCATCAAGGTCATCGATCTGGTCTGCCCGTTCGCCAAGGGCGGCAAGGTCGGCCTGTTCGGCGGCGCCGGCGTGGGCAAGACCGTCAACATGATGGAACTGATCCGCAACATCGCCACCGAGCACAGCGGTTACTCGGTGTTCGCGGGTGTGGGGGAGCGGACCCGCGAGGGTAACGACTTCTACCACGAGATGACCGAATCCAACGTCATCGACAAGGTGTCGCTGGTCTACGGCCAGATGAACGAGCCGCCGGGCAACCGTCTGCGCGTGGCCCTGACCGGCCTGACCATCGCCGAGAAGTTCCGCGATGAAGGCCGCGACGTGCTGCTGTTCGTCGACAACATCTACCGCTACACCCTGGCCGGTACCGAGGTCTCGGCCCTGCTGGGTCGTATGCCGTCGGCGGTGGGCTATCAGCCGACCCTGGCCGAGGAGATGGGCGTCCTGCAGGAGCGCATCACCTCCACCAAGACCGGCTCGATCACCTCCGTGCAGGCGGTCTACGTGCCCGCGGACGACCTGACCGACCCGTCTCCGGCGACCACCTTCTCGCACCTGGACGCCACCGTGGTACTGGCGCGTTCCATCGCCGAGCTGGGCATCTACCCGGCGATCGACCCGCTGGACTCCACCTCGCGTCAGCTCGACCCGCTGGTGGTCGGCGAGGAGCACTATGACACGGCGCGCGGTGTGCAGAACGTGCTGCAGCGCTACAAGGAGCTCAAGGACATCATCGCGATCCTGGGCATGGACGAGCTCTCCGACGAGGACAAGCAGGCCGTGGCCCGGGCGCGGAGGATCCAGCGCTTCCTGTCGCAGCCGTTCTTCGTCGCCGAGGTGTTCACCGGCTCCCCGGGCAAGTACGTGTCGCTGAAGGACACCATCCGCGGGTTCCAGGGCATCCTCAACGGCGAATACGATGATCTGCCGGAGCAGGCCTTCTACATGGTGGGCAGCATTGACGAGGCCGTCGAGAAAGCCAACCAGATGAAGTAAGGTCGTCCATCAAGAGGACAAGACTATGGCGAACAGCTTCAAGTGCGAAATCGTCAGCGCCGAGGAAGGGGTGTTCTCCGGCCAGGTCGAGCAGCTCGTCGCTTCCGGCATCATGGGTGACCTGGGCATCCTGCCTGGCCACGCGCCGCTGCTGACCGAGCTTCAGCCAGGCCCGATCCGCGTGATCCATGACGGCGGACAGGAGGAGAACTACTACGTCTCCGGCGGCTTCCTCGAAGTGCAGCCCGACGTGGTGACCGTCCTTGCCGACTCCGCCGCACGCGCCAAGGACCTGGACGAGGCGGCCGCAGAGGAAGCACGCAAGCACGCGCTGAAGGCGTTCAACGACAAGTCCGCGGAGCTGGATTACACTCGCGCCGCGGCCGAACTCGCCGAGGCCGTGGCGCAACTGCGTACCATCCAGCAACTGCGCAAGAAGGCCGGCAAGGGCTGATCGACGCTCCTGCCGTGGAAGACGCCCCCCGGATCCATGTTCGGGGGGCGTTTTCGTGTCTGATAACATGCTCGCAGCACAACACGTCTCCATGCAGGCCACCATCGCCTGCACCCTGGTGGCGTCAGGAGGATGCCCATGTCGTTGAATGAGACCCTGCAGGAACAGAAGGAGGCGCTGCTGACCGCGCTGGCCGAGGAGCAGGGCGAGCGTCTCGATGAACTGCTGCCGGAGTTGCGTTCCGCGGATCTCGCCGAGATCGTCGAGGACATCCTCGCCGAGGAGGATGACCTGCCCATCGCCCTCGCCCTGCTCGACAGTCTGCCCATCGAACGGCGGGCCAATGTGCTCGGCTATCTGCCGGGCGAGGAGCAGACCGATGTGGCCGAGGCGATGTCCGACGAAACGCTGCTCGCGGTGCTCGAGGAGATGGGCTCGGACGAGCGTGCCGACCTCTTCAACCTGCTCGGCGAGGATCGCCGTGAGACCCTGCTGCGGCGCATGGCGCGCCAGGAGCGCGAGGATCTCAAGCGGCTGGCGAGCTACGAGGAGGGCACCGCCGGGGCGATCATGACCTCGGACTACGTGGCCATCCCCAGTGGCATGACCGTGTCCCAGGCGATGATGCGGGTGCGCCAGACGGCCCCGGACGCCGAGACCGTCTACCAGCTCTACATCATCGACCCGGATGGCCGCCTGGCCGGTACCCTGTCGCTGCGCCAACTGATGGTGGCGCGGCCCGGGGCCAGGGTCGACGACTTGATGATCAAGGACGTGATCAGCATCCCCGTCGACCAGGAGCAGGAGGAGGTCGCCCGGGTGGTGGCGCGCTATGACCTGCTGGCCGTGCCGGTGATCGATGCCGATGAGCGGCTGATCGGCATCGTCACCCACGATGATGCCATGGACGTGGCCGAGTCCGAGGCCACCGAGGATATCCACAAGGGGATGTCCATCGGCCAGCTCGAGGACGGCGTCAGCCGGGTGCCACTGTGGAGCCTCTACCGCAAGCGGGTGATCTGGCTGGTGCTGCTGGTGTTCGGTAATCTCTTCTCCGGCGCCGGCATCGCCTACTTCGAGGACACCATCGCCGCCCAGGTGGCGCTGGTGTTCTTCCTGCCGCTGCTCATCGGCAGCGGCGGCAACGCCGGCGCCCAGGCCGCCACCCTGATGGTGCGCGGCATGGCCACCGGCGACGTCGGGGTCAAGGACTGGGGCAAGCTGCTCGGCCGCGAGCTGCTGGTGGCCGGTTCCCTGGGGCTGACCATGGCGCTGGCGGTGGCGCCCATCGGCGTGCTGCGCGGTGGCGAGGCGGTGGCCATGGTGGTGGCCATGAGCATGGTCACCATCGTGCTGTTCGGCAGCCTGCTGGGCATGTGTCTGCCGTTCCTGCTCGACCGCCTGGGCTGGGACCCGGCCACGGCCTCGGCACCGCTGGTAACGACGCTGATCGATGCCTCGGGGGTGCTGATCTACTTCAGTATCGCCACGGCGATCCTGACCGGGCTATGATCGTTGCCGATGGCATACAGTCTCGATTCGGCCACCATGGCGATGAGGCGGACAACGCCATGACGGATGTGTATCCTCGGCTTCGTTCATCCACACAGGAATCGCCATGGACTGGCTTCAGGTCGCCGTACTCTCGCTCGTCCAGGGACTGACCGAGTTCCTGCCGATTTCCAGCTCCGCTCATCTCATCCTGGTACCGGTGCTGACCCCCTGGGATGACCAGGGACTGGCCTTCGACGTGGCGCTGCATCTCGGCAGCCTGGCGGCGGTGGTGCTCTATTTCCGCCACGAACTGAGCAGGATGGCCGTCAGCTGGGCCGGTTCGCTGCGTGGCGGGGTGGCCGACGAGGATGCCCGCCTGGCCTGGTGGGTGCTGCTCGCGACGATTCCGGTCTGCGTGGTCGGCCTCGCCTTTCACGACGCCATCGAGGTCGGCATGCGCTCGCCGCTGATCATCGCCGCGGGTCTGATCGTCTTCGGCGTGCTGCTCGGCTATGCCGACTGGCGCCACCGCGGGGCGCGCAGCGAATACCAGCTGACCCTGAAGGATGCCCTGCTGATCGGCGGCGCCCAGGCGCTGGCGCTGATCCCCGGCACGTCACGCTCGGGGATCACCATCACCGCGGCGCTGCTGCTGGGGATGAGCCGTGAAGGGGCGGCACGCTTCTCCTTCCTGCTGTCGATTCCGGTGATCGTGCTCGCCAGTGCCCTCGAGATCGTCGGGCTGGTCGGCGAGCCCCGGGAGGTGGACTGGTCGACCCTGGTGATGGGCACCCTGCTGTCGGGCATCAGTGCCTATCTCTGCATCCACTACTTCCTGGTCTTCATCCGTCGGATCGGCATGCAGCCCTTCGTGGTCTATCGCATCGTGCTGGGGCTCTGGCTGCTGTGGCTGTTCTGGTAAGCTCGCCTCACCTGCCTGCCGGAGCCGCTGTGCAATGAATCCTTCCCGTCTGCTGTCGTTGCCGCTACTGCTTGTGTTCACCGCGTTGCTGGCGGCCTGTTCGGAGAGCGACCGGCCGCTGGAGTCGCCGGTGCGCCTCGAGGGCAGCATCTTCGGCAGCTTCTACCAGGTGACCATCGCCGATCCCTTGACACAGGGCGAGGCGCGCGAGATCGAGAAGGAGTTTCTCGCCGAGCTCGATGAGGTGGATGCTGCCATGTCCACGTATCGTGACGACTCGGAACTGGTGGCCTTCAACCAGGCGCCGGTGGGGGAGTGGCAACCCCTCTCCGACGAACTGGTCGAGGTGCTGGCGATCGGCCAGACGGTGGCCGAGGCCAGCGATGGTGCCTTCGACATGTCCCTTGGTGGCCTGGTCAATCTCTGGAGCTTCGGTCCCGAGGCCCGCCCGCGGGAAATCCCCGACGACGAGACCCTGGCCGAGCGACTGGCCGAGATCGGACCCGACAGCGTCGAACTCGACGTGGCAGGGCTCCAGGCGCGGCGCGTGAGAGACGTCTTCATCGATCTCTCGGGTGTGGCCAAGGGCCATGGTACGGATCGTGTGGCGACCTATCTGGATCGCCGGGGCATCGAACACTACCTGGTCAATCTGGGAGGGGAAGTGATGGCGAAGGGGTACCGTGACGCCGAGGGAACGCCCTGGCGCATCGGCATCGAGGCCCCGCGGGACGACCGCCAGGAAGCTCAACATGTGCTGCCGCTGCATGACCTCTCGGTGGCCACTTCCGGCGACTACCGCAATTACTTCGAGGAGGAAGGCCGGCGCTATTCCCATACCCTCGATCCGCGTACCGGCCGTCCCATCGAGCACCGGCTGGCCTCGGTGACGGTGGCCCACCCCTCCAACGCCTGGGCGGATGCCTGGGCCACGGCACTGATGGTGCTGGGCGAGGAGCAGGGGATGGCGCTGGCCAGGGAGCAGGGGCTCGGCGTGCTGATGATCGTGCGCGAGGACGAGGGCTGGAGCAGTCGGGTCAGCCCCGGCTTCGTCGCGACTTTCGGCGAGGCACTGACCGAGGAACTCGGCCTCGAGGTTCGGCGAGGACAAAACCGGCCCGGCATGGAGTGCAGGGGCCGTAACCATCTAGAATGTAACGACTGAAGAGAATGGACATGGAGTCATGATGACGCTCGACGTGGTGATTCTGGCGGCCGGACAGGGCACGCGGATGCGCTCGACGCTGCCCAAGGTGCTGCACCGCCTGGCCGGCAAGCCGATGGTGCGGCATGTGATCGATACCGCCCGGGGGCTCGTCGCCGATCGCACCCATGTGGTGGTCGGCCATGGGGCCGAGCATGTGCGCGAGGCGCTGGCCGACTGCGAGGTGCGCTTCGCCCTCCAGGCGGAACAGAATGGCACCGGCCACGCCGTCGCCCAGGCCCTGGACGGGCTCGGCAGCGGCAAGGTGCTGGTGCTCTACGGCGACGTGCCGCTGATTCGCCGCGAGACCCTGGCGACCCTGCTCGAGGGGGTCGACGAGCAGCATATGGGGCTGTTGACCGTGACCCTGCCCGATCCCGGCGGCTACGGGCGCATCCTGCGCAACGCGTCGGGCGAGGCGGTGGCCATCGTCGAGCACAAGGATGCCTCCCAGAAGGAGCTCGCCATTCGCGAGTGCAACACCGGCATCATGGCCATGACCGCGGCCCAGCTCAGGCGCTGGCTGCCGCAGCTCTCGGCCGACAACGCCCAGGGCGAGTACTACCTGACCGACGTGATCGCCATGGCGGCGGCGGAGGGGGTGAAGATCGTCACCACCCAGCCGGCCCAGGCGCTCGAAGTCGAGGGCGTCAACAACCGGGCCCAGATGGCGCGGCTGGAACGTGCCCACCAGCGCGAGCTGGCCGAACGGCTGATGGCCGAGGGGGTGGCACTGCTCGATCCGGCGCGGCTCGACATCCGTGGCACCCTGACCTGCGGCCACGACGTGGAGATCGACGTGGGCTGTGTCTTCGAGGGTGACGTGGAGCTGGGGGAAGGCGTGCGCATCGGCCCCCACTGCGTGATCCGCGACAGCCATATCGGTGCCGAGACGCTGGTCGAGCCGCACAGCGTCATCGAGGGCGCGGTGGCGGCCGGCCGCAACCGCATCGGCCCCTTCGCCCGGCTACGCCCCGGTTCGCGGCTCGCGGTGGGAGCCAAGGTCGGCAACTTCGTCGAGACCAAGAACGTCGAGCTGGGCGAGGGCAGCAAGATCAATCACCTGAGCTATGTGGGCGACGCCTCGCTGGGCCGTGACGTCAATGTCGGTGCCGGCACCATCACCTGCAACTACGACGGCGCCAACAAGCACCGTACCGAGATCGGCGACGAGGCCTTCATCGGTTCCAACACCGCCCTGGTGGCGCCGGTCAGCGTCGGCAAGGGGGCCACCGTGGGGGCCGGCTCCACCATCAGCAAGGACGTGCCCGACAATGCCCTGGCGGTCTCCCGCGGTCGCCAGGTCAGCAAGGCCGACTGGCCACGGCCGACCAAGCGCCAGGAACCCTGAGGAGAGAACGCATGTGTGGAATCGTCGGTGCCGTCGCGGAGCGCAACGTCCAGGGTATCCTGCTCGAAGGGCTCAAGCGACTCGAGTATCGCGGCTATGACTCGGCGGGCATGGCCGTGCAGTCCCCCGAGGGCACCCTGCAGCGGTGCCGTGCCGTGGGCAAGGTGGTGGCCCTCGAGGAGCGGCTGGAGACGGAGCCCCTGCCGGGGCGCTGCGGTATCGCCCATACCCGCTGGGCCACCCACGGCAGGCCCAGCGAGGCCAATGCCCACCCGCACCGATCCGGCGAGCGGGTGGTGGTGGTGCACAACGGCATCATCGAGAATCACGAGGCGCTGCGCCACGAACTGCTCGACGCCGGCTATGCCTTCGATTCGGAAACCGATACCGAGGTGGTGGCCCACCTGGTGGACCGGGAATCCCGCGATGGTGTCGACCTGCTGACCGCGGTACTGCACGCCCTGGCCCGGCTCGAGGGTGCCTATGCCCTGGCGGTGATGCATGCCGACCAGCCCGACGTCATCGTCGGCGCCCGCAAGGGTAGCCCGCTGGTGGTGGGGGTGGGCATCGACGAGGCCTTCCTGGGCTCGGACCCCCTGGCCCTGCTGCAGGTCACCGACCGCTTCATCTATCTGGAGGAGGGCGATGTGGTGAGGCTCTCGTCACGGGGTGGTGTCGCGGTGTTCGATGCCGCGGGGCAGTCGGTCGAGCGCGAGGTGCAGACCTTCGAGCACGCTGACGGGGCGGCGAGCAAGGGCGACTATCGTCACTTCATGCTCAAGGAGATCCATGAGCAGCCGGCGGTGATCGCCGCGGCCCTGGAGGGGCGTCTGGGCGAGCGTTCGGTGCTGGTGGAGAGCTTCGGGCCCGAGGCCGAGGCATTGTTCGGCCGGGTGCGCCAGATCCATATCGTCGCCTGCGGCACCAGCTATCATGCCGGCATGGTGGCCCGTTACTGGCTGGAGCGTTTCGCCGGAGTGCCGGTCCAGGTCGAGGTCGCCTCGGAGTACCGCTACCGGCAGGTGGTGGTGCCGGAGGGCACCCTGTTCGTGACGCTCTCCCAGTCCGGCGAGACCGCCGACACCCTGGCGGCGCTGCGCTTCGCCCGTGCGCGCGGCTACCTGGCCAGCCTGGCGATCTGCAACGTGCCGGGAAGTTCGCTGGTGCGCGAGTCGGACCTGACCCTGATGACCCAGGCGGGACCCGAGATCGGCGTCGCCTCGACCAAGGCCTTCACCACCCAGCTCGCCGCCCTGATGCTGTTGACCCTGGCGCTGGGCCGGGTCAAGGGCCTCGATGACGGCGTGCAGGCCGAGCTGGTGCAGGCACTGCGCGGTCTGCCCGGCCTGGTCGCCAGCGTACTGAAGCTCGATCCGCAGATCGAGGCGCTCTCCATGGCGTTTGCCGAGAAGCAGCATGCGCTCTTCCTGGGGCGCGGGGCGCACTTCCCCATCGCCCTCGAGGGGGCGCTCAAGCTCAAGGAGATCTCCTACATCCACGCCGAGGCCTACCCGGCCGGTGAGCTCAAGCACGGCCCGCTGGCGCTGGTGGACAGCGAGATGCCGGTCATCTCCGTGGCACCCAACGACGAGCTGCTCGACAAGCTCAAGTCCAACCTCCAGGAGGTGCGGGCCCGGGGCGGTGAGCTGTTCGTCTTCGCCGACGAGCGGGTCAAGCTGGAGGAGGAGGAGGGCATCCGGGTGCTGCGCCTGCCCCATGTCCACGAGGCGCTGGCGCCGATCCTCTACACCGTGCCGCTGCAGCTGCTCAGCTACCACGTGGCGGTGCTCAAGGGCACCGACGTGGACCAGCCGCGCAACCTGGCCAAGTCGGTGACCGTGGAGTGACTCGCCCGATGACATGCCATCGCGGCGGCTGACCCATATTTCCCCTTGCTTATTTTTTGTTACTACAATATGTGGCTTGAACGTCCGGCAGTCACAGGGACTTCCCCGTGACTGCCGGACGTCGATAGAACGAAACAAGAAAAAGGGGAACCGACGTGGGAAACGAAAAGGGACGTTCGAGAGGCCGCTGGACATGGATCATCACGCTACTGGTGGTGCTGGGCGTGGTGGCCGGGGTGGGGGCACCCAACTGGCTGGGACGACAGATCGAGCAGCAGCATGCCGACTATCTCCAGCAGCTGGCGGGGCTGACATATCTCCAGGTCGAGGATGCCGAGTATGAACGGGGCTGGTTCTCGGCACGGGCCGACTATGACCTCATCCTCGATCCACGCTTCGCCCTGTCGCTCAGGGAGCTGTTCGCCGGCATGGACGTGCCGGAAGAGCCGTTCCGCATAAGCGTCAGCGAGCGGATCACCCATGGCCCCCTGACCGGAGGCCTGGCCAGCCTGGAAGGCGATGCCGCGGTGTCGGGGTGGCTGGTCGAGGAAGTCGTCGCCTTCGAAGGTGACCGGCCGGACTACCGCTATGATGCCCGGATCGGTTATGACCGGGTCGTCCAGGGCGAGTGGGAACCCATGGCGGTGACGGTGTCCGCCGGCCCGCTGCTCAGCGACGCCGGCCTGAACACGCGCTATGTCACGGATTACCGAGGCGGTGACTTCAGCTACGACCCCGGTTCCGGCGAGTATCGCGCCACCCACCACCTGGGCCCTTCCCGCCTGGAGGAGCCCGCTGCCGTGCATACGTTCGAGGGTTCCACATCGCACCATCTGGCGCGTTTCTCGTCCGGGGTGCTTCGCGAGCTGCGACTGCAGTCCCGGGATTCCCTGGCGTTGTCGGAGCGCCGCGATGTCGACCGGCCACTCGATACCCGTATCGAGGGCCAGACCGTCGACATTGGACTCCATTTCGACGACCAGGGGCGTTTCGAGAGCATCGTCTCGCGCTTGGGCATCGAGGGGTTCCAGGGACAGAAGCCGGATCAGTACCTGCAGATGGATGGCATGGCGCTCGAGTTCACCGGCGCGCGCCAGGGCGAGTACAGCTGGTATGGAGAGCTGGGCCTCGCGTTCGATGGCCTGGACATGCGCGAGAAGGGCTCGCCGGGTGTCTCGCTCGACGCCATGCGGTTTCAACTGGGGCTGGAGCCCGCGCCGGAGGCTTCGCTCGAGCTGGTCACGCGCCTGTCGTCACGCGAGCTGCGTATCCAGGGCATGGACGAACCGCTGGAGTACCAGGTCGAATCGCGCCTTGGCCAGCTGCAGCGCGCCGGGTACGACGAGCTCTGGCGGCTGTTCTACCAGGCCATGGACGAATTCCGGTTCGACGACCCCGATGGCTCGCTGGTCGTGCTCGAGCGGATGGGGGAAGCCGGCATGGCGATGATGGGGGATCGCTCGACCCTGACGGCCAAGCCGGTGACGTTACGCATCGGCGACGCGAATCTCGACATGGCGCTGGAAGCCGATGTCCAGTTGCAGGACTTCGCGATCCTTGGCGAGCAGGCGCTCTTTTCGCCGGGCAATCGGCTGGAGTTCAGTGCCGACGTCTCCACGCTGCTGTTGCACAAGCTGGCCCGCGAGTCGATCCGCCAGCAATACAGCGGCCTGACGTCCCCGCCCGAGGGCAAGGAGCTCGAAGCGATGGCCAAGGCCCTGGTGGCGGAGGAACTGGCGTCGATGCTGGAACTCGGCATCGTTCGCCGTGAAGAAGGCGACCGCTACACGCTGCACCTGCAACTGGCGGACGGTGAGCTGTTGCTGAACGGCGAGTCCGGCGAATGGCTGCTGGGCCAGTTCTGAGTCGTCGCTGCCCGTGCCGGCCCCTTGCCTTGCGGTGGCAGAAGAGTGACCGGTAGGGCCGGCCTGTATCTCGGATTGCCCATGTGGGCCAAGCAGGCGTGGCGTGGCACCCTCTATCCGCCCCATGGTGGCAACGCCGGCCTGCTCGAGGAGTATGCCCGGGTGTTCTCCACCGTGGAGGGCAATACCACCTTCTACAGCGGGGCGCCGCGTGCCGAGACGGTGGCGACCTGGGCGCGCCAGGCCCCGGCGGACTTCCGCTTCTGCTTCAAGTTGCCGGCGGCCCTGACGCACCAGCGGCGCCTAGCCGGGGTCGCGGCCGACGTCGACGGCTTCCTCGAGGCCCTCGCTCCCCTGCGCGACCGTCTCGGTCCGGTGATGGTCCAGTTGCCGAGGGACTTCGGTGCCGAAGAGCTGCCACAGCTGGAAGGCCTGCTGTCACGCTGGCCCACAGGCATTCCCTGTGCGGTTGAGGTGCGTCACAGGGAATTTTTCCACAAGGGGACGGCCGAGATCGCCCTGAACCGGTTGTTGATAACTCACGGTGCCGACCGGGTGATGCTCGATGTACGGCCACTCTTCTCCACCCCGGCCGGCGACCATCCCGGCCTGCTCAAGGCCCAGGGCGAGAAGCCGAAACGCCCATTACACGTGCTTTCCACGGGAGGCAGGCCGCTGGTGCGCTTCATCGGCCACGTCGACCCGGCCATCAACGAGCGCTATTTCCAGCCCTGGATAGAACGCCTCGCCCTGTGGATAAAACAGGGGAAAACCCCTTTCCTGCTTGTGCATACGCCCGACAATCGAGGGGCGCCGGAACTGGCACGTCGCCTCCATTCGCGCCTGGCCGAACACTGTTCACTCCCGCCGCTTCCGGGCTTCCCGGGCGAGCGCCAGGAAGCGCTGTTCTGAGATCGAGGCCGGACAGGCGGCGTGCCTCGCGCCCCGTTAACGGGCTTTCATCATCGGCGGCTGGCCATCAAGCGTATGATCGGATAGATTTGCGGGTTTAACGGCATATCACAGCACGATCTTGCTGACAGGTATGCCTGATATAGATCAATACCGAATACATATCGATACAGACAACAACAGGTGATTCATGTCGAAACTCGCACATGCACAGTGGTCGTCGAAGATGACCTTCGTGCTCGCCGCGGCCGGCTCTGCGGTGGGGCTGGGCAATATCTGGCGCTTCTCCTACATGGTCGGCGACAGCGGAGGCGCCGCCTTCGTGCTGGTCTACCTGATCTGCGTGGCGGTGGTCGGCATGCCGATCCTGGTCGCCGAGTGGCTGATCGGCCGCCGCGCCCAGAAGAATCCGGTCAACGCCATGGCGGAACTGGCCGGCCAGAGTGGCCAGCCGCGGGCCTGGGCGCTGCTGGGGGCCAGCGGGATACTGGCCGCCTTCCTGATCCTCTCCTTCTACAGCGTGATCGGCGGTTGGTCGCTCTCCTATACCCTGAACTCGGTGATCGGCACCTTCACCGGCCAGGATGCCGATGGGGTGAGTGCCATCTTCGGCAACCTGCTGGCCAGCCCCGGCGTGCTGCTGCTGTGGCACACGGCCTTCATGGCGCTGGTGGTGTGGATCGTCGCCCGGGGCGTGACCAAGGGCCTGGAGGGGGCGGTGCGCACCATGATGCCGGCCCTGGTGGTGCTGATGCTGATCCTGGTCGGCTACGGCATGACCACCGGCCACTTCGGCGAGGCGCTGGCCTTCATGTTCCGTCCCGACTGGGGTGCCCTCACCGGCGGCGTGGTACTGGCCGCCATGGGCCAGGCCTTCTTCACCCTGTCGCTGGGCATGGGCATCATGATGGCCTACGGCTCCTACCTGGGGGAGGACGTCAACCTGCTCGGTACCGCGCGCACGGTGATCATCCTCGATACCGTGATCGCGTTGCTGGCGGGCCTGGCGATCTTCCCCATCGTGTTCGCCAACGGGCTGAGCGCCGGCGAAGGCCCGGGGTTGATCTTCGTCACCCTGCCGCTGGCCTTCGGCAACATGACCGGTGGCACCCTGCTCGGCTTGATGTTCTTCCTGCTGCTGACCTTCGCGGCCCTGACCTCGGCGATCTCGCTGCTCGAGCCGGTGGTGGAATTCATCGAGGAGCGCACGCCGTTGACCCGGGTGGTGGCCACCCTGGCCGGCGGCGTGGCGGTCTGGGCGCTGGGCATAGCGGCGCTGATGTCGTTCAACGTCTGGGACGTGCCGGTGCTGTTCGGCCTCAACGTCTTCGATCTGCTGGACACCTTCACCAGCAAGATCCTGCTGCCGTTGACCGGCCTGGGAGCGATCGTCTTCGTCGCCTGGTGCCTGGAGCGCAAGAGCGTGGCCGCCGAGCTGAATCTCGCCGGTGGTGCCGAGAAACTCTGGCACCTGGTGGCGCGCTACGTGGCGCCCATCGGCGTGATCCTGGTCTTCGTCTCCAGCCTGTGAGGCGTCCAGGGACCGCGACGAGCGGTTGATGTAACGGGGCCAAGTGCCCCGGCGAGCCCCGCTTCGGCGGGGCTCGCTGGTTCTGGAGGCTTCCTCGACCCGTCACGGGTCGGGGCGTTCAGTGCATCTCGTCCTCGGGCAACTGGGCGATGTCCCGTGACAGACGCTTGAACTCGTTGTGCAGCTCGATGCCGCGGCGGGCGCGCAGGTTGCGCTGGGCGGCGGTCCGTGAGCGTTGCTCGTGTTCGGCGACCTGCATGCTCATGAAGATGTCGAGAAGTTCACTCTTCAGGGAGGTTAACCGTTCGACATTGCGCATGATCGACTCTCCTGTCTGCAGTGAATGTGCCGGCATCATGGACGCTGCGCGACACTGCAATTCTTACTATACCTCACTTGACAGAATGATGACGACGTGAGCCGATTGGTGACAACGCTGTGCCAACGCAAGGCCAGGCAAGCGGTTCCCGGGCAGAATACCGCGGCCAGTGCGCATCGCCCTTCGGCTTGGGGCATACTGTGACCATGAACCCGCCATCATCTTCGTCGCTTCGCCCCCCAGGGGGCGGCGACCCGCAAGCAAGGAGTCCCGCGTGAGCCGCGCCCTGTTCGATGAGATGAGACGTCGCATGGAGCACTTCCGCCGCTCCGAGCAGAAGGTCGCGCGCTTCGTGCTGCGCAACCCCGAGGAAGTCATCCACATGCGCATCGTCGACCTGGCCACCGAGGCCAAGGTCAGCGAGCCCACCGTGGTACGCTTCTGTCGTGCCCTGGGCTGCAACGGCTTCCAGGACTTCAAGCTCAAGCTGGCGCAGATGCTGGCCTCGGGCAGCCAGTTCGCCCAGTTCTCGATGAACGACAGCGACTCGGTGGCGGAATTCTCCCACAGCATCTTCGACTCCACCGTGGGTACCCTGCTGTCGGTGCGCGACCGGCTCGACAACGAGGCGTTGAGCCGTGCGATCAACGCCCTGGCCATGGCCAACCGCGTCGAGTTCTACGGCTTCGGCGCCTCCGGTGCGGTGGCCTTCGATGCCCAGCACAAGTTCTTCCGCCTGCAGATCTCCACCGCCGCCTATGCCGACCCGCACATGCAGAACATGTCGGCGGTGACCCTGGGCGACGGTGACGTGGTGGTGGCGATCTCCCAGACCGGACGCACCCGGGCGCTGGTGGCCAGCGTACGCCTGGCCCGCGAGGCCGGGGCCACGGTGATCGGGCTGTGTCCCAGCGGCTCGCCGTTGGCCGAGGAGGTCACCCTGCCGCTCTACATCGATGTCCACGAGGACACCGAGATCTACACCCCGATGAGCTCGCGCATCGCCCACCTGGTGCTGATCGACGTGCTGGCGGTGGGAGTGGCCAAGACCCGTGGCCCCAAGCTCGCCGAGCAGCTCAAGGCGGTGAAGAAGAGCCTCACCCCGCTGCGCTTTCCCGAACAGGAAGGCAAGCCGTAGCCACCGGAAGACGCGGCTTTCCCGGCGACAGGTCTACGCGGAGGCGCTGGGAACCCATCCTTGGGCGCTACATTCGTCATCCCTGACGAATGACCTCCGCTTCGACCTGTCCCCGGCGCCGCTCGCCGCGATGATTGAGCTGGCTGATATGCTAAGCTGGGTCTCCATTTTCGACCCGGCTTTCCCCGCACCATGGACGACGTCACGGCGATTCTCGACCACCTGAACACCGCCCAGCGCGAGGCGGTCAGCGCCCCCCAGGGCAACATGCTGGTGCTGGCCGGCGCCGGTTCCGGCAAGACCCGGGTGCTGGTGCATCGCATCGCCTGGCTGATGCAGGCCGAGGGGCTCTCGCCCTATGCGGTGCTCGCCGTGACCTTCACCAACAAGGCGGCCCGCGAGATGCGCACCCGCCTCGAGGCGCTGCTGGGCCTGTCGCTGCGCAACGTCTGGGTCGGCACCTTCCACTCCATCGCCCACCGCCTGCTGCGCACCCACTGGCAGGACGCGCGACTGCCCCAGCACTTCCAGATCATCGACTCGGACGATCAGCTGCGGTTGATCAAGCGCCTGCTCAAGGATCACCGCATCGACGACGAGCGCTTCCCGCCGCGCCAGGTGCAGTCGTTCATCTCGGGGTGCAAGGAAGAGGGGCTGCGCGCCCCTCAGGTCGACGCCCATGGCGACGCCTACATGGGGCAGATGGTCGAGCTCTACGAGCACTATCAGCTGACCTGCGAGCGGGGCGGGCTGGTCGACTTCGGCGAGCTGCTGCTGAGGAGCCTGGAGCTGCTGCGCGACACCCCCGCGCTGCTCGCCCACTACCAGGAGCGCTTCGCCCACGTGCTGGTCGACGAGTTCCAGGACACCAACACCCTGCAGTACGCCTGGCTCAAGCTGCTCTCCGGGATGAAGACGCCGATGACGGTGGTCGGCGACGACGACCAGTCGATCTACGGCTGGCGCGGCGCCCGGGTCGAGAACATTCGCCGCTTCGAGCAGGAGTTCCGCGATACCCGCACCGTGCGCCTGGAGCAGAACTACCGCTCCACCAGCGCCATCCTCGATGCCGCCAACGCCCTGATCAGCCACAACACCTCGCGCATGGGCAAGGAGCTGTGGACCGCCGGCAGTCGCGGCGAGCCGATCTCGGTCTATGCGGGCTTCAATGATCTCGATGAAGCACGCTTCATCGTCGATACGATCAGGGAGAAGGTAAACGAGGGCCACACCCGCCGCGAGATCGCCATTCTCTATCGCTCCAATGCCCAGTCCCGGGTGCTCGAGGAGACCCTGATCCGCCAGGGCGTCCCCTACCGTATCTACGGTGGTCAGCGCTTCTACGAGCGCCTGGAGATCAAGAATGCCCTGGCCTACCTGCGACTGCTGCTCAACCGCGACGACGACGCCTCGCTCGAGCGGGTGATCAACGTGCCGGCCCGGGGCATCGGCACCCGTACCGTGGAGCTACTGCGCGAGCGCGCCCGGCACACCGGGGTCTCGCTGTGGCAGGCGCTGCACGACGGCCTCGGCGACGCCTCGCTCAGGGGCCGGGCCGGCACCGCGGTGAAGGCCTTCGCCGACCTGATCGAGCGGCTCGACAACGATACCGCCGGGCTGGCACTCCACGAGATCATCGACCACGTCAACGAGGTCTCCGGGCTGGTCGAGCACCACCGCAGCGAGAAGGGTGAGAAGGGCCAGGCGAGGGTCGAGAACCTCGAGGAGCTGGTCACGGCGGCCCGCGCCTTCACCCAGGGCGAGGCCCTGGACCCGCCCGTGGCCGGCGAGGGGGCCGTGGCGCTGGAGGGCTTCCTCGCCGAGGCGGCGCTCAACGCCGGCGACCACGAGGCCGACGACTTCGAGGACTGCGTGCAGCTGATGACCCTGCACTCGGCCAAGGGGCTGGAGTTCCCGGTGGTGTTCATCGCCGGGGTCGAGGAGGGACTCTTCCCCCACCGCATGTCCATCGAGGAGCCGGGTCGCCTCGAGGAGGAGCGCCGGCTCTGCTATGTGGGCCTGACCCGCGCCATGCGCAAGCTCTACCTGACCCACGCCGAGCTGCGCCGCCTGCACGGCAAGGAGACCTTCCAGCGGCCGTCGCGCTTCCTGCGCGAGCTCCCCGACGAGCACCTGGAGGAGGTGCGCCTGCGCGGGCAGATCTCGCGGCCGGTGACCGCCAGCCGCCCGGCCGTGGGACTCTCGCGCCAGACCTCGGTCAACGGTGGCGGCGACCTGCCGAGTCTGAGCCTCGGGCAGCGGGTCCACCACCCGGTGTTCGGCGAGGGGGTGATTCTCAACGCCGAGGGCGAGGGGGAGCGTGCCCGGGTTCAGGTCAGCTTCGAGGGTGAGGGCGACAAGTGGCTGGTGCTGGGCTTCGCCAAGCTGACGCCCCTGTAGGCATCGACCGAGTTTCCGTTGACGTCCACGTCAAAGGGCCGCGCTTGCCGGGCAATTCAGCAATGAAGCATACTCACTGGCGGACATACCGCGCTTCGGGAAGCGCTGCTTCAGCGCTCGCGACTTGAACCAGCGGCTCCCGGCATGAGCTCGGATCAGAACAATCACCAGGAGTCACGCTCGCCATGCAACGCCGTCTCTTTCTCAAGAACAGCCTCAAGACCGTGGGTCTCGGTGCCGCCGGTGCCGTCGCCGCGCCCTTCGTTTCCACCGCCAAGGCCCAGGAGACCATCACCTGGGACATGGTGACCTCCTGGCCGAAGAACTTCCCCGCCCTGGGCACCGGCGCCAACGACTTCGCCGAGCGCATCGAGAAGCTCTCCAACGGTCGCATGCGCATTCGCGTGCACGGGGCCGGCGAGCTGGTACCGGCGCTGGAGGTCTTCGATGCGGTGGCCGCCGGCACCGCCGAGATGGGCCACTCGGCCTCCTACTACTGGCGCGGCAAGGTCGCGGCCTCCCAGTTCTTCACCGCCGTGCCCTTCGGCATGAACACCACCGAGACCAACGCCTGGCTCTACCACGGCGGCGGTCAGGAGCTGTGGGACGAGGTCTACGCCAAGCACAACCTCAAGCCGTTCCCGGTGGGCAACACCGGTACCCAGATGGCCGGCTGGTTCAAGAAGGAGATCAACTCCCTGGAGGACATGCAGGGCCTCAAGCTGCGGTTGCCGGGGCTGGCCGGCGAGGCGATGAACGGCATCGGCGTCACCACGGTGAACATGCCCGGCGGCGAGATCTTCACTTCCATGCAGACCGGCGTGCTCGACGCCGCCGACTGGGTCGGTCCCTATAACGACCTGGCCTTCGGCCTGCATCAGGTGGCCGACTACTACTACACCTCGGCCTGGAATGAGCCCAGTGCGATCCTGGAAGGCACCGTCAACCTGGATGCCTGGAACGCCCTGCCCGACGACCTCAAGGACGTGGTGCGCGAAGCCGCCATGGCGTCGAACCTGGCGATGGTCAGTGAATTCGCCTATCGCAATGCCCAGGCCCTGGACACCCTGGTCAACGAGCATGGCGTACAACTGCGCAGCTTCCCGGAGGACGTCATGGCGGCGCTCTACGACTCCTCCAAGGCGGCGATCCAGGCGCAGGTCGACAGCGACCCGGATTCGGCCAAGGTGTACGAATCCTATCTGACCTTCCAGCAGCTGGTGCGGCCGTTCAGCGACGTGGGCGAGTACGCCTACCTCAAGGCGCGCGAGAACGTCGGCGTATAAGAGACGTCCGCCGCTCCTGCCGCATGGGCGCCCTGGTGGCGCCCATGTCGGTCACGGGGTGTCAGTCGTTCTGGCGCACGGCGCGGATGCGGCCGTTGTCGTCCAGCGCCACCATCACGAAGCGGGCCTCGGTGACCTTGTGCAGCTCGTCCGGATCACGCTCCTGGGGCGAGCGGATCCACACCTCCACGTCGATCTTGATCGAGCTGTGGCCGATCTCGCGCACGGTGGTGAAGATGTTGACCATCGAGCCGACGCGCACCGGGCAGAGGAAGTCCATGGCCTCGATGGCCACGGTGGCGGTGCGGCCGTGGGCCTCGCGGCCGGCGGCCAGCTCGGCGGCCTGGTCCATATGGGCCACCAGCCAGCCACCGGCGATGTCGCCGTGGAGGTTGGTGTCCTGGCGGCTCGCCAGCAGCTTGAGGGTCAACTGGCCCTGGGGGGCGGGTACATCATCGAGTTCGGTCATGACGGGGCGTCTGCCTGACTTGTTGTTGTGAGACTCCATGGGGCCTGTGGCCGGATAGGCCGGTCAACAGCGGCATGGTATACGCTGGACGTGCTCCGTCACCAGTATTGCGACATCATGACTCGCCCCAGGGGGCGTTTCTCGGGGGAGACAGCATGCAACGAGGCGGGAAGGCACGCCGCCGCTGGCTGGGTGCGCTGATACTGATGCTGGCGATGCCCGCGGCCATGGCCGGCGAGGTGGTGGGCAGCCTGGGCGCGGTCGGGTCGGATACCCTGGCCGGGCTGATGCTGCGCTGGGGG
The DNA here is from genome assembly GCF_030010475.1 of Halomonas kalidii. NCBI lineage: Bacteria > Pseudomonadati > Pseudomonadota > Gammaproteobacteria > Oceanospirillales > Halomonadaceae > Halomonas > Halomonas kalidii. Next base: position 216,910 of record NZ_JASCQN010000054.1, on the reverse strand, counting down.
GAACAGCTCACCGACCGGCATCCCGGCATCCGGCTGCAGCTGCAGGCCAGTGGCTCGGCCAGTGCCCCGCCGGCCCTGGTGGCCGGCACGACGCGGCTGGGCCCCATGTCCCGTGCCATGTCCGACGCCGAGCGCCGCGACTTCATCGAGCGCCATGGCTATCCCCCGGTGGAGATCGAGGTGGCGCGGGACGCCCTGGTGGTGATCGTGCATCGCCACAACCCGTTGACGCAGCTGAGCCTGGCGGAGCTGGACGGGATCTTCTCCGCGACGCGTCGCTGCGGTGGCGGGCATGCCATCACCCACTGGCGCGAGCTGGGCATCGAGCGACCGAGCGGGCGGCTCGCCCTGCATGGGCGCAATGCCGCCTCGGGCACCTACGGCCTGTTCAGGCAACGCGCGCTGTGCAACGGCGACTTCCGGGTCCGCCTCGACGAGCATCCCGGCTCGGCGGCGGTGGTGGCGGCGGTGGCGGCATCGCCGCGCGCCATCGGTTACGCCGGGCGCAATCACCTCACGGCGGGGGTTCGCGCCCTGCCGCTGGTCGATACCGACGGCGAGGCGGTCCGGCCGGACCCAGAGCGCGTTCGTCGGGACGACTACCCCCTCTCCCGGACCCTCTACCTCTATCTCAACCTGCCCCCGGGCGAGGCGCTGCCCGGTCCCGAGCGAGCCTTCGTCGAACTGATCCTCTCGCCCGAAGGGCAGGAGACGGTCGCCGAACTCGGTTTCGTCGCCCTGCCCCAGGCGACCCTGGAACGCCAGCGCCGACGCCTGGGATTGCACGAGCCCCCCTGACCCTGTCACGGGAGTGTCATGATTCTGTCGTATTTTGCTGGTGCAACTCCTCGAAGGCCATGGCCATGAGCGACCCCTCCCCGTCACTGCATCTGCGACAGCGCCTGCGCCGGGGCCGTGATCGTCTGGCCACCGCGCTGATCACCGTCGGTGGCATCGGGGTGATCGCCGCCCTGTTGGCCATCGGGGTCTTCCTGGTGGTGGAGGTGGTGCCGCTGTTCTGGTCCGCCCCGACGGATACCGGCACCGAGGTGAGCTGGCAGGCGCTGTGGCTGCCGCAATCCTACGAGGGCTATGACGTGCCCCGGCATCGCTGGCAGCCTACGGTGACCTCGCCGGAGGAGCGCGCGCAGTACGGCATGCCCCCGCTGGTCTGGGGAACCCTCAAGGCGGCGGCCTGGGCACTGGTGATCGCCGTGCCGCTGGCGCTGGGGGCGGCGATTCACTCCGCCATGTTCATGTCGCGGCGCCTGCGCAGCCGCATCAAGCCTACCCTGGAGCTGATGGAGGCGCTGCCCGGCGTGGTGATCGGCTTCATCGCCGGTCTGGTGCTGGCCCCCTGGGTGGAGCGGCACCTGGCCGAGGCCCTGACGCTGGTGCTGCTGCTGCCCCCGGGGCTGCTGTTGGCCGGTGGGTTCTGGACACGGCTGCCGGCGCCGCTGCGCCGCGGCCTGCCGCTGGGCTGGGCCGGGCTCTGGCTGGTGCCCTGGCTGTTGCTGCTGGTGGCCGCGGCGCTGGCCCTCGCCCCCTGGCTGGAGGCCGGCGGGTTCGGCGGTGACCTGCGCGGCTGGCTGGAGACCCGCCTGGGGCTCGAGTATGCCAGCCGCAATGCCATGATCGTCGGGCTGGCCATGGGGTTCGCGGTGATGCCGAGCGTCTACGCCCTGGCCGAGGATGCCCTGTCCGGGGTCCCGGACAGCCTCGGTGAAGGTGCCCAGGCGATGGGCGCGACCCGCTGGCAGACCCTGTGGAAGGTGGTACTGCCGGCCGCCAGCCCCGGGGTCTTCTCGGCGGTGATGATCGGCGCCGGCCGGGCGGTGGGCGAGACCATGATCGTGCTGATGGCCAGCGGCAATACCGCGCTGATGACCCTGAGCCCCTTCGATGGCATGCGCTCGATGGCCGCCAGCATCGCCATCGAGCTGCCCGAGGCCGCGTTCGGCGGGACTCACTACCGGCTGCTGCTGCTGGCGGCGCTGGCGCTGTTCGTCTTCACCTTCCTGGTCAATACCCTGGCCGAGGTGGTGCGCGTCCGGCTGCGGCGGCGCTACCGGCGCCTGGGGGGCGCGCCATGATGCCTCATGATCTCATCCGGGGGCGTCTGACCCGGGGCGAGGGCCCCTGGCCCTGGCTGGCGGCGGGCAGCGTGGCGCTGTCGTTGCTGATGCTGGGCGCCCTGCTGGTGCTGCTGGCCGGGCGTGGCCTGGGCCATTTCTGGCCGGCGCCGGTGGCGCTGGTCGAGCTCGAGGATGGCCACCGGCTGGCGGGTGAGGCGGTGAAGGAGGCGCGGCTGCCGGGGGTGGAGGACGGCGGGACCCACGGACGCGAGCGGCTCTATCGTACCGCTAACCGCGATCTGGATGGCGGTATCTGGACCTGGGTGGCGCTGGAGGCGATCGCCGACGTGAGTCATCCGGATGAGCTGGTGGTGCTGGAGCGTCGTCGCTGGGGGGATTTCATCGGCCGGCTGCTGGCGGTGGAGCGCGACGGACGCCCGCTCGGTAGGGGGGAAGCGGCCTGGCCCACGTTGCAGGCGCGTCTCGACGAGCTGGAGGCGCTGCGTGACGAACAGGCCGGGCTGCGCCGGGAGACGATCCTGCCGCTGGCGGCACGACTGGCGAGCGGCCCCGACGCCGAGGCGAGCCGTGACCTGGCCCGGGCCAATGCCCGGCTGCGCGAGCTCCGGGCCGAGATGGGCCGTGATCGCCTGGTGCTGGAGAGTGCCGACGGTCGACGGCTGGAGCAGCCGCTGGTGGAGGTGCTGCGTGCCTGGCGGCCCAATGCCATGTCGCCGGTCGAGAAGCTCGCCGCCTGGGGGCAGGGCGTCTGGCGCTTCCTCGCCGAGGGGCCGCGGGCGGCGAATACCGCCGGCGGGGTGTGGCCGGCGATCTTCGGCACCGTGCTGATGGTGCTGCTGATGTCGGTGCTGGTCACCCCCTTCGGCGTGCTCGCGGCGATCTATCTCAACGAGGTGGCGCACCAGGGACGCCTCACCCGGCTGGTGCGCATCGCCGTACGCAACCTGGCCGGGGTGCCGTCGATCGTCTATGGCGTCTTCGGCCTGGGGATATTCGTCCACGGCATCGGCGGTGCGCTGGACGCCTGGTTCTTCGAGGAGACGCTGCCCTCGCCGACCTTCGGCACCGGGGGGTTGCTGTGGGCCTCGCTGACCCTGGCGCTGCTGACCCTGCCGGTGGTGATCGTCGCCACCGAGGAGGGGCTGGCACGGATCCCCGACCATCAGCGCGAGGGCGCCCTGGCCCTGGGGGCCACCCGCCTGGAGATGCTCGCCCGGGTGGTGCTGCCCATGGCGGCGCCGGCGATGCTCACCGGGGTGATCCTGGCGGTGGCGAGGGCCGCCGGTGAGGTGGCGCCGCTGATGCTGGTGGGGGTGGCGAAGCTGGCGCCTCAGGTGCCGGTGGACGGTGACTTTCCCTTCCTGCATCTTGAAAGGAAGTTCATGCACCTGGGCTACCACATCTTCGACACGGCCTTCCACGGCGGCGATGTCCAGGCCGCCTTGCCACTGGTCTATGCCACCGCGCTGCTGCTGGTGCTGGTGATCCTGGTGCTTAACCTGACTGCAATATTTCTGCGCCATCATCTGAAGGTGCGTCATGGAGCGCTGCCGCGTGTCTGATCGTCGGGCGCCGTGGCGCCGGGAGGAGTGAGCTCGATGTCCGTGCTTGTGCAGCCGCGATCGACCGTGTCCGGCCCGATCATCGACTTCGACCGCGAGGCCTGTTGCCTGGAGATCGAGGGCCTGAGCCTCGCCTATGGCGACAAGCCGGCGCTGCGGGGTCTCACCCTGCGGGTGCCGCGGCATCGGGTGACGGCCTTCATCGGTCCCTCGGGCTGCGGCAAGTCGACTCTGCTGCGGGCACTCAATCGCCTCCACGACCTCAACGAGGAGGTCAGCCACGAGGGGAAGGTCCTGCTCGAGGGGCGTGACATCCACGCCCCCGAGGTGGTCGTGGCCGAGCTGCGGCGGCGGGTGGGCATGGTGTTCCAGGTGCCCAACCCCTTCCCGATGTCGATCTACGACAACGTGGCCTTCGGCCTGCGCCTGCTGGGCGGGATGCGCCGGCGCCAGATGGACGACGTGGTCGAGTGGGCGCTAACCTCGGCGGCGCTGTGGCACGAGGTGAAGGATCGCCTGAGGGCCTCGGCCTGGTCGCTGTCCGGTGGCCAGCAGCAGCGCCTGGTGATCGCCCGGACCCTGGCGGTGAGGCCCGAGGTGCTGCTGCTCGACGAACCGGCCTCGGCGCTGGACCCCATCTCGACGCTGAAGATCGAGGAACTGATCCGCAATCTCAAGTCGCAGCTGACCCTGGTGCTGGTCACCCACAACATGCAGCAGGCGGCGCGGGTCTCCGACTACACCGCCTTCCTGCAGGAGGGGGAGCTGGTGGAGTACGGCCCCACCGACGACCTGTTCACCAACCCGCGCCTGCGGCGTACCGAGAACTACATTACCGGGCGCATGGCCTGACGCCCTGCCCCCAGGAGAGCCCCATGGACATCACCAGCGATACGCATAGCCAGCATATCTCCCGGCAATTCAACCAGGAGCTCGAGGAGCTCAAGACCCGCCTGATGGCCATGGGGGGGCTGGTCGAGAAGCAGGTCCAGGACGCGGTCACCGCGCTGCTCGACGGCGATACCCGCCTGGCCGAGCGGGTGATCGACAACGACAATCAGGTCAACGCCATGCAGATCCGTCTCGACGAGGAGTGCACCCGGGTACTGGCCCGCCGCCAGCCGGCGGCGTCCGACCTGCGCCTGGTGCTGGCGGTGATCCGCGCCGCCTCGGACCTCGAGCGCATCGGCGACGAGGCCAGCAAGATCGCCCGCAACGCCATCGGCCTGGTGGAGTCCGACAACGGTTCCCGCGGCTTCGTCGAGGTGAGGCTGATCAGCGAGCATGTGCGCATGATGGTGCGCGATGCCCTGACCTCGTTCGCCCGTTTCGATACCGAGCTGGCCCTCAAGGTGGTCCACGAGGACGAGCAGGTGGACAGCGAGTACCAGAGCGCCATGCGCGCGCTGATGACCTTCATGATGGAGGACGCCCGCGCGATCTCGCCGGTGCTCAGCGTGATGTGGATCCTGCGCGCCCTGGAGCGCATCGGCGATCATGCCAACAACCTGGCCGAGTATGTGGTCTATCTGGTCAAGGGGCTCGACATCCGTCACACCGACCCGGACGAACTCGACGAGCAGTCGCTGACCCGCAAGGGTTGACCGGCAGGCCGGTTTGGCCGTCAATGACGCAGGCCACCGCCTCCGGGCGGTGGCCTGTCGTGTTTTGAGTGCGCTGCTGCCTTCGAGGACCCCCCATGCTCGATGCCTTCTCGGCCCTTTCCCGCGGTACCCGGCTGGTCTATGGTCGCGGCCTGCGCCGCTATGTCTTCGTGCCCATCGTCGTCAACCTGCTGGTCTATGCGGCCATGCTGCACTACGTACTGGCCAATTTCGGTCTCTGGCTCGACGGGTGGATGGCCATGGTGCCGGGGTGGCTCGCCTGGCTCTCCTGGCTGATCTGGCCGCTGTTCGTGATCGGCCTGGTGCTGATCGTGTTCTTCACCTTCACCCTGGTGACCCACCTGATCGCCGCGCCCTTCTATGGCTTCCTGGCGGCGAAGGTCGAGGTGGTCGCCACCGGCCGGCCGCCGCTGGACGACCGGGGCCTGGCGAGGACTGCGGTGGACGCCCTGGGCCGCGAGCTGGTCAAGCTGGCCTACATCCTGCCGCGCATGGCGCTGCTGTTCGTGATCAGCTGGATCCCGCTGCTCAATCTGGTCGCCCCGCTGCTGTGGCTGGCCTTCTCGGCCTGGATCATGGCCATCACCTACCTCGACTATCCCATGGACAACAACAAGGTGAGCTTCGCCGACATGCGCCGCCGCCTCGCCGCCCGCTGGTGGCCGACGCTGAGCTACGGCGGCTGGGTGACCCTGATCACCTGGATCCCGCTGGCCAACCTCTTCCTGCTGCCCGGCGCCGTGGCCGCCGCGGTGCTGATGTGGGAACGCCACTATCGTGGCCAGTGCGATCTTTCGCCGCATTGAGCGGCCTCCCCGGAGCGACCTGCTATCCTCAGGCAAACCCCAACACCGACAAGGACCCATGCAAGATGCGCGTGATCGCCTCCCTGCTGCTGGCCGCCGGCCTGGTGCTCTCCACCGTCGCCACGGCCCACGACTATCGCCTGGATGACGTGCGGGTCAGCCACCCCTTCGCCACACCGGCACCGCCCGGCGTGCCCCACGGCGCGGCCTATGTGGACATCGGCGTGGAGGGTGATGAGCCCGCCGTGCTGGTGGGCGCCCGCAGTCCGGCGAGCGAGACGGTCGAGTTTCATGACATGTCCATGGACGACGGCGTGATGCGGATGCGCCGGGTCGAACGGATCGATATCCCCGCCGGCACCCTCCAGACCATGCGTCCGGGCGGCGGTTATCACCTGATGCTGATGAACCTCGTCACCCCGCTCAACGAGGGCGAGCGCTTCCCGCTGACCCTGGAGTTCGCCGAACGCGGCGAGATCGAGGTGGAGGTCTGGGTACAGGGCGCCCGGGAGGGCAGCGGGGACGCGGCGGATCACCATCACTGAGGCGGAGCTGCCCCGCGGCGAGACGCCACGGGGCAGGGAAGCCCGCCGGCCCAGGGGTCAGGGCAGCTTGTCGATCTCTATGCCGGTGGCCGCGGTGACGGCCGGCAGCGGTGACAGCAACAGGCTGGCCACGTAGTAGATGACCGCCCCGAGGAGCGAGCCGGTGAACCAGCCGTAGTCGTAGAACCAGTACAGGGTGCCGGTGGTCAGCGACAGGAGGGTCAGCGACACCGGTATGCCGAAGGCGATGAAGCCGGCGACATTGACGGCCGGGTAGGCCTGCCCATCCCGATACAGGCTCGGCACGTCGAGCTGCTGGCGCTTGATCAGGAAATAGTCCACCGCCATGATCCCGGCGATCGGCCCCAGCAGGCTGGAATACCCCAGCAGCCAATTGGAATACATGCTTTCCAGCGAGACGCCGGAGGCGATGATGCCGGCCTTCTGGAGCAGGTCGTAGCCCATCAGCAGCACCCCCACCAGGCCGGTGATCAGCACCCCACGGGTGTGGTCGACCAGCGTCGGCGCCACGTTCTGGAAATCGTTGGTCGGCGAGACGATATTGGCCGCCGTATTGGTGGACAGGGTCGCCACGATGATCAGGACCATAGCGATGCTCACCCAGAACGGATTGTCGATCATGCCGATCAGGTTGACCGGGTCGGCGACGGTCTGGCCCACCAGCGACGCCGAGGCGGCGGTCATCACCACCCCCAGGGCGGCGAAGAAGAACATGGTCAGCGGCAGGCCCAGTACCTGGCCGACGATCTGGTCCTTCTGGCTTCGGGCGAAGCGGCTGAAATCGGGAATGTTCAACGACAGCGTGGCCCAGAAACCGACCATGGCGGTCAGCCCGGCGAAGAAATAGCCGTAGACCGGCGCCCCCTCGGGGCGCGACGGCGGCTGCGCCAACAGCTCGGTCATCGACATGTGCGGCCAGGCCCAGAACATCAAGCCGACACCCACCGCCAGCAACAGCGGGGCCGCCAGCGTCTCCAGCCACTTGATCGATTCGGCGCCGCGAATCACCACGTAGAGGTTCATGGCCCCGAAGACGAAGAAGCCGATCACCTCGCCGACGCCCTCCAGCGCCCGCCAGGGGGGGAAGATCGCCGAGAGCAGCAGGTGAATGGCCAGGCCCCCGAACATGGTCTGTACGCCGAACCAGCCACAGCCGACCAGCGCCCGGATCAGGCACGGCACATTCGAGCCGAGGATGCCGAACGACGAGCGCAGTACCACCGGAAAGGGGATGCCGAACCGGGTGCCGGGGAAGGCATTGAGGGTCAGCGGGATCAGTACGATCACGTTGGCGAGCAGGATCGCGAACAGGGCCTCGCCGACGCTGAGGCCGAAGTAGGCGGTCAGCACCCCGCCCAGGGTGTAGGTCGGCACACAGATCGACATTCCCACCCACAGGGCGGCGATGTTCCATTTCGACCAGGTGCGTTCGTGCGCCTTGGTCGGGGCGATATCGGCGTTGAAGCGTGGGCTGTCGCGGACGTCATCGCCCACCTCGAGTTCGATCAGGCCTTGCTTGTTCAACATCTTCGATGACTTGGCGGTCATTGTTGTTCTCCTCGTCACTGGATGATTTCACCATGCCTGGCTGGCGACCGTGCCAAACACGAGGCAATAAGCGTGCCCAGTTGCTGCCAAGGCGGAGCCAGGGCGTCACGGTACCCTTCGCGCCTCCTTCGGGCATGGGCAGCAACTCGATGAATTCCAGAAAAAACTGACGATATCGACAGGAATTCAGAAGGCCGGAAGGCCTGCGTAACGGCTCCCGATACCGTGGATGTTTTCACGCTTCATGACAGGCTAGTCAGTTTTCATCATGGTTCAAGGTCGATTAGCCGTCTAAATAAAATCCTCGGTTATTTTTATTAACTACTTGTTTTTATTATTATTTGTGGAGAATTTGACGGGGCTTCATGCGGGTGCAGCCGCTCACCCGCTTGGTGAAGAGAACCGCTGAAATCCAGGATTACTCTTTGAATACAATGACTTGAAGGAAGGTGAAGCGAAAGGAAAAAATGACTTGCAGGAGTCCCTTGCAAGGGTCTAGCTTCAAAAAGCTGTCTCTTGAGACAGCTTTTTTAACCCAGCCCCAGGGGGCGTGAGGTCCACCTTCCGGTCCTCCAGGGTCCGACAACAACTACGATTCGGGTGAGCCACCATGCAGAAGATGAAAATCGGCCTGATCCAGATGGGTCTCAAGGCCAGTACCGACCTCGAGCCGGAGGCGATTCGCGAGGCCATGAACGAGGCCCACCTGCCGCTGATCCAGCAGGCCGCCGATGCCGGTGTGCAGGTGCTGTGCTTCCAGGAAGTCTTCAACCAGCCCTATTTCTGTCCCAGCCAGGACCCCAGGTGGTACGCCGCCGCCGAGCGCGTGCCCGAGGGCCCGACCTGCCGGATGATGCAGAGGCTCGCCGCCGAGCACCGCATGGTAATGATCGTGCCGGTCTTTGAAGAGACCGTGACCGGTGTCTACTACAACACCGCCGCGGTATTCGATGCCGATGGCAGCTACCTGGGCAAGTACCACAAGACCCATATCCCCCAGGTCGCCGGCTTCTGGGAGAAGTTCTACTTCAAGCCCGGCAGGTCCGAGTGGCCGGTGTTCGATACCGCCTACGGCAGGATCGGCGTCTACATCTGCTACGACCGCCACTTCCCCGAGGGTTGGCGCGCCCTGGCGCTCAACGGTGCCGAGGTGATCTTCAACCCCTCGGCGACGGTGGCCGGGCTCTCCCAGTACCTGTGGGAACTCGAGCAGCCGGCCTCCGCCGCCGCCAACGGCTGCTTCATTGCCGCCATCAACCGGGTCGGCACCGAGGCCCCCTGGAACATCGGCGAATTCTACGGCTCGAGCTACATCGTCAACCCCCGCGGCCAGATCGAAGCCCAGGCCAGCGACAAGGACGACGAACTGCTGATTCACGAGATCGACCTCGAGATGGTCCGCGAGGTGCGCAACAACTGGCAGTTCTTCCGCGACCGCCGACCGGAGGCCTATGCGCGCCTGACCGACGGGGAGTGACCCGACGGCGAGTCCCCCACCACAACGACAATCGAGCGAGACCCCCCATGACCCTCTTGATTCGCGGTGGCACCGTGGTCACCGATAGCGACACCTACCGCGCCGATATCCTCTGCGACGACGGCAAGATCCAGGCCATCGGCGCCGACCTCGACACCCCGGCAGGCTGCGAGGTGATCGACGCCGGTGGCATGTATGTGATGCCCGGCGGCATCGACCCCCACACCCATATGCAGCTGCCGTTCATGGGCACCGTGGCCAGCGAGGACTTCTATACCGGCACCGCCGCCGCCCTGGCCGGCGGCACCACCTCGATCATCGACTTCGTGATCCCGAGCCCCGGGCAGTCGCTGCTGGAGGCCTTCGAGACCTGGCAGGGCTGGGCCGAGAAGGCCGCCGCCGACTTCGCCTTCCACGTCGCCATCACCTGGTGGGACGACAGCGTCCGCGAGGAGATGGGGACCCTGGTGCGTGAGCACGGCGTCAACAGCTTCAAGCACTTCATGGCCTACAAGGGCGCGATCATGGCCACCGACGACATCCTGGTGGAGAGCTTCTCGCGCTGCCTGGAACTCGGTGCGGTGCCCACCGTGCATGCCGAGAACGGCGAGCTGGTCTACCACATGCAGCAGAAGCTGCTCGCCGAGGGCATGACCGGGCCGGAGGCGCACCCCCTGTCGCGCCCGCCCCAGGTCGAGGGCGAGGCCGCCAGCCGGGCGATCCGCATCGCCAGCACGCTGGGCGCGCCGATCTACCTGGTACACGTCTCGACCCGGGACGCCGTCGACGAGATCGCCTATGCCCGCCGGCAGGGCCACCCGGTCTACGGCGAGTGCCTGGCCGGCCACCTGGTGCTCGATGACAGCGTCTATCTCGACCCCGACTGGGGGCGCGCCGCGGCGCATGTGATGAGCCCGCCGTTCCGGCCCAGGGGCCACCAGGAGGCGCTGTGGCACGGCCTGCAGTCCGGCAACCTGCAGACCACCGCCACCGATCACTGCTGCTTCTGCGCCGAGCAGAAGGCCGCCGGACGCGAGGACTTCACCCGGATCCCCAACGGGACTGCCGGGGTCGAGGATCGCATGGCGGTGTTGTGGGAGGAGGGCGTGAACAGCGGCAAGCTGTCGATGCAGGAGTTCGTCGCCCTGACCTCCACCAACACCGCCAGGATCTTCAACCTCTACCCGCGCAAGGGGGCGGTGCAGGTGGGCGCCGACGCCGACCTGGTGGTGTGGGACCCCGCGGGCACCCGCACCATCTCGGCCGAGACCCACCACCAGAACGTCGACTTCAACATCTTCGAGGGCAAGACGGTCCGCGGCATTCCGCGCCACACCGTCAGCCGCGGCAAATGGGTGTGGCGCGACGGTGAGCTGCGCGCCGAGCGTGGCGCGGGTCGCTACCTCGAGCGGCCGGCCTACCCGGGGGTGTATGAACTGCTGGAACGCCGCGCCGAGCTCAATGCGCCCAAGCCGGTGAAACGCTCCTAGAAGCAGGCCCCCGACAGGCCCACGACAACAACAGAGGTAACCACCGTGAATCATGACCTGACCCATCTGCCCCGGGTCGGCGATGCGCTCGCCGATCGTCCGGGCATGTCACCCCAGGCGCTGGAGGCCAACTTCAGCGACCTGCATCCACCGCTGACCCAGCGCCAGGCAATCATCGAGAGTCAGCGTTGCCTGTACTGCTACGACGCCCCCTGCATCGAGGCCTGCCCGTCGGACATCGATATCCCGCGCTTCATCCGCCAGATCGGCGAGCACAATATCAACGGCGCCGCGCACACCATCCTCGAGCAGAACATCCTCGGCGGCAGCTGCGCCCGGGTCTGTCCCACCGAGATCCTCTGCGAGCGGAGCTGCGTGCGCAACCAAGACGCCGAGTGCCAGCCGGTACTGATCGGCCTGCTGCAGCGCCACGCCACCGATCATATGCGCTTCGACGCGCATCCGTTCGAGCGCGCCGCCGACAGCGGTCGCCATGTGGCGGTGGTCGGTGCCGGCCCGGCAGGCCTGGCCTGTGCCCACCGCCTGGCGATGTTCGGCCACCGGGTGACCATCTTCGAGGCCGAGGCCAAGCCTGGAGGCCTCAACGAGTACGGCATCGCCCGCTACAAGATGACCGATGACTTCGCCCGCCAGGAGGTGGAATTCCTGCTCGAGATCGGTGGCATCGAGATCCGTCATGGTCAGCGGTTGGGCCATGACCTGAGCCTGGCGCGACTTCGCACCGATTACGACGGCGTGTTTCTGGGCCTCGGCCTGGGCACCAGCCGTTGGCTGGGGCTGACCGGCGAGGATGCCCCGGGGCTGGCCCCGGCGGTGAGCTATATCAAGGAGTTGCGTCAGGCCGACGACCTGACCCGGCTGCCGCTGGCCCGGCGCTGCGTGGTGATCGGCGCCGGCAACACCGCCATCGACATGGCGACGCAGATGGCCCGGTTGGGCGCCGACGAGGTGACCCTGGTCTATCGCCGTGGCGTCGAGGCCATGTCGGCCACCGGCCATGAGCAGGAGATCGCCAAGGCCAATGGCGTGCGCATGGTGACCTGGGCGCAGCCAGTGGAAGTGCTGCTCGACGCCGGGGGGCGCGTGGCCGGCATGCGCTTCGAGAAGACCCGCACCGCCGAGGGACGGCTGGTCGGCACCGGCGAGACCTTCGAGCTCGCCACCGACGCCGTGTTCGGGGCCATCGGCCAGGGCTTCGACGGCGCCAGCCTCGGCGACCCGGCGGCCAGCGAACTGGCCCGCGACGGCGAGCGCATCCGGGTCGACGCGGCGTTTCGCACTTCGCTGCCGGGGGTCTATGCCGGCGGCGACTGCGTGGCCCCCGGCCAGGACCTCACCGTCCAGGCCGTGCAGCACGGCAAGCTCGCCGCCCACGCCATCCACCAGGATCTCTTGGCCAAGCAGGAGGCCGCATGACGACTCTTCCCCAAGGGCCCGACACCGGGCTCGTCAATGGCGTCGATCTGTCCATCGACTTCGCCGGTATCAAGGCCCCCAACCCCTTCTGGCTGGCCTCGGCCCCCCCCACCGACAAGGCCTACAACGTGGTGCGCGCCTATGAGGCCGGCTGGGGCGGCGTGGTGTGGAAGACCCTCGGCGAGGATCCGCCCGCGGTCAACGTCTCGTCGCGCTACTCGGCGCACTTCGGCAGGAACCGCGAGGTGCTCGGTTTCAACAACATCGAGCTGATCACCGACCGTCCGCTGGCGGTCAACCTGCGCGAGATCACTGCGGTCAAGCAGGCGTGGCCGGACCGCGCGCTGATCGTGTCGATCATGGTCCCGTGTGAGGAGGCCGCGTGGCAGCATATCCTGCCGCTGGTGGAGGCCACCGGGGCCGACGGCATCGAGCTCAACCTGGGCTGTCCCCACGGCATGCCCGAGCGTGGCATGGGCGCCGCGGTGGGCCAGAATCCCGACCTGATCGAGCAGGTCGCCCGCTGGTGCAAGCGGTATTACGCCAAGCCGGTGATCGTCAAGCTGACCCCCAACATCACCGACATCCGTGTGGCCGCCCAGGCCGCCCTGCGCGGCGGGGCCGATGCGGTGTCGCTGATCAATACCATCAACTCGATCACCAGTCTCGACCTCGACGCCATGGTCGCCAGGCCCACCGTGGGCGAGCAGAGCACCCACGGCGGCTACTGCGGCAGCGCGGTCAAGCCCATCGCGCTGAACATGGTCGCCGAGATCGCCCGCGATGCCCCCACCCGCGACCTGCCGATCTCGGGCATCGGCGGCATCTCCAGCTGGCGCGATGCCGCGGAGTTCGTGGCGCTCGGTGCCGGCAGCGTGCAGGTGTGCACCGCCGCCATGCTGGACGGCTTCCGCATCGTCGAGGAGATGAAGGACGGGCTGTCGCGCTGGATGGCCGAGAAGGGCTACCGCTCGATCGAGGCGTTCTCCGGCAGGGCGGTGGCCAACACCACCGACTGGAAGCACCTCGACATGAACTTCCGGACCATCGCCCACATCGACCAGGAGTCGTGCATCCAGTGCGGGCGCTGCTACATCGCCTGCGAGGACACCTCGCACCAGTCGATCGCCAAGCGGGTCGACCCCGGCGGTGCACGGCGCTACGAGGTGATCGAGGAGGAGTGCGTGGGCTGCAACCTGTGCCAGATCACCTGCCCGGTGCAGGACTGCATCACCATGCTGCCCCAGGAAACCGGCAAGCCCTACCTGAGCTGGGATCAGGACCCGCGCAATCCCTTCCGCCGGGCCGGCTGACGACACCGGAGCTCGTCGCCCAGCAGCCTGTCGGACTTGACCGATCGTCGCGAGAAATACGGATTTCGAGTCAAGTTTATCGATCTGATGAGGCGAATAGCGAGCTATTTAACGAATCAGATCGAGTGAAATTGGCCGAAAGCCCGGGTTTCGCAGTAGATCAGCGTTAAGTCCGACAGGCTGCTAGGGGGTCAGGCCGATACCGCGCAGTATCACCGAGATCACCGACTGGACCGCCTTCTCGAACTGCATGTCATCGAGGGGGCGGTCGTCGTTGAGCAGGGCGATCTGGTGATCGAAGTCGGCGTAGTGCTGGGTCGAGGCCCAGATCATGTAGAGCAGGTGGGAGGGCTCCACCGGCAGGATCGCGCCCGCCTCGATCCACTCGCGGATCTTGGCTTCCTTGAGCTTGGCCCACTCGTAGAGGTTGTCGCGCAGGTGCTCCTGCAGGATCGGGGCACCCTGCATCACCTCTGCCGCCCACACCTTGGAGCCGTGGGCGCGGTTGCGGGAGTGCATCATCTTGGCGCGGATATAGGTCGAGAGCACGATGCGTGGGTCGTCGTAGAGTTCGAAGCACAGCGCATCCTGCTTCCAGACCTCCAGCAGCTCCAGCAGCACCTCGCGGTAGAGCACTTCCTTGGTGGCGAAGTAGTAGTGCACGTTGGACTTGGGAAGTTCGGCGAGTCTGGCGATGTCGCCCATCGAGGCGCCGGCGTAGCCTCTCTCGGCGAAGACGCGCTCGGCGGCAAGCAAGATTTTCCCCCGATTGTGGCGCCGTATTTCATCCTGTTTTCTTGCCATCTGGGGGTACCTTGCCGCCAGCCCGTGTGTCGCTGGCGTTCCGCTCCGATCGCCTGCCCATGGCACGCCATGGGCCCTTTCGGAAAATCGATAAAAAACAAGCCTATACTCGGATCATACACAAGTAGCCACCACGGCGACAGCGAGGGTGCCTAGGGCGCGGGATCGAGCGAGCCGCGTGGACTGGCCGGGGCGACGGCGGCGGGTGCCGCCAGGCGGGCGGCCGGATAAACGCAGCGGAACAGGGCGCCGTGGCCGGGGCGGGAGTCGATCTCCAGGCGGGCGTCGTGGCGCAACAGCACGTGCTTGACGATGGCCAGGCCCAGGCCGGTGCCGCCGCTGGCGGCGCTGCGCCCCTTGTCGACCCGGTAGAAGCGTTCGGTGAGCCGGGGGAGATGCACCGGGTCGATGCCGTCGCCGTCGTCCTCCACCTCCAGGCAGGCGCCCTGGGGGTGGGGCCTCCAGCGCAGGGTGACCCGGCACCCCTCGGGGGTGTAGCGCACGGCGTTGAAGGCGAGGTTGGAGATGGAGCTGCGGATCTCCTGCTCGCTGCCGATCAGTCGCCGCGTTTCCTCGACCTCCACGGTGATTCGCTGGCGCCCGGCGGAGAGCGCCTCGGCATCGCGGCGTACGCTCTCCAGCAGGGTGTCCATGGCCAGGGGCGCGTGGTCGTCGCCGCCCTGGTCGATCTCCAGCCGCGAGAGCAGCAACAGGTCGTTGACCAGGTTCTGCATGCGCGTGGTCTGCTCCTGCATCCGGGACAGGCCGCGGACCAGGCGCGGAGGGAGGCCCTCGACCAGGTCGTGGTAGGTCTCCAGATAGCCGGTCAGCACGGTCAGGGGCGTTCGCAGCTCATGGGAGACGTTGGCCACGAAATCGCGGCGCATCTCCTCCAGGCGGTGCAGGCGGGTGATGTCGCGGGCCATCAGCAGCCGCTCGTCGTCGCCGTAGAGGGTGATCTGGAACTGCAGGATCAGCCGTTCGTCGATCGGCGAGGGCAGGGTCAACGGCTCGCGGTAATCGCGGGCGTGGAAGTAGTCGACGAAGCGCGGGTCGCGGATCAGGTTGGTGACGTGCTGGCCACGGTCGTGGGCGGCCTCCAGGCCGAGCATCCGTGTGGCGGCACTGTTCCACCACTCCAGATCGCCGTGACGGTCGAGCATCACCACGCTGTCGTGCATCGCCTCGGAGGATTCCTGGATGCGCTTGAGGGTGCTGCGCAGCCGGCTCTGGGTGAGGCGCTGGCCCTTCTGGTAACGGTAGAGGCGGTCGAACAGCTCGCCCCACAGGCCGCTGGCGGCGGGGGGATCGGCATGGGGGTTGTGGGTCAGCCAGGTGCGCAGGGCGTGCAGTTGGCGCAGGTGGTGGAGCAGGCAGAGGGCCAGGCCGGCGGCGAGTCCGAGGCCGGGGGCCGAGAACGTCCAGCCTGCCAGGGCGCCGATGCCGGCGAGCAGGCCCAGGCGCCAGAGTTCACGGCTCCAGGGGCGCACGTCAACCCTTGGCGGAGAAACGGTAGCCGGTGCCGCGCACGGTCTGGATCAGATGCTGGTGGGCGTCGCCCAGTGCCTTGCGCAGGCGGCGGATATGCACGTCCACGGTACGCTCCTCGACATAGACATTGCCGCCCCACACCTGGTCGAGCAGCTGACTGCGAGTGTAGGCGCGCTCCTGATGGGTCATGAAGAACTGCAGCAGGCGGTACTCGGTGGGCCCCATCTCCAGGGCGCGGCCGGCGGAACTGACCCGGTGGCTGACCGGGTCGAGCAGCAGTCCGTCGACCTCCACCGGATCCTCCACGCCCCGCGGCGTGGAGCGACGCAGCACGGCCTTGAGGCGCGCCACCAGCTCCCGCGGCGAGAAGGGCTTGGTGATGTAGTCGTCGGCGCCGGCTTCGAGGCCCTGGATCTTGTTGTCCTCCTCGCCCTTGGCGGTGAGCATGATGATCGGCAACTCGGCGGTGGCCTCCTCGCGCTTGAGGCGCCTGGCGAGCTCGATGCCGCTGGTGCCGGGCATCATCCAGTCGAGCAGCAGCAGGTCGGGCTGGTGGTCGACGACCATGGCGTGGGCGGCCTGGGCGTTGTCGGCCTCGAGCACGCGATAGTCGGCCATCTCCAGTGCCACCGCGATCATCTCGCGGATCGGTGCTTCATCATCGACGATCAGAACGGTCTTGGCGGTCATCCCGGGGCCTCGTGGTCAATGACGGGTCGATGACGATGACAGCATGTCCTTGTGACAATAACGTGACAGTGCCGTGCCGCGCCAGGCTCAGCCGCCCTCCAGCGCCGGCCAGAGGCTGAGCGCGATACCGGCGAACACCACCAGGCCCGACCAGTGGTTGTTGAGGAAGGCCTGGAAGCAGCGCTCGCGATCCCGGTGACGGATCAGGAACTGCTGATGGATGAAGGTCGCCGCCATGGCCGCCAGCCCCACCCAGAAGAAGCCGCCCAGCGCCAGGCGTGAGCCGGCCCAGCCCAGCAACACCAGCGTCAGCCCCTGCAGCAGGCCGATCATCAGCCGGTCGGCGTGGCCGAACAGCACGGCGGTGGACTTGATGCCGATCTTCAGGTCGTCGTCGCGGTCGACCATGGCGTATTCGGTGTCGTAGGCCACGGTCCAGGCCACGTTGGCGAGGAACAGCAGCCAGGCCTCGGCCGGGACCCGTCCCAGCACCGCGCCGAAGGCCATGGGGATCGCCCAGGAGAAGGCGGCGCCCAGGAACAGCTGCGGCAGGTGGGTGTAGCGCTTCATGAAGGGGTAGATGAAGGCCAGCACCACGCCCACCAGAGAGAGCATCACGGTGAACGGGTTGGTGAACCAGACCAGCACGAAGGCGGCGATCACCAGGAGCAGGAACAGCGCCTGGGCCTCGCCCTCGCTGATACGCCCGGTGGCCAGGGGGCGGTGCCTGGTGCGCTTGACGTGGCCGTCGAAGTGGCGGTCGGCATAGTCGTTGACCACACAGCCGGCGGCACGCATCAGGTAGACCCCGGCGACGAAGATCAGCAGCACGTCGCGGCCGGGCACGCCCTCGGCGGCGAACCACAGGGCCCAGAGGGTGGGCCACATCAGCAGCCAGGTGCCGATCGGGCGGTCGAGGCGCGTCAGGTGCAGGAAGTCGGGCACTCGGGCCAGGCCCTTGGGGCGCATCAGGGATCGGTCCATCTCGTCCTCGTGATATCCGGTTTGGCTGCCACGGAGCCTAGCGCGAAGGCAGCCCCAGGTCATCTGCCATGCGCTCGAGAAAGAACTCCTGCACCAGGACCGCGAAGCGGCCGTGGCGGAACACCGAGCGTCGCCCCCAGGGGCCGCTGGCCGCATGGAAGGGCGGCGGTGCGGCGGTGATCTCGATGGGGCTGCGCTCCAGGCCCGGCTGGCGGAACAGCCAGCTGCCCAGCGAACGCTCGCCGAGCCGCTCGAGGCGTTGGCCACGCAACCGGGCCAACGGTGCCACCGAGCGGGCCACCACCCAGGGGTGCCCGTCGAGGCAGAGCGCGACCTCGCGGCACCAGGCAAGGCGGGGGTAGGGAAGGCCCAGTACCCGGGCCTCGTCGTGCCGGGGGCGAATCAGCCGCTGGTCGAGCAGCCGGACCCGGAAGCGCCGCTCGCCGCCGGCGGCGATCAAGCGCGCGGTGAGGGAGTCGCGTGAGGCGACCCACCGCCACCAGTCGGGGCTCATCGCCGGACGGGCCGCCGCCAGGGGCCGCCAGCCGGGAGGGGGGCGGGTCTCGGGCGTCTGGTCGTCGTGCACCGGGTCGCTCCGCGTCACGTTGTCTATCCAGGTCGGCCGGGGGGCGCATAGTGTAACATGTCGTTCCGACACGCTTCCCTGTGGCAGCCCGGCGCAAGCGTCCGGCGGCAATCGTGCAAGGAATTCCATGAGCGCACCCCTCACCATCATCGGCTCCGGCATGGCGGGCTTCGGCCTGCTCCGCCAGTTGCGGGCCCTGGACGCCGAGCGCCCCGTCACCCTGATCACCGCCGACGGTGGCGACGACTACTCGAAGCCGCTGCTCTCCACCGGCTTCGCCAAGCATCTGCCCCCGGAGCGCCTGGCGACTCGCTCGGCGCTGGAAGTGGCCGACCGGCTGGGGGCCGTGGTGCGCACCCATACCCGGGTCGATGCCATCGAGCCACGGGCCCGTACCCTGAGCATCGGCGCCGAGACGCTGGCCTGGAGCGAGCTGGTGCTGGCCACCGGGGCGGCCCCGGCACTGCCCTTCGATATTCCCCAGGCGCTGCACGATCGCATCTTCACCATCAACGACCTGGACGACTACCGGGGCTTTCACGCCGCCTTGACGGCACTCGGCCGCCCGGCACGGGTGGCGATCGTCGGTGTCGGCCTGGTGGGCTGCGAGTTCGCCAACGACCTGATCGCCGGCGGCCATCGGGTGAGCCTCGTGGCGCCGGAGCGTGCTCCCTTGCCACGGCTGTTGCCGGAGCCGCTGGGCCGGGCCCTGGGCGAGGCCTTCGCCGGCGCCGGCATGCGCCTTCGCCTGGGACGCACCCTGGCCGCATTCGAGACGCTGGGCAGCGAGGTCGGGCTGGCACTGGACGACGGTAGCCGGCTCGAGGCCGACCTGGTGCTGGTGGCCACCGGCTTGCGGCCGCGTGCCGCCCTGGCCGAGGCCGCAGGCCTCGAGGTCGGTGTCAAGGGGATCCATACCGACCGCCTGCTCGCCACCTCGGCCCGGGGGATCTTTGCGCTGGGCGACGTGGCCTGCGTCGACGGGATCAACGCGATGTTCGTCCTGCCGCTGCAGGCCGGTGCCAAGGCCCTGGCCAGGACCCTTGCCGGGACCCCCACGCCGGTGGCCTATGGGGCCTGGCCGGTGCTGGTCAAGACGCCGTTGCTGCCGGTGGTGGCGCTGCCGCCCACGCGAGCGCCGGCACGCTGGCGCATCGAGGGCCAAGGCGGCGATCTGGCCGCCTTCGCCGAGGCCGAGGACGGACGTTTGATCGGTTTTGCGTTGACAGGAGCCTGCGTCCGTCGGAAAGTCGAACTGGCGCGGGCGGCCCCGCCGTTGCTAGGCTAGTGTCGTCAACGACGGCGCCTCCGGCGATCTGGCCGGGTCTGCTGCACCGTTGCTGGTAGGTGTCATTCGCATGTCGTCATCCCGTGGGCCCGTCGCCCGTGGCGAAGGCGAGTGTTGCGGGGAGGCCGCATGCGAGTGATGCAGGAGCAGGGTTTCATCGACTCAGATATCAACAACAACACCGGCGAGCGATTTCGTCGGGACTCAAGCCAATACCAGGAGGGCTGTATGCGTAAACCAGAACTCGCTGCGGCGATTGCCGAGCGTGCCGATCTCTCCAAGGACAAGGCGAGCCAGGTGCTCAACGTCATCCTCGACGAGATCACCGGCAGCGTGTCCCAGGGACAGGATGTCTCGTTGATCGGTTTCGGTACTTTCACCGTACGCGAGCGTGCCGCTCGGACCGGCAAGAACCCCCAGACCGGAGCCCCGCTCAAGATTCCGGCCAGCAAGACCGTGGCCTTCAAGCCGGGCAAGGGGCTCAAGGACGCCGTCGCCAAGTAAGGCGGTGCTATACAACGGCCCGCGGAAACGCGGGCCGCAGGCCGATCCCCCTTCACCCCCCGGGCGGCGGAACCGACATGAAGCTGCGACTGATGCTCTGGCTGCTGGGACTGCTGCTCAAGCGCGCCCTGCGCCGCAAGCCCCGCTTCCGCGAACTGCTCACCGAAATGCGAGGCCTCGACTGGGGCATCGCCACCGAGGATCTCTCCGTCGCCCGCTTCTACCGCATGTCGCCCCGCGGGATCCGGGCGGGGGCGGGGCTGCCGGTGGATCTCGATCTCGAGCTGCGTTTCGAGGACGAGGCCACGGCCCTCAGGATCATGAAGAAGCCCACCCAGCAGGCGTTCCTCGACGGCATGATCGCCGGCAAGGTGCGTCTGGTCGGCGACTCCGGCGACCTGCAGAAACTGCAGAAGCTGCTCAGGCATCTCTAGGCGAGGAGCGGACAGCGTACGGCTCGGTCCCCGCGACACGCCGTAGTGGCTTATACTAACGTCTGATTTCTGCGGCGCTCGCCCTCGCGCTGACCGCCACGACCGGAACGTATGCCGTCGACTCCCCTCTCCCAAGCCCTGCGACACCTCTGGACCCTGGAGCCCTTCGCCTACAGCCTGCGAGTGTTCATCGCCCTGGCCGGGGTGATGGTGCTGTGCTGGTGGCGTGGCGACATGGCCAGCCTGATCCCTCTGTTCCTGGGCATCATCGCCAGCGCCCTGGCCGAGACCGACGACAACTGGCAGGACCGGCTGCGGGCGCTGCTGGTAACCCTGGGGTGCTTCACGGTGGCGGCGCTGGCCGTCGAGCTGCTGTTCGACCGGCCCTGGCTCTTCGCCACCGGCCTGGCGCTCTCGACCTTCGCCATGACCATGCTCGGTGCGGTGAACCAGCGCTACGCGACCATCGCCAGTGCGACGCTGATCCTGGCGATCTACACCATGATCGGTCTCGAGCAGCGTGGCGGCGCCGCCCTCGACGAGCTGTGGCACGAGCCGGCGCTGCTGGTGGCGGGGGCCGCCTGGTATGGCGCGATCTCGGTGGTGTGGAGCGCGCTCTTCTCGCGCCAGCCCCTCAAGCAGGCCCTGGCGCAGGTGTTCCGCGAACTCGCCCGCTATCTGGTGCTCAAGTCGGCGCTGTTCGAGCCGCTCCGCGATCTCGACGTGGAGGCCCGCCGCCTGGCGCTGGCGCGACAGAACGGTCGGGTGGTCGAGGCGCTCAATCAGGCCAAGGAGATGCTCTTCCGGCGCCTGCCGGGCCAGCGCGACGGCGGCAAGCTGGACCGTTACCTCCACCTCTACTTCATCGCCCAGGACATCCACGAGCGTGCCAGCTCCACCCACTATCCCTATGTCGACCTGGCCGCGGCCTTCTTCCACCATGACGTGCTGTTCCGCGCCCAGCGCCTGCTCGACCAGCAGGGGCGGGCCTGCAAGGCGCTGAGCCGGGCGCTACTGCTCAATCGCTCCTTCGACCATGCCCAGAGTGGGCGGGCCCTGGAGGATCTCGACGCCTCGGTGGCTCACCTGCGGGCCCAGGGACGCCCCGAGTGGCGTGACCTGCTGCACTCCCTGGAGGCGCTGGTCGCCAACCTGGCGACCCTGGAGCGCGCCCTGGCCGGAGCCCAGCAGCCCGAGCTCGGGGCGGAGGGCGGCGACGACACTCTCTACGATCGCACTCCCCGCGGCGTGAAGGACGTTCGCGAGCGCATTCTCGCCCAGCTGACGCCGGGTTCGCCGGTGTTCCGCCACGCCCTGCGCCTGACCGTGACCCTGGTGACCGGCTACGGCGTCCTGCACCTGATCCATCCCACCCAGGGCTACTGGATCCTGTTGACCAGCGTATTCGTCTGTCGCCCCAGCTTCGGCGCTACCCGGCGCTTCCTGTGGCAGCGCATCCAGGGCACGGTGCTCGGCCTGCTGGCAGGCTGGGCGCTGATCACCCTGTTCCCGGCGCCGCTGGTGCAGGCCGCCATCGCGGTGTTCGCCGGGGTCGCCTTCTTCGCCCTGCGCGGCCGCCACTATACCCTGGCCACGGCATCGATCACCCTGATGGTGTTGTGCTGTTTCAATCAGGTCGGCGACGGCTTCGGGCTGATCTGGCCGCGACTGTTCGACACCCTGCTGGGGGCGGGCATCGCCGGGCTGGCGGTGCTGCTGATCCTGCCCGACTGGCAGGGCCGCCGGCTACACCGCCAGGCGGCGGCAGCCCTGGCCGCCAATCGCGCCTACCTGGGGGCGATCCTCGATCAGTACGACCAGGGCAAGCGCGACGATCTCGGCTATCGGCTGGCACGGCGCAATGCCCACAACGCCGACGCGGAGCTCTCGACGCTGCTCGGCAACGTGCTGCAGGAGCCCGGGCCCTTCCGCAAGGATGCCGACACCGGGCTGCGCTTCCTGCTCCACTCCCATACGCTGCTCAACTACCTCTCCACCCTGGGGGCCCATCGTGGCGAGGGCGAGGGTACGCGCGATGCCCCGATCGGGGAGCTGGCCACGGCGATCGAGGCGTCGCTCGAGCGCCTGGCCCGCGGCCTGGACCGGCGTGAGCCGGTCGCCGGCGAGGACGAGGCGTTCGGGATGCTGACGGCTCGTCTGGAACGGCTGGCCGGTGAGGAGACCCAGGGGGCGCGCCGCTTGCTGCAGACCCAGCTGGCGCTGATCGGTCGTCAGCTGGGCCCGCTGCGCGAGGCGGCGACGCAGCTGGTGGCGAGATAACCGCGCGCCGGGCGTTTACACCTGCCCGTAGCGCCCGGCCTCCTCGCCCAGCCAGCGGCGGATCAGCGGACGGCTCGCTTCGGGGTGGCTGGCGAGCAGTGCCTCGGCCAGTGGCGAGACCCGCTCGAGCAGGTCGGCGTCGCGCTCCAGGTCGGCGATCTTCATCTGGGCGAGCCCCGTCTGGCGGGTGCCCAGCACCTCGCCGGGGCCGCGCAGCGCCAGGTCCTTCTCGGCGATGCGGAAGCCGTCGGTGGTCTCGCGCATCACCGACAGGCGTTCCCGGGAGTGGGCCGACAGCGGGCCGTGGTAGAGCAGCACGCAGAAGCTCTCGGTGGAGCCGCGGCCGACCCGGCCGCGCAGCTGGTGGAGCTGGGAGAGCCCCAGCCGTTCCGGGTTCTCGATGATCATCAGGCTGGCGTTGGGCACGTCGACGCCCACCTCGATCACCGTGGTGGCCACCAGCAGGTCGAGCTCGCCGGCCTTGAAGGCGTCCATCACCTCGGCCTTCTCGCCGGCCTTCATGCGCCCGTGGACCAGGCCGATGGCAAGCTCCGGCAGCGCCTCGGTGAGTTCGTCGCGGGTCGCCTCGGCGGCCTGGCACTGCAGCGCCTCGGACTCCTCGATCAGGGTGCAGACCCAGTAGGCCTGGCGGCCCTCGGCGCAGGCGTGGCGGATACGCGCCACCACCTCGGGACGGCGCTCGTCGGGCACCACCACCGTCTTCACCGGGGTGCGGCCGGGGGGCAGCTCGTCGATCACCGAGACATCCAGGTCGGCATAGGCGCTCATCGCCAGGGTGCGGGGAATGGGGGTGGCGGTCATCACCAGCTGGTGCGGCGTCAGCCCCCCGGCCTCGCCCTTCTCGCGCAGCGCCAGGCGCTGGTGCACGCCGAAACGGTGCTGCTCGTCGACGATGGCCAGCCCCAGGCGCTGGAAGTGGACATCGCCCTGGAACAGGGCATGGGTGCCCACCACCATGCGCGCCCGGCCGTCGAGGATCGCCGCCTTGGTGTCCAGCCGCGCCTTGCCCTTGAGCTTGCCGGCCAGCCAGGCGACCTCGATGCCGAGCGGCTCGAACCAGGCACGAAAGGCGCGAAAGTGCTGCTCGGCGAGGAGCTCGGTGGGCGCCATCATCGCCGCCTGGCAGTCGCCGGCGATGGCCGACAGCGCCGCCATCGCCGCCACCACCGTCTTGCCCGAGCCCACGTCGCCCTGTACCAGGCGCAGCATGGGCACCTCGCGGGCCAGGTCGGCGGCGATCTCGTCGAGCACCCGGCGTTGGGCGCCGGTCAGCGAGAAGGGCAACTGGGTGAGAAAGCGCGCCTGCAGGCTGCGTCCCGAGGGCAGGGCGGGTGCACCATCGGCCTGGATGCGCAGGCGCACCTCGCGCAGGCTGAGCTGGTGGGCGAGCAGCTCCTCCAGGGCCAGGCGACGGCTGGCCGGGTGACGGCCGCTGGCGAGCAGTTCTGGGTCGGCCTCCGCAGGCGGCTGGTGCAGGGTTCGCAGGCAGTGGTGCAGCTCGAGCAGGTCGAAACGCCGGCGCAGCGCTTCGGGAATCCAGTCGGGCAGCGCCCCCGGGGCGGCATCGAGGCACGCGAGGGCCTGCTCGATCAGCGGTCGCAATCGGGTCTGGTGGAGTCCCTCGGTGGTGGGGTAGATCGGCGTCAGGTGATCCTCCACCGGCGGGGCGCCGGTACCGAGCAACCGATACTCGGGGTGGTAGAGCTCCAGGCCAGTGGCCCCGGCGCGGGCCTCGCCGAAGCAGCGCACTCGCGCGCCGGGATGGAACTGCTGCTGCTGGGCCGGCGAGAAGTGGAAGAAGCGCAGGCTGAGGATGCCGGAGCCGTCGCGCAACCGCACCAGCAGGCTGCGCCGGCGGCCACGGACCACTTCACCGGCCACCACCTCGCCCTCCACCACCGCCTCGTGACCGGCACGCAGGGTGCGGATGGGGGTGATGCGGGTGCGATCCTGGTAGCGTAGGGGCAGGTGAAACAGCAGGTCGGCCACGCTGGCGATACGCAGCCGCGCCAGCTTCAGCGACAACGCCTCGCCGACCCCCTTGAGTGACGTGACCGGCGCGTCAAGAGCATTGGTGTCAGCGCTCATGCCGGCTCGGGTTCGGCCTGGCGGCAGCGGGCGATGGCATCGGTCACGGCGTCGATGGCCCTGGGCCGCGGGAAGCTGGCCCGCCAGGCGATGGCCACGGTGCGCGATGGGGCCGGCGGGCTGAACGGCCGGCTGCTCAGCAGGCCGCTCTCGTAGTGGCCGGTGCCGATGGCCGAGCGCGGCAGTACCGTGATGCCGAGTTTGGAGGCCACCATATGGCGGATGGTCTCCAGCGAGCCGCCTTCGGCGGTGAGGGTGTTGCTGGGACTGTTGAGCTTGTGGCTGATCGCCGGGCAGGCCTCGAGGATCTGGTCGCGAAAGCAGTGGCCCTCGCCCAGCAGCAGCAGGCGCTCGTCGAGCAGGGCCTCCTTGTCGATGCTCGTGCGCTCGACCCACGGGTGGTCGGCCGGGATCAGCACCTCGAACTCCTCGTCGTAGAGGGCCTTGGTGACCACGTCGGTCTCGGTGAAGGGCAGGGCGATGATGATGGCGTCGAGCTCGCCGTTTCTCAGCTTGCGCCTCAGGTTGCCGGTGAAGCCCTCCTCGATGTAGAGCGGCATCTGCGGGGCGCTGGCCGCCAGGGCCGGCACCAGGTGCGGGAACAGGTAGGGGCCGATGGTATAGATGGCACCGATGCGCAGCGGGCTGGCCAGTTGGTCGCGTCCGGCCGTGGCCAGCTCCTTGATCACGCTGCTCTGTTCCAGCACGCGCTGGGCCTGCTCGACGATCTTCTCGCCCATGGGCGTGACCTGGACGGTGGACTTCGAACGCTCGAACAGCGCCACGCCAAGCTCCTCCTCGAGTTTCTTGACCGCCACCGAGAGGGTCGGCTGCGACACGAAGCAGCGCTCGGCGGCGCGACCGAAGTGGCGTTCCTGGGCCAGGGTTACGATGTAGCGAAGTTCTGTTAGAGTCATCTTGGTGCCGGTAGGCATCCTCTCGATACGGGTATTGCCCCGAGGTACGGGGCATGAAGCACAGGGAAAGAATAATGCCAATAGGGACTTTTTATCAGGGGGCGAAGGAAAGGTGAAGAAGACGACACTCATTCTGGGTTGTGGCGACATCGGCACGACCCTGGGACGGCACCTTCGGCAGGCGGGCCAGCGGGTGGTCGGCGTGCGGCGCAACACCGCGGCCCTGGCAGGTGAAGATAGTGGCATCGAGGCCATCTCGGCCGACCTGACGGAGGCGGCGAGCCTGGCCGAGCTCCCGGATGCCGATGTGCTGGTCTACGTGGCCACCGCCGACCACTTCGACGAGGAGGCCTATCGGGCCGCCTATCCGGATGGCCTCAAGGCGGTGCTGGCCGAGTACGCCGCCCGCGACAAGGCACCGAGACACGTCTTCTTCGTCTCCTCGACCAGCGTCTACGCCCAACAGGATGGCGAGCGGGTCGACGAGACCAGTCCCACGGCGCCCTCGGGCTTCTCCGGCCAACTGATGCGCGAGGCCGAGCAGGCGCTGATCGAGCACGAGCTGCCGGGCAGCGTGGTGCGCTTCGCGGGCATCTACGGCCCCGGACGCGACCGCTTGATCCGTCAGGTGAGCGAGGGGCGTATCGCCCCGGCCAGCCCGGCCATGTACACCAACCGCATCCATCGCGACGACTGCGCCGGGGTACTGGCGCACCTCATCGATCTCGCCCTGGCCGGCGAGTCGCTCCATGAGCTCTATCTCGGCAGCGATTGCGAGCCGGCGCCGTTGCACGAGGTGATGACCTGGCTGGCCAGGCAACTCAAGGTCGAGGCCACCGAGACCATCCAGTCGCCACTGCGTCGGCGGGCCAGCAAGCGCTGCGACAACACCCGACTGCTCGAGAGTGGCTACGTCTTCCGCTACCCCAGCTACCGCGAGGGCTATGCCCAGGTGTTGAAGGAGGGGGGCTTCCTGGCCCCCGAGAAGGTCTAGCGCTAGAAGCGCTGGCTCCCTTCGCCGAACCGGGCTCACAGCGAGAAGCGATAGCCCAGCGGCAGGGTCTCGAAACCGCCGACTGGAGAGCGGGCGCCCGATCCCTTCGGGGGACCGGGCTCACAGCGAGAAGCGATAGCCCAGCGTCAGGGTTTCGAAACCGCCGACTGGAGAGCGGGCGCCCGATCCCTTCGAGGGACCGGGCTCAAAGCGAGAAGCGATAGCCCAGCGTCAGGGTTTCGAAACCATCGTTGGGGCGCCGGATACCGCCGTTGGAGTAGTGGGTCAGGGCCAGCGAGAGTTCGCCGCTGGCCCACGGCATGCCCAGCGCCAGGCGGTCCTCGAACTGGAAGGCGGTGGAGAGTTCCCGTGATTCGACCCGGGTGTCGAGGAACAGGGCCGCACCGATCCCCCCCTCGAGGAAGAGCCCGCGTTCCCCGGCGAAGGTGTAGCGCAGCGCCGGGGAGAGCAGCCAGGCCGCGTTGCCGTCCTTCTCGCGGCTGGACAGCAGCAACAGGCCGGTGGCCAGCCGCAGGTCGAGGCGCGGATGGAAGCGCTCGAGCCCGATCATCCGATCGATCTCGACCGTCAGGGCTGCCGTGGATTCGCTGGAGGCGCCGGCGGCGACATACCAGTCGGCCATGGCGGGCGCGCTGCCCAGTAGTGCCGCCAACGCGGTGACGATCGCCCTGCCTGTCCTGGGGGACATTCCCTTCTCCCTCTGTTTTTCCACCGGCGGTTCAAGGGCTCCCTGACCGCGCCAGGGTGGCATAGCGAGCGCCCCGGGCGTCGGTGATGGAGTGAATAAGCTCAAGCTGATTATAGGACCAGTCGAGCCGGATGTCCGGCAGGCCGTCGGTCTCGAGGGCGTGGGCGCGCCGCAGCAGGGTGACGTGGGGGATATAACGGCCGGGGCGACCCCCGATGCCCCGCGGCGCCAGTTCATCCCACAGGCGACGCTGCAGGGCCTCGAGGGGCGGATCCGGGTGGCGACTGCCGACCCAGACGATTCCCGGGCGCTGGAAAGTGCCCCAGCGATCGAGCCGCCAGTCGCCGGGGGGGATCTCCAGCGAACGCACCCAGCCGCCCAGCGCGACGGCCTGCGCCTCGTGCACCTCGCCGAGAAAGGCCAGGGTCAGGTGCAGGCTCGCGTCGGGCATGCGCCGGCCGCCGCAGCGGGCGTGGGCGAGATCCGCCAGTTCCGCGAGCCGCGCCCGCAGTGCGGGCGGCGGCACCAGCGCCAGGAAGAGTCTCAATCGCCGATGACCATGATCGCCTCTGCCTCGAATTGACTGCCCTTGGGCAGCGCCTTCACCCCTACCGCGGCGCGGGCCGGGAAGGGGGCGCTGAAGAACTCCTCCATCACCTGGTTGACGATGGCGAAGTTGTCCAGGTCCACCAGGTAGAGGTTGATCTTGACGATCTCGCCGAGCGAGCCGGCGGCCTCCTCGCAGACGGCCTTGAGGTTGGTGAAGACCTGACGGGCCTGGGCCTCGAAGTCGTCGGAGACGATCGTCATGGTCGCCGGGTCCAGCGGGATCTGGCCGGAGAGGTAGACGGTGTTGCCGGCCTTGACGGCCTGGGAGTAGGGACCGATGGCGGCGGGCGCCTGGTCGGTGTTGATCACGGCCTTGTTGCTCATGGAATGCTCCGCGTTGTCGTTCGATTGAGGTTACTGATGAATACGTGGCCCGCCCTCGTGGCCACGGGGGCGGGCCGCTGGGGGAATGACTCAGTTGCCGACGCGCGAGATCCTGCCGATATGGGACAGGTTGCGCAGGCGCTTGATGATCCTGGCCAGGTGCACGCGGTCGTGCACCGCCAGGGTCAGGTGCACGATCGACAGCCGGGCGTCACGCTCCTCGATGCCGATGCGCTCGATGTTGGCCCCGGCGTCGGTGACCAGGCCGGCGAGTTCGGCCACCAGGCCGCGGCGACTCTCCACCTCGAGGCGCAGCGCGACGGGGAAGTCCTCGTCGATCTCGTCGGACCACTCCAGGGGGAACAGCTTGTCCGGGTCGTTCTTCAGTTCGCCGAGATTGCGGCACTCGGTGCGATGCACCACGATCCCCTTGCCCACCGAGAGGTGGCCGATCACCGGGTCGCCGGGCAGCGGGTGACAGCAGCGGGCGAACTTGATCACCATGCCCTCGGCACCGCTGATCACGATGGGACCGTGGGGCCGGCCCTGGCGATCCGTCGTCTCGCGCGCCTCGCCGTGATGCAGGTCGATCAGCCGGCGTGCCACCACGTGGGCGACCCGGGTGCCCAGGCCGATGGACTCGAGCAAAGCCTCCTCGTGCTTCAGCGCCAGCTCGGCCAGCAGGGTGTGGAGCGGGCCGCCGGGCAGCTCCTCCAGGCTGGTCTCGAAATCGGCCAGTGACTTGTTGAGCAGGCGCCGGCCGAGCTGAACCGCCTCGGTCTGCTGCTGGTGCTTCAGGGCATGGCGGATCGCCGAGCGCGCCTTGGCAGTGATCACGAAGTTGAGCCAGGCCAGGTTGGGCTTGGCGCCGGGGGCGGTGATGATCTCCAGGGTCTGGCCGCTCTCGAGCCGGGTGGAGAGCGGTGCCAGGTGGCGGTCGATGCGGCAGGCGATGCAGCTGTTGCCGATATCGGTATGCACGCTGTAGGCGAAGTCGATCACCGTGGCGCCCTGGGGCAGCTCCATGATGTCGCCCTTGGGCGTGAAGACGTAGATGTCGTCGGGGAAGAGGTCGTTCTTGACGTGCTCGATGAACTCCAGCGAATCCCCGGCGTGGCGCTGCATCTCCAGCAGCCCCTTGACCCAGGCCCGGGCCCGGGCGTGGCTGCCCTCGGCGATGGGGTGCTCGGTCTGGCCGGCCTTGTAGAGCCAGTGGGCGGCGATGCCGTTGTTGGCCATCGCCTCCATCTCGCGGGTGCGGATCTGCACCTCGATGGGCATGCCGCTCGAACCGAACAGGGTGGTGTGCAGGCTTTGGTAGCCGTTGGCCTTGGGGATGGCGATATAGTCCTTGAAGCGGCCCGGCACCGGCTTGTAGAGGTTGTGCACCACGCCGAGGATACGGTAGCAGCTGTCGACGTCGTCGGTGATGATGCGGAAGCCGAAGACGTCCATGATCTCGGCGAACGGCTTGCGCTGGTCGCGCATCTTCTTGTAGATCGACAGCAGGTGTTTCTGGCGGCCGACCACCGTGCCGGGCAACCCCTCGTCGTCGAGGCTCGTCTGCAGGGCATTCTGGATCTGGCGGATCGCCGAGCGGCGGTTGCCGCGGGCGCTGGAGACGGCGCGCTTGATGCGCTCGGCGCGCATCGGGTGCAGGGCCTGGAAGGAGAGGTCCTCGAGCTCCACGCGGATGGTGTTGATGCCCAGCCGGCTGGCGATGCGGGCGTAGATCTCGAGCGTCTCGCGGGCGATGCGGCGCTTCTTCTCGGGGCGCAGGGCGCCCAGGGTGCGCATGTTGTGCAGGCGGTCGGCGAGCTTGACGATGATCACCCGGATGTCCCGGGACATCGCCAGCACCATCTTCTGGAAGTTCTCGGCCTGGGCGACCGCCTTGTCCTCGAAGGTGATCTGGGTCAGCTTGGAGACGCCGTCGACCAGCTCCGCCACCGGCTTGCCGAACTGCTCGGCCAGGGCCTCCTTGCCGACCCCGGTATCCTCGATCACGTCGTGCAGCATGGCCGCCATCAGGCTCTGATGGTCCATGTGCATATTGGCGAGAATATTCGCTACAGCTAATGGATGCGTGACGTAGGGCTCGCCGGAGCGACGCCGCTGGCCATCGTGGGCCTGCTCGGCGTAGTAGAAGGCACGCTTGACCTGCTGGATCTCGTCGGGAGGAAGGTAGCCGCCGAGACGGTCGGCCAGGTCATCGATGGTGAACATGCGGCGCGCCCTGAATCCTGCGTGAGTGCCCTGCGAAATGAGGCGGCGGGAAGCCGTCGTGCGGGGTCACTCCTCGGCGGCGAAGCCCGGCTCGGGTTCGCGGCGGATGCGCACCGGCGCCTCGACCGGCTCGTCGAGCACGTTCTCGTCGATCAGGCCTTCGGCGATCTCGCGCAGGGCCATGACGGTGGCCTTGTCGTTCTCCCAGGGCAGCAGGGCATCGCGGGAGCCGCGGGCCAGCTGGCGGGCACGCTGGGTGGAGATCATCACCAGCTTGAAACGGTTTTCGACGTTTTCCAGACAATCTTCGACTGTGACTCGCGCCATGGGTGCCTTCCTGAATGCCGGTGGGGAATCGACGCGGGGCCCGCGGTGAGGGTGGTCGCGGGCGAGGATTCCACCAATGGATAGACCCAATAGGTTACTCGACGCCCGGCTCACCTGACAAGAGGGCAGCGAGCAGGGGGCCGTGACGCTCGCGGACCCGCGCCAGGGTCAGGCGGCGGGCGATGACCAGTGACTGGAGCTCGCGCAGGGCGGTGGTGAAGTCGTCGTTGATCACCAGGTAGTCGTACTCGTCGTGGTGCGACATCTCCTTGACCGCCTCGCGCATGCGGCGGGCGATCACCGCGTGCTCGTCGGTGCCGCGGCTGGCCAGGCGGTGCTCCAGCTCGCTGCGGGAGGGGGGCAGGATGAAGATCGAGACGGCCTCGGGCAGCTGGCTGCGTACTTGGCGTGCGCCCTGCCAGTCGATCTCCAGGATGACGTCCTGGCCGGCGGCCAACATGGATTCCACGGCCGGGCGGGAGGTGCCGTAGTAGTTGTCGAATACCCGGGCGTATTCGAAGAACTCGCCGCGTTCGATCATCGCCTCGAAGCCCGGCACGTCGACGAAGTGATAGTTGACGCCGTCGACCTCGCCGGGCCGGCGCTGACGCGTGGTGTGCGAGACCGAGACCCGGAGGCCGTCGAGGCTCTCGATCAGTTCGCGCACCAGGCTGGTCTTGCCGGCACCGGAGGGGGCGGAAACGATGAAGAGTGTACCTTGGGCCATGGGCATGGGTCCGATCGAGCCGCTTCGAGGAAGGGCGTACATTATCGCACAATGCCCACCGGCTTCTACCTGGAGCCGCCCTCCACTCCGGCTGGGGCGATATTGGCGATCCGGACCCCCAGCTTGTCGGTGAGCAGCTCGAGGGCATGCTGGGCGGCCACCGAGTTGCCGGCCGCGTCGAGAGCCGGGGACCAGGCGCAGACCGACAGCCGGCCGGGCACGATGGCGACGATGCCGCCCCCGACGCCGCTCTTGGCCGGCAGGCCCACGCGGTAGGCGAAGTCACCCGCGGCATCGTACATGCCGCAGGTGAACATGATCGAATTGATCCGGCGCGCCAGGTCCGGTGTGATGAACGACTTGCCGGTCGCCAGGGCGTGGCCGTCGGCGGCGAGGTAGTTCATGGCGACGGCGAGGTCGAGGCAGCTCATGCGTAGCGAGCAGCAGGAGAAATAGGCGTCGAGGACGGCGTCGACCTCGTTGTCGATATTGCCGAAGGCCTTCATCAGGTAGGCCATGGCGGCATTCCGGGAGCGGTGCTGCCATTCCGAGGCCAGCACGTGCCTGTCGATCAGGATCGAGGCGTTGCCGGACAGCGTCCTGGCGATGTCCTGGATGTGCTTCGAGGGGGTGGCGAAGGCGCTGACCAGATGGTCGGCGACCACGATGGCGCCGGCGTTGATGAAGGGGTTTCTGGGCTTGCCGCGCTCCGCTTCCAACTGCGTCAGGGAGTTGAATGGCATTCCCGAGGGGTTGAGGCCGACCCGTTGCCACAGCGCGTCCCCGTGCGCACGCAGGGCCAGGGTCAGCAGGAACACCTTCGACAGGCTCTGGATGGAGAACGGCTCCTGGGCATCGCCGGCCGTGTATCGTGCCCCGTCGTTGGTGCAGATCGCGATGCCGAAGCGGTTGGCATCCTGCTCCGCGAGCGCCGGGATGTAATCGGCGACGCGGCCCTGCCCCAGCGTCTCCCGGGCGCGTCGGTCTATTTCCTCCACCCATGACTGCATCGTCAGCATGGCGCCGGGCCTCGGGTCGAATCATGTTTCGTACGGGTAGTCATGTGTCGCCGTGACCCCTGAAAGGGACGAGGGAAGGCCCGGCCATGGCCGGGCCGGTTGAGGCCTAGCTGGACGAGGGGCCGGCCGCTGCTGGCTGCTGCCGCGCCAGCAGGTCCTCGGGCTCGATGTCCCAGGCGGCCGGGTCGATGTCCAGGTCGGTGAACTTGCCGGCATCGAAGATGGGCTGTTCGACGCCGGCGGCGATCTGCGCGTCGAAGTCGCGCATGATCCTGAGGCCGGGCTTGAACAGCATGATCAGGGCGATGAGGTTGGCCAGTGCCAGAAAGCCCATGGTCACGTCGGCGAAGCCGAACACCGTGCCCAGGTCGGTGGTGGCGCCCCAGGCGCACAGCGCGATGATGGCGACACGGAAGGCATTGAACAGCGTCACGTTCTGGCGGCTGAAGAAGTTGAGGCTGTTCTCCCCCAGGTAGTAGTTGTAGAGGATGGTACTGAAGCCGAACAGCAGCAGCGCGATGCTGACGAAGCTGCGACCCCATTCGCCCACGTGTTCGGCGAGGGAGGCCTGGGTCAGCGCCACGCCGCCGATATCGGCGGTACTGGCCGGGTCGTAGATACCGCTGAGCAGGATGATGAAGGCCGTGGCCGAGCAGATGATCAGGGTATCGATGAACACCGAGAAGGCCTGCACGATGCCCTGGTTGGCCGGGTGCGGCACGTAGGCGACCGCCGCCACGTTCGGCGCGCTGCCCAGCCCCGCCTCGTTGGAGAACAGGCCGCGCTTGACGCCCATCATGATGGCCGCGCCGATGCCGCCGCCGATCGCCTGCTCGAGCCCGAAGGCGCTGTGGACGATCAGCATGAACACCTCGGGGATCCGGGTGACGTTCAGGGCCAGCACCACGATGGCGATCAGCAGGTAGCCGCCCGCCATCACCGGTACCAGGACCTCCGTCACCCGGGCGATCCGCTTGACGCCGCCGAAGATGATCAGGCCGACGATCACGGCCATGCCGATACCGGTGAAGAGCACCGGCACGCCGAAGGCATCGTCAAGAGAGGTGGCGACGGCATAGGACTGCAGGGCGGTGAAGCCGAAGCCGAAGGTCACCAGCAGCAGTGCCGAGTAGAGCAGTGCCAGCCAGCGCCATTGGCTGCCCAGCCCGCGGGCGATGTAGTACGCCGGCCCACCGCGGTAGGTGCCATTGGGTTCGGCCGTCTTGTAGGTCTGGGCCAGGGTGCATTCCAGGTAGCTGGTGGCCATGCCCATCAGGCCGACCACCCACATCCAGAAGATGGCCCCGGGGCCGCCGAGGGTGATGGCGACCGCCACCCCGGCGATGTTGCCGCCGCCGACACGGCCGGCCACGGACAACAGCAAGGCCTGGAAGGAACTCAGGTGGCCGTGCTTGTCACGCCGGAACGCCTGGCTGGCGCTCAGGATCCGGAACATGCGACCGAAGTAGCGGAACTGGACGAAGCGGGAGGCGAGAGTGAAGCCGATGCCGACCGCGATCAGCAGCACGATCAGTATCTTGCCCCAGAGTATGTCGTTGATGATATCCAGCATCATGAGTCTCCACCGGTGGTTGTTGTTGGCATGGAAAGGTGCGCAGCGGCCGTGTTGGCCGTCGCCGTGGTTGTTAATCGTCTCTGTCGTTGCAGGGCTAGCCGGGGCTCGTGGGTCGTCACGAGCCGACAGATACAACGCAAATGGCGTGCCATCCGGCCGAAAAAATCTAACCCGTTGTTATGGAAAGACTATTGGCGATGACCTGCTGGACGGGGCGAGACGAAGGGGTATAACCGAGAGCTGCAAGGTGCCTGAAGTTGGCATGGAAAAGCCAAGTAATACAGCATGATACGCCAGGTTATAACCATGGTTATGGGTATGGCGCCGGTTATAGGGGTTGGCGGCTAGTCGTCCGGCCCGACTTCGCGCATCTTCTTCAGCCGCTTGCTCAGCGCCGGCTGGGAGATGCCCAGCAGGCGTGAGGCGATGGACTGGTTGCCTTCGGCGCGCTTCATCGCTTCGTCGACCAGCTGGTCGGCGACCGCATGCAGTGTCGGCAGGGGTTCGTCGGGCGCGAACGCGGTGTGCCGGGTGACGGGGTGGGGCAGCGGCCTGTCGTTCGTGTGCTGCATGGCGCGCTTGAAGATCTCCATGGACAGGGTCCTGGAGCGGTGCACGCTCATGGCATCGAAGACCATGGCGCGCAGCTCGCGCACGTTGCCGGGAAAGCCGTAGTTGGTCAGCAGTACCGGCAGTTCCGGGGGGTAGGAGGGCTTGTGCTTGCCGAGCTCGTCGGCCGCTTCGGCGAGGAAATGCTCCAGCAGCAGCGGGATGTCCGACTTGCGTTGTCGCAGCGACGGGATATGCACCTGGTGGGTGCGCAGCCGGTAGTAGAGGTCCTTGCGAAACGTGCCCGCCCGCTGCTTCTCACCCAGGTCCTGGTGGGTCGCCACCACGACCCGCGCCCGCATGCGCCTGGGGCGGTCGCTGCCGAGTGGATAGTATTCGCCCTCCTGCAACAGGCGCAGCAGCTTGACCTGGGAGGCCATGCTCAGGTCGCCGATCTCGTCGAGCAGGAGGGTGCCATCCGCCGCCTGCTCGATCATGCCGGCACGCTCCTGGTCGGCGCCGGTGAAGGCGCCCCGCTGGTGGCCGAACAGGGTATCGGCGAAGACGTTGTCGTCGAGCCCCGCCACGTTGACGCACACCAGGGGGCCCTGGCGGCCGCTCAGGTCATGGGCCGCGCGGGCGAACAGCTCCTTGCCCACGCCGCTCTCCCCGCCGATCAGGATCGGCTGGCTGGTGGGCGCCACCGACTCCAGGTACTGGAAAACCGAACGCATGCCCTTGTCGGCGGTGACGATGCGGGCGAAGGCCTCGGGGTGTTCGAGGGTGTCGTTGAGGAAGCGCTTGCGCAGCTC
The DNA here is from genome assembly GCF_030010475.1 of Halomonas kalidii. Lineage (NCBI taxonomy): Bacteria > Pseudomonadati > Pseudomonadota > Gammaproteobacteria > Oceanospirillales > Halomonadaceae > Halomonas > Halomonas kalidii. The sequence continues at coordinate 181,031 of NZ_JASCQN010000054.1, read as the reverse complement.
CTGGTTCTCCTGGCGCAGCTCCTGCAGGCGAATGGCGCGTTTGATGCCCTCGAGCAGCCGGCCTTCCTCGTCGGTCTTGACGAAGTAGTCGAAGGCGCCCTGCTTGATGCAGTTCACGGCCGTTTCCACCTGGTTCAGGCCGCTGATCACGATCACGCCGACATCCGGGTGCTCCTCGACGATGCGGGCCAGCAGCTGCTCGCCCGAGAGGTGGGGCATGGTCAGGTCGAGGGTCACCAGGCCGATGTTCTCGCGTTCCAGCAGCGTCAAGACCTCCCGGCTGTCCTGGCAGCGGTAGATGTTGGTGATGCCGCCCGAGCGTTCGAGCGCGATGCTCAGGCTGCGCAGGAAGGAGGGCTCGTCATCGACGAGCAGCAGGCCAAAGGAGGGGTAGAGATTCTTCGTCATCGGACGCTTTCCACCTAACAGTCCAGGAGTGCGTGGCTTCTCGTACGGTGCTCGCACCGCTTCAGCCCGGCGCCGGGGGTGACGGCGCCTCGGCGGGGGGCGGTTGCGGTGGCACCGGCAGGGCGAGGGTGACGGTCGTGCCCGCTTCCGGGCTCGACTCGAAGGTCAGGGTGCCATGGTGTTCGCGCACGATGCCGGCGGAGACGGACAGCCCCAGCCCGGTGCCGCCGCATTCTCGCCGGGTGGTGAAGAAGGGGTCCGTCAGCCGGCTCATTGCTTCGGGCTCTATGCCCCGACCCTCGTCGCGGACCTCCAGCACGACCCTGCCCGTGTCGCTATCGTAGCGCGTCGTCAATTGAATGCCCTGTGCCGGGTCCTGTAGCGCCTGGCAGGCGTTGAGCACCAGGTTGATCACCACCTGCTCGATGCGCTGGGCATTGCCTTCGATGGCGGGCAGATCCTCCGCGTAGTGCGTGGCGAAGCGCCGGGTGGCCTTGCGAATCGAGCTATCGACCAGGCGAATGGCGGTGCCCACCACCGCATTGAGATCGAAGCTCTCGCCCTGTTCGTCACCGCCCTGGCGGGCGAATTCCTTGAGATCGCCGACGATGCGCTTGATGCGACGGGTGCCCTCCTGCATGTCGTCGATCATGCAGGGAAGCTCCTCGCGCATGCGTGAATAGGGCAGCCCGCCGAACGGGAAATCGCCGTGAGTGCGGTAGTGGGCCTCGAGAATCGGCTCGGCGTCGGCATAGGCGTCGCGCAGCACCGGCAGGTTCAGCAGCAGCAGGCTACTGGGGTTGTTGATCTCGTGGGCGACGCCCGAGACGAGAATGCCGAGGGAAGCCATCTTGTCGGCCTGGATCAGTTGCTGCTGATGCTGGTGCAGCTCCGCGGTCCGGCTGGCGACCTGTCGCTTGAGCGTCCGGTTCCAGATCACGATGGCGCCTAGTACCAGCAATAGCAGCGCGGAGAGCGCCGCGCCGACCTGGCCGATCTTCTTCCAGGCGATGCCTCCGGTCTCTTCCAGGGGCCCCAGCCACTTGTCGTAGATCGCCTGGTGACGGCCGGTGTTCTTGAGGATGGCGAGCCCCTCGCTGAACTTGGCGAGCAGGTTCGCATCGCCCTGCCTCACCGCGTAGCCGTAGCGCAGCGAGAAGGGCCGCGCCACCGGCACCAGGTTGGTCAGACCCAGCTCGCGGCTGAGGTAGAGCGCGGGCAGGTTGGCGACCAGGGCATAATCGTGCTGGCCGGCGGCCAGCGCCCGCAGCGCGTCGGCGTGGGTGTCCACGGGGATCACCACGGCGCCGATGTCGTGCTCGATCAGGTAGTCGTGCATGATGTCGCTGCGCTGGACGATCACCTCCTTGCCGTGCAGCTCCTCGACTTCCACCACCGGGTCGCCGCGGCGGGCGAAGATCGATTGATGGACGATGGCGTGGGGCGGCGTGAAGTCGAAGTGTGCGGTACGCGCCTCGGAATAGGACATGCCCTGGAGAATGTCGATCTCGCCCTGCTCCAGCTCACGGCGTACCTCGCTCCACGGCTTCAGTTCGATGCGCACCTCGATGCCCATGACCTCGGCGATGGCCCGGGTCAGCTCCACGTTATAGCCGGCTGGCTCGCCGTCCTCGTCGAGGAACTCGTAGGGCGGGTGGTAATGATCGCCACCGACGACGATGACCTCCCTGGCGCCATCGGGAGCGTCCGGCTCGGCCTGCCCCCAGCCCGGCAGGGGCGCGACCAGCCAGGCGACCAGTGCCGCCAGCCGCACCCACCGCGAGGCGGCGGGGAGAGGCGTTCGACAGGACACCGCCCGGCTTGCCGTCATCCGTACCTCGACTCGTTAGTCTGGATCTTGAAATGGGGTGGCGATAGTTTTTTGATTAACAATCAGCAAGTTACATTTTGGTTGGGTGGCTGGAATGCAGGCTTGCTCCCCAATCGGCTGGGGCTCCCAATCGCGACCGGGGCTGGCAGGGTGCTGCTCGGCCAGGGGGCTGAGGGCATTCTACTGAAGCGGTACGGCAGTGGCTATTGACTGCCTGTACCGCCGGGGATCAGAACTGCAGCCCGAGCGCGAAGCCGCCGAGCATGTAGCAGAAGAGGGTGATCAAGGCGATCCCGATGACGTTGAGTACGACCCCGCCGCGCGCCATCTGGCCGATGGTGACCGCACCGGTGCCGAAGACGATGGCGTTCGGCGGCGTGCCGACCGGCAGCATGAAGGCGCAGGTCGCGGCGAAGGCCGCCGGGATCAGCAGCGTCATCGCGTCGGCGCCGATGCCGACCGCCACGCCCCCGAGCACGGGGATGAAGGTCGCGGCCGTGGCCGTGTTGCTGGTCACCTCCGTGAGGAACAGCACGAGCGTGGTCACGGCGGCGACCAGCAGCAGGATCGGTAGCACCTGCAACCCGGTGATCTGCTCGCCGAACCAGCCGTCAAGGCCGGTCGCTGCCACCGCGCCGGCGAGGCTCAGACCGCCGCCGAACAGCAGCAATACGCCCCAGGGCAGCCCGTCCTCGGCATCCTGCCAGTTCAGCACCGCCTCGCTGCGGCCCCTCCCGGGCAGGATGAACATCGCGATGCCGGCGGCGACGGCGATGGCGGTGTCGTCGAGGTTGCCCAGCGGCCCCAGCCGCTCACCCACCCCCGGGATAGTGGCGAGCAGCCCGGGCACGACCCACAGGAATGCCGCCGAGCAGAAGACGATCATCACCATCTTCTCGCCCTGACTGAACGGACCGAGCTTGTGGATCTCGCCGTCGATCATCTCCTTGCCGCCGGGGATTTCCGCGACATTGAAGCGGTAGAGCACGCGGGTCATCAGCACCCAACCCACCAGGATGAAGGTAAGGCCCAGCGGCACGCCGAGCATCATCCACTCGAGGAAGCCGATGGTGCGACCCAGCTCGTCGGCAGCATAGCCGGCGACGATGGCGTTCGGTGGGCTACCCAGCAGGGTGCCGAGGCCGCCCATGCTCGCCGACCAGGCGATCGCGAGGAGCAGGCAGACACCGAACCGCTTGATGTTATCGTCGAAGATGAAGTCAACGTGGCCGGCCCGGTGGTGGTCGTGCTCGTGGCCTGCGGGGTCATGGCCGGGGGAGACGGTTTCCAGGGACTCGCCGCTGCGCTCCGCCACCAGGCGGAGCACGGAGAGCCCGATCGGCAGCATCATCAGCGTCGTCGCGGTGTTCGAGACCCACATCGACAGGAAACCCGTGGCGAGCATCATGCCGAGCACGATCCGCTTCGGCTCGACCCCGACCCGGGCGAGCGTCAGCAGCGCGATGCGGCGGTGAAGGTTCCATTTCTCCATGGCGATGGCGATCAGGAAGCCGCCGAGGAACAGAAACACGATGGAGCTGGCGTAGGGCGCCGTGGCCTGGCCGACGGTGCGCTCCGTCAGCATCGGGATCAACACGATCGGCAACAGGGCCGTGGCCGACAGCGGAATCGCCTCGGTCATCCACCAGATCGCCATCAGGGTGGCGATCGTCGCCACCCAGCGCGCGTCCGACGACAGCCCGTCGGCCTGGCCCATGGCGAGCCAGACCAGCAGCGCCATGCCCAACCCGAAGGCGCGCAGGCCCCACGTCATCCTGGCGGATCGACCGCCGGTTGTTTCATCATATGCTTCCGGCTGGCGAGGTTGATCATTCATATTTATATCCTCCCACCTTGTTTGCATTCATTGATGTTCAGTCGTTCCAGGTTCAACGGCTGAGGTCGGGTAGCGGCGTGAACGCGGTGGTATCAGCAGCCCGATGGAATTCCTCCTATCGTTTCTTCTGCGGCGGCAGATCGGTACACACGCCTTCGAACAGTTCGGCGGCCATGCCGACCGATTCGCCCAGGGTCGGATGCGGGTGGATGGTCTTGCCGATGTCGACCGGGTCACAGCCCATCTCGACGGCCAGGCAGAGTTCGCTGATCAGGTCCCCCGCCTGGGTGCCGACGATGGCGCCGCCGATGATGCGATGGGTGTCCTCGTCGAACAGCAGCTTGGTGAAGCCCTCGTCGCGGCCGTTGGCGATCGCCCGACCGCTGGCCGCCCAGGGGAAAACCGCCTTGCCGTACTTGATGCCCTCGGCCTTGCATTCGGTCTCGGTCTTGCCGGCCCAGGCGATTTCCGGGTCGGTGTAGGCCACCGAGGGAATCTGGCGGGCATCGAAGAAGCTCTTCTGTCCGGCGGCGGTTTCCGCCGCGACATGTGCTTCATGCACGGCCTTGTGAGCCAGCATCGGCTGGCCGATGATGTCGCCGATGGCGAAGATATGCCCGACGTTGGTGCGCATCTGCTTGTCGGTGGCGATGAAGCCGCGTTCGTCGACCGCCACGCCGGCGTTTTCGGCACCGATCTTGTTGCCGTTGGGACTGCGCCCGACCGATTGCAGGATCATGTCGTACAGCTGTGGCTCGGCGGGGGCGTTGTCGCCCTCGAAGCTGACCTTGAGGCCATTCTTCTGGGCTTTGACGGCGGTGGTCCTGGTCTTGAGCATCACCTTGTCGAAGCGTGGCGTGTTGACCTTTTCCCAGACCTTGACCAGGTCGCGGTCGGCACCGGTCATCAGCCCGTCGAGCATCTCGACCACGTCGATGCGCGTGCCCAGGGTGGAGTAGACCGTGGCCATCTCCAGGCCGATGATGCCGCCACCGATGACCAGCATGCGCTTCGGGATGGACGTGAGTTCCAGCGCGCCGGTGGAATCGACCACCCGGGGGTCGTCGGGAATGAAGGGCAGTTTCACCGACTGCGAACCGGCGGCGATGATGCACTTGTCGAACTTCACCACCTGCCTGTCGCCGGTCTGCTCCTGGCCGTCGCCGCTGGTCAGGGCGACTTCCAGGTGATGGGGGTCGAGGAATTTTCCCACTCCGCGCACCGTCTGGACCTTGCGGGCCTTGGCCATGCCGGCCAACCCCCCGGTGAGCTTGCCGACGACCTGTTCCTTCCAGCCGCGCAGCTTGTCGAGGTCGATCTTCGGCTTGCCGAAGGCGATGCCGTGATCGGCCATGGCAGTGGCCGCGTCGGTGACCGCCGCGACATGCAGTAGCGCCTTGGAAGGGATGCAGCCGACGTTCAGGCACACTCCGCCGAGGGTGGCATAGCGTTCCACCAGTACGGTCTTCATGCCCAGGTCGGCGGCCCGGAAGGCGGCCGAATAGCCACCCGGCCCGGCGCCCAGCACCAGCATCTCGCACTCGAGGTCGGCGCCGCCGGTATGGGTGGCCGCCTTCGGGGCGGGCGCGGCGGCCGCCTTCTCTCCCGCTCCCTGCACGGAAGAAGGCGGGGAGGCGGGGGATTTCCCCTCCGCTTCCAGCATCAGAATCGCCGACCCTTGCGAGACCTTGTCACCGACTGACACCAGCACGTCAGTGACCTTGCCGGCCTTGGGTGCGGGCACGTCCATCGAGGCCTTGTCGGACTCCACTGTGATCAGCGGGTCCTCGGCACGGATCGTATCGCCTGCGCGTACCAGCACTTCGATGATCGGAACATCGCCGAAATCGCCGATGTCCGGCACCCGAATCTCTTCCAGGCTGCCGCCGCCATAACCACCGCCTGCATCGCCGGGCGCCGCCGAGCCAACCCCTTTGTTATGGACCGTCGGATGCGGTTCGTGGTCCGCCACCCGGGATCCGGTATCGGCCGGTTCCAGCATCAGAATGGTCGAGCCTTCGGAGACCTTGTCACCCTCCTTGACCTTGAGTTCTCCGACCGTGCCCGATATCGGGGACGGCACGTCCATGGAGGCCTTGTCGGTCTCCAGGGTGATCAGCGGGGTGTCGATGTCGATCGCATCGCCCGGTTTGACCAGCACCTCGATGATCTCGACATCCTTGAAATCCCCGATATCGGGCACCTTGACTTCGATTGCATTGGCCATGTCGTCGAGTCCTCACATGATGATGCGCCGCATGTCGGCGAGCAGGTTGGCGAAATGGACGTTGAAACGGGCCGCGGCGGCGCCATCGATCACCCGGTGATCCCAGGACAGCGACAGCGGCAGCATGAAGCGCCACGCCGACTGCTTGCCGTCCGGCGAGACCTGCTTCCAGAAGGAGCGACACACGCCCATGATGGCCACTTCGGGGGCGTTGATGATGGGCGTGAAGTACAGCCCGCCGATCCCGCCCAGCGAGGAGATGGTGAAACAGCCGCCCTGCATCTGATCGGGCTTGAGCTTGCCGTCGCGGGCCAGCTTGGCCAGCGCACCCATCTCCTGGGCGATCTCTACCACGCCTTTCTGGTCCGCATCGCGGATCACCGGCACCACCAGGCCGTTGGGCGTGTCGGCGGCGAAGCCGATGTGGTAGTACTGCTTGAGGATCAGGTTGTCGCCTTCCAGCGAGGCATTGAACTCGGGGAACTGCTTCAAGGAGGCGACCGCGGCCTTGATCATGAACGCCAGCATGCTGACCTTGATGCCGGCCTTCTCGTTGGCCTTGTTGAACTGCACCCGGAAGGCTTCCAGGTCGGTGATGTCGGCCTCGTCGTGGTTGGTGACGTGGGGAATTCTCACCCAGTTGCGATGCAGATTGGCACCGGAGATCTTCTTGATGCGCGACAGCGGCTTGGTCTCCACCGGACCGAACTTGCTGAAGTCGACCTTGGGCCAGGGCAGCAGATCCATGCCTTCTCCACCGGACGGGGCCGCAGCCGCCGGTTGTGCCGCCGGGGCGCCGCCCTTGGCGAAGCTCTGGATATCCTCCTGGGTGACCCGTCCCTTGAGGCCGGTCGGCGGCACTCGGTTCAGGTCCACCTCCAGTTCGCGGGCCAGGCGGCGAGCCGAGGGACTGGCGTGAACCCGGCTGAAATCCGCGATCTGGCCGGTCGGCGGTGCGCTGGAGGGGGCCGCCGACGGTGGCGGCCTGTTCCCTGCTTCCTCGGCGGGAGAGGGGGCAGGGGCGGAGGGTGAATCCCCCTCACCTTCTCCTTCCGCCTCCAGCATCAGAATCGTCGACCCCTCGGAGACCGTGTCACCGAGCTTGACCTTGACCTCCTTGACCGTACCCGCGGCAGGCGCGGGCACGTCCATGGAGGCCTTGTCGGACTCCACGGTGATCAGCGGGTCCTCGACCTGGATGCTGTCGCCGGGCTGGACGTGGATTTCGATGATCGGGACATCGGTGAAGTCGCCGATGTCCGGTACCTTGATTTCTTGGATGGCCACTGTTCTTCTCCTCCGGCTCAGGCGTACAGGGGGTTGGGCTTTTCGGGGTCGATGCCGTATTTGGCGATGGCGTCCCGGACCTTGCCGCTCTTGAGCTTGCCCTCGTCGACCAGGGCCTGCAGCGCGGTCACAGTGACGTAATGACGATCCACCTCGAAGTGGCTGCGCAGGGCCTGACGGCTGTCGGAACGGCCGAAGCCATCGGTGCCCAACACCTCGTACCGCCGCGGCACGAAGGGTCGGATCTGTTCGGCGAACATCCGGATGTAGTCGGTAGAGGCGATGACCGGCCCTTCGGTCCCTTCCAGGCACTGCTCGACATGGCTCTTGCGCGGTTTCTTCCCGGGATGCAGCCGGTTCCAGCGCTTGACGGCGTGGCCGTTGCGGGCCAGTTCATTGAAGCTCGGGCAACTCCAGACGTCGGCCGCCACTCCCCAGTCGTCGCGCAGCAGGTCCACCGCGGCAATCACCTCGTTTAGGATGCTGCCACAGCCCAGCAGCTGTACCCGCGGCCCCTTGCCCTCGGCCTTGCTGAACGAGTACATGCCCTTGATGATGCCGTCTTCGGCGCCTTCGGGCAGCGCCGGATGATGGTAGTTCTCGTTCAGCGTGGTGATGTAGTAGAAGACGTTCTCCTGATCCTCGTACATGCGCTTGAGACCATCGCGCACGATCACCGCCACCTCGTAGTGGAAGGTGGGGTCATAGGCGATGCAGTTGGGGATGAACTGGGCAAACAGCTGGCTGTGCCCGTCCTGGTGCTGCAGTCCCTCGCCGTTCAGGGTGGTGCGCCCCGAGGTGCCGCCGATCAGGAAACCCCGTGCCAGCATGTCGCCGGCCGCCCAGGCCAGATCGCCGATGCGCTGGAAGCCGAACATGGAGTAGTAGACGTAGAACGGGATCATGGTGACCCCGTGGTTGCTGTACGACGTGGCCACGGCGATCCATGAGGACATGGCCCCGTCCTCGTTGATGCCTTCCTGCAGGATCTGGCCCTTCTGGTCCTCCCGGTAGGGCATGATCTCCTCGGCGTCCATGGGCACGTACTTCTGCCCTTCGGGGGCATAGATACCGATCTGCCGGAACATGCCCTCCATGCCGAAGGTGCGCGACTCGTCGGCGACGATCGGGGTCAGCCGCGGCCCCAGGGTCTTGTCCCGGGCCAGGGAGACCATGATGCGCACCATGGCCATGGTGGTGGACATGGTGCGCTCACCGGTGTCGGCCAGCACCTGCTTGAACATGTCCAGGGGGGGCGCCTTGAGCAGATCGCCGTTGCGCTGGCGCTGGGGCAGGTAGCCGCCCAGCGCCTTGCGCTGCTCGTGCAGGAACTGCATCTCGGCGCTGTCCTCGGGCGGCTTGAAGAATTCCGCCTTGGTGACCTGTTCGTCACTGAAGGGCAGGTCGAAGCGCTGGTGAAAGTGCCTGAGGTGATCCTCGCCCAGTTTCTTCTTCTGGTGGGTGATGTTCTGGCCTTCACCCCCCTCGCCCATGCCGTAGCCCTTGACGGTCTTCATCAGCAGCACCGAGGGCTTGTCCGTGGTGTTGACCGCCGCGTGATAGGCCGCGTAAACCTTCTGCGGGTCGTGGCCACCGCGAATCAGCTTGTAGTAGATGTCGTCGTCCGACATGTGGGCGACCATTTCCTTGAGCTCCGGATACTTGCCGAAGAAGTGCTCGCGGATGTAGCCGCCGCCCTTGACCTTGAAGTTCTGATACTCGCCGTCGACGCACTCCTCCATGCGCTTGCGCAACAATCCCTTGGTGTCCTTGGCCAGCAGTTCGTCCCAGCCCGATCCCCACAGGCACTTGATGACGTTCCACCCCGCGCCCCGGAAGTTGCCTTCCAGTTCCTGGACGATCTTGCTGTTGCCTCGCACCGGGCCGTCCAGACGCTGCAGATTGCAGTTGATCACGAAGATCAGATTGTCCAGCTTCTCCCGGTTGGCCAGGGCGATGGCCCCCTGGGATTGTGGCTCGTCCATCTCGCCGTCGCCCAGAAACGCCCAGACCTTGCGTCCCTCGGTATCGGCAAGCCCCCGATGCTGGAGGTACTTCATGAAGCGTGCCTGATAGATGGCCATGATCGGCGCCAGCCCCATGGACACGGTGGAGACCTGCCAGAAGTCCGGCATCAGATAGGGGTGGGGATAGGAGGAGAGCCCCTTGCCGTCCACTTCCAGGCGGAAGTTCTCCAGTTGCTCCTCGGAGAGCCGTCCCTCCAGGAATGCCCGCGCGTAGATACCCGGCGCGCAATGGCCCTGCACGTAGATGATGTCGCCCCCGTGGCTGTCGCTGGGGGCATGCCAGAAATGGTTGAAGCCCACCTCGTACATCACCGCCGAAGACGCGTAGCTGGCAATATGCCCGCCGGGTTCGGCAGGTTTCTTGTTGGCGCGCACTACCATGGCCATGGCGTTCCAGCGCAGGTAGGCGGTCAGCCGCTGCAGCAAGGCTTCGTCGCCGGGCAGCTTGGCCTCCTTGTGGGGCGGGATGGTGTTCACATAGGGCGTGCGGGTGGTGTCCGGCGGCTCGGCGCCGGTCCGGTAGGCTTCTTCCACCGCCTTGTGCAGCAGGTAGGTGGCTCGCTCGGGACCCACCCGCTCCACCACCACGTCGATGGCTTCCTGCCACTCCCGGGTTTCCCGTGGATCGAAGTCGTTGTAGTTGTCGAATGCCATGGGTCGTCTCCCTTGGTTGGGTCGAATTGTTTTATTTATCGATCGGCCTGTGCCTCGACCACGGCGAAGGCGCTCATGTTGGCGATCCCCCGTGCGGTGACCGTGCGGTTGAGCACATGAACCGGCTTGGCGGCCCCCAGCAGGATGGGTCCCACGGACACGCCGTTGCCCAGTACCTTCAGGGCGGAAAAGGCGATGTTCGCCGCGTCCAGGTTGGGCATGATCAACAGATTGGCCTCGCCGTCGAGCAGCGAATCGGGCAGGATGCGCCCGCGCACGCCGGTGGACAGCGCCGAGTCGGCCTGCATCTCGCCGTCCACTATCAGATCCGGTGCGCGTTCCCGGATCAGCGCCAGTGCCTGGCGCATCTTCCCGGCACTGTCGAAGTCGGAGCTGCCGAAATTCGAGTGGGAGACCAGGGCGGCCCGGGGCGTGATGCCGAAGCGGCGAACCTGCTCCGCGGCCAGCAGGGTGATCTCGGCGATCTGACCGGCATCGGGATCGTAATTGACGAAGGGATCGGCAATGAACAGGGTGGCCCGTTCGAGGATCAGCAGTTGCAGGGCGGCAGGCGTGCTGACGCCCTCGCGTAGGCCGATGACGTCCAGCACCGAGTCCAGGTGCTCGTGGTAGGTGCCCACCGGGCCGGCGATCATGGCGTCCACATCGCCCCGGCGCAGCAGCAGCGAGGCCAGGATGGTGGCCCGGTTGCGGACTCGCTTCTCGGCGGCCTCCGGATGGACGCCGCGCCGCCCCATCAGCTTGTGGTACTCGCTGGCCAGTTCGGCGTAGTCGGGATAGTCCTGGGCGTCGATCAGCTCGAAATCGACGCCGGGCGTCACCGGCAGGCCCAGTTCCTGGATGCGCTCCTCGATGATCGCACGGCGGCCGATCACTACGGGTCTGGCATAGCGCTGAGTGACACAGACCTCCATGGCGCGGAGGACGCGCTCGTCCTCGCCCTCGGCGTACAACAAGCGCAGTGGATGCTGTCGCGCCCGCTCGAACACCGGCTCCATCACATTGCCGGAGCGGTAGACCAGTTTGGACAGCGAGCGGGTATAGGCCTCCAGGTCGGCGATGGGGCGCGCGGCCACACCGCTGTCCATGGCGGCCTTGGCCACCGCCGGCGGGATGGTGTCGATCAGGCGCGGGTCGAAGGGTTTGGGGAGAATGTACTCCGGGCCGAAGGTCAGCGCCTGTCCGCCATAGGCCGCCGCGACCGTTTCCGGCACCGTGGTGGTCGCCATGTCGGCGATGGCCTTGACGGTGGCCAGTTTCATCTCCTCGTTGATGGTGGTGGCGCCGCAGTCCAGGGCGCCGCGGAAGATGAACGGAAAGCACAGGACGTTGTTGACCTGGTTGGGGTAGTCCGAGCGTCCGGTGGCGATCACCGCATCCGGGCGCACCGCCTTGGCGTGCTCCGGCATGATTTCCGGGTTGGGGTTGGCCATGGCCAGGATCAGTGGGCGATCGGCCATGGTCGCCACCATCTCCGGTTTGAGGGCGCCCCCGGCCGAGAGACCGAAGAACACGTCGGCCCCGTGGACGGCATCGGCCAGGGTGCGGGCCTCGGTGCGGGCCGCGTAGCGCGCCTTGTAGGGATCCATGTCCTCGCTACGGTCGGTGTGGATCACGCCACTGCGGTCGCAGACCAGGATGTTGTCCTTGCGGACCCCCAGGGCCACCGCCAGATCCAGACAGGCCAGGGCCGCCGCCCCCGCGCCGTTGCAGACCAGGCGGATGTCGCCGAGCTCCTTGCCCACCACCCGCAGGCCGTTGAGCAGGGCGGCCGCCGAGACGATAGCGGTACCGTGCTGGTCGTCGTGGAAGACCGGGATCTTCATCCGCTCGCGCAGGCGCCGCTCGATCTCGAAGCATTCCGGTGCCTTGATGTCTTCCAGATTGATGCCGCCGAAGGTGGCCTCCAGGCCGGCGATGATCTCGATCAGCTTGTCCGGGTCGCGCTCCTCGATCTCGATGTCGAACACGTCCACGTCGGCGAACTTCTTGAACAGCACGGCCTTGCCTTCCATCACCGGCTTGGAAGCCAGGGCGCCGATGCTACCCAGCCCCAGCACCGCGGTGCCGTTGCTGACCACGGCCACCAGATTGCCGCGGGCGGTGTACTCGGCCGCCTGCAGGGGGTCACGTTCGATCTCCTCGCAGGCCGCGGCCACTCCGGGCGAATAGGCCAGCGACAGATCCCGCTGGCTGGCCATGGGCTTGATCGCCTGGATCGCCAGCTTGCCGGGGCGGGGGAATCGATGGTACTTCAAGGCGCTGTCGCGCAAATCGTCTGCCATGTGCTTTACCTCACTCGCTTTCTCTCGCGGCGACGGGGCCTGCCGTGAGCCAGGCCGGGGTGGCATCAACGCCCATTACACCGCAATGGCCATGCCTTCATATTGAAATATCTGGCATTTCATATGGTTGCGATAGCGTCATTCGACCTTGGTCGAAGCGTGATGGGCAAGGATGGGCTGGAATCCCGCACGGGACAGGTGTTGCGGTGTGCGGGTTTCCGCCCAGAGCCTCGTACTATAGCCGTAACTGAATACGCTACCTTCAGGAACTGCTCAGCAGTGCGAACGAAGGAATGGCCGGCACCCTGCCGAGTGGCTCGGGGATGCATCCCCGGATGGGGTGCAGTACCTGTTGTTGGATCGTGCCCGCTGGGATGCGGAGGCAGCACGCGATCTCCTCCGCCAAAGGGCCATCGCTACGCGGGGCCCGCCTGAAGGTGTCCTGGTCCTGGACGAGACCGGCTTTATCAAGAAAGGTCTGCACTCGGCCGCTGTGCAACGCCAGTACAGCGGCACCGCCGGCCGTATCGACAATCGTCAGATTGGGGGCTTTCTTCTCTATACCGCTTCGGATCATCGTGGACAACCATAGACAAGCTCCGTCTTATGGTGCCTAGAAAACAGTAGCTTATGGCCTTGTGTGGCTGAGCGTGGAGATCACTCTATGTTCTGGATCTGCTCGCGCATCTGCTCGATCAGCACCTTTAGCTCCACGGCGCAGCGGGTGGTGCTGGCGACCACCGCCTTGGAGGAGAGGGTGTTGGCCTCGCGGTTGAGCTCCTGCATCAGGAAGTCGAGGCGCCGTCCCACGGGCCCCTTCTGGCCCAGCTGGCGCTCGACCTCGCCGACATGGGTCGCCAGGCGGTCGAGCTCCTCGTCGACGTCGGCCTTGTGGGCCAGCAGCACCAGCTCGGCCTCGAGCCGCTGGGGCTCGAGGTCGGCCTTGACCGCCTCGAGGCGCTCCAGCAGCTGGGCACGCTGGCGCTCGAGGATTTCCGGCATCAGCCGGCGTACCTCGGCCACCTGGGCGTTCACCGCCACTAGCCGCTCGCGAATCAGGACCGCCAGCTTGTCGCCCTCGCGGGCGCGGCCGGCGATCAGGTCGTCGAGGGCGGCATGGAACAGCGCGGTGGCCTCGGCCTTGACGGTCTCGAGGTCCGGGCCCCGGGCGTCGAGCACGCCGGGGTGGTCGAGCAGCGCCAGGGCGTCGGGCATCGGGGCCTCGCTCACCACGCCGCGCACCTCGACCAGGGCCGCGGCGAGGGCCTCGAGCCGTTCGCGGCTGACGGCCAGTGTCGCCGCGCTGCTGGCCGGCTCGAAGCGCAGGGTGCACTCCACCTTGCCGCGGGCCAGGCGCGAGCGCAGCGCCTCGCGGAAGGTCGGCTCCAGGTCGCGCAGGCTCTCCGGCAGCCGGAAGTGGGGGTCCAGGTAGCGCTGGTTCACCGAGCGCAGCTCCAGTTGCAGGCTGCCCCAGTCGGCTTCCCGGCCCAGGCGGGCGAAGGCGGTCATGCTGTGAGCCATGGGAACTCCTGATGCATCGCGGCGTGGGGCACCAGTGTACCCGATTAAGGGTGTAGAATGGCGGCCCCAGGCCGGCAGCGGCCGTGACGCTCAATCGAACGACGAGAGGTTCTATGCGCCCCAGTGGACGACAGCCCGACCAGCCCCGCGAGATCCGCCTGACCCGCGACTATACCCGCCACGCCGAGGGGTCGGTGCTGGTGGAGTTCGGCGATACCCGGGTGCTGTGCAACGCCAGCGTCGAGGCCGGGGTGCCACGCTGGCTACGCGGCAAGGGCCAGGGCTGGGTCACCGCCGAATACGGCATGCTGCCCCGTGCCACCCATACCCGTGGCGGGCGCGAGGCGGCCCGCGGCAAGCAGGGCGGGCGCACCCTGGAGATCCAGCGGCTGATCGGCCGCTCGCTGCGGGCGGCGGTGAACCTCAAGAAGCTCGGCGAGTTCACCATCACCGTGGACTGCGACGTGATCCAGGCCGATGGCGGTACCCGCACCGCCTCGATCACCGGGGGGTGCGTGGCACTGATCGATGCCATCCGCTACCTGCAGCGCGAGAAGAAGATCAAGGGCGACCCCTTCCAGCAACTGGTCAGCTCGGTCTCGGTGGGTATCTTCAAGGGCGTCCCGGTGGTCGATCTCGACTACCCGGAGGACAGCGGTGCCGACACCGACATGAACGTGGTGATGGCCGAGAGCGGCGGGATGATCGAGGTGCAGGGCACCGCCGAGGCGGGCACCTTCTCCCGGGCCGAACTCGACGCCATGCTCGATCTGGCCGAGAAGGCCGGCACCGAGCTGTTCGCCCATCAGCGCGAGGCGCTGGGGATTCGCCGCTGACATGGTGTTGGCGCGAATGGCGCCGGGGACAGCCATGAGCCACTACCTAACGCAACACGCCGGCCCCTGGGCCGGCGTGTTGCGTTCCGGACGGGCCGGAGCGGCGACGAAGGGCGCGATCAGAGCGTCAGGTCGTACTCGACGATCAGCGGGGCGAACTCGGAGAAGGTGGCGTCATGGTCGATCCAGGCGTCGACCACATGGCGGCGGAAGTTGGGGCCCAACACCTGGTAGTCGATGCGCCAGCCCTCCTGGCGTGAGCGCGGCTGGTCCTGGTCGAGTGCCGGCCACCAGGTGTACTCGCCGGCATCGCGATTGATCTCGCGGAAGGTGTCGATGAAGCCGGTGGGGCCGAACACCTGGTCCATCCAGGCGCGCTCTTCGGGCCTGAAGCCGGGGGTGGTCTGGTTGTCCGCCCAGTTGGCCAGGTCGATGGTCTTGTGGGCGATGTGCCAGGTGCCGCAGATGATGTATTCCCGGCGCTTGCGGGCCATCTTGGCCAGGTACTCCTGGTACTGGGCCATGAAGGCCTGCTTGGCGTTCGGGTCGCTGCCGTCGGGCATCAGGAAGCTGGCGATGCTGAAACGGTCGTAGTCGGCCTGCAGGAAGCGGCCTTCGTGGTCGCACTGCGGGAAGCCCAGGCCGTACATGATGGCCTTGGGGATCTTGCGGCAGTAGAGCCCGACGCCGGAGAAGCCGTCCTGCTCGGCGTCGAGGAAGTAGCCCTCGTAGCCTTCCGGGTAGAGGATGCTGTCGTCCAGCTCGAAGCTCTTGGCCTTGAGGTTCTGTACGCAGACGACATCGGCATCCTGGTCGGCCAGCCAGTCGAGAAAGCCCCGACCGACCGCCTCCCGGATGCCGTTGACATTGATGGTGGCGATTTTCATACATGGTCCCTTTTGCGTCGCGCGTGTATGATACCCGACGTTTCGACGTTTGGGTAAATGGCCTTTGCCCATGAACATGATAAGAGAGGCCGAGGGGGAGAGTGACGGCGTGCCCAGGCAGCAGAACGGCGAATTGCAAGCCTACCAGCGAGAGTTCATCGAGTTCGCCATCGAGCAGGGGGTACTGCGCTTCGGCGAGTTCACCCTGAAGTCGGGCCGGGTCAGCCCCTACTTCTTCAACGCGGGGCTGTTCCGCACCGGCCGGGCGCTGGCTCGCCTCGGCCGTTTCTATGCCCGCGCCATCGCCGACAGCGGCATCGCGGTCGATGTGCTGTTCGGCCCCGCCTACAAGGGGATTCCGCTGGCGGCTACCACCGCCGTGGCCCTGGCCGACCACCATGATCGTGACCTGCCCTACGCCTTCAACCGCAAGGAGGCCAAGGCCCACGGCGAGGGCGGCAGCATCGTCGGCGCCGAGCTCGAGGGCCGCATCCTGATCATCGATGACGTGATCACCGCCGGCACCGCCATCCGCGAGGTGATGGGGCTGATCGAGGCCGCCGGTGCCCGGGCCGCCGGCGTGGTCATCGCCCTGGACCGCCAGGAGCGCGGCAATGGCGTGCAGAGCGCGATCCAGGAAGTCGAAGCCAACTTCGGCATGCCGGTGATCAGTATCGTGACGCTGGACATGGTCCTGGCCTATCTTGAACAGCATGCAGGCGATGATCTCCGGGATCATGCGGCGGCCATTCGTGACTATCGCGCGCGCTATGGGGTGCGGGTCGGCTGACCGCAGCACAGCAGTCATGCCCAGGGGGCGGACAAGGAGAGTGACATGAGACGGGTCATCATCACCATCGTCGGGGCGATGCTGCTGGGCGCCGTATCCCTGTCCCAGGCCCAGACCGCCAACCTGGACCTGAACCTCGGCCAGGACGCCGTGCAGTTCGAGGCGGCCGGCGAGCTGACCGACGGTATCTCCCTGGGTGGTGGCGTGATCGACAGCGACGACCGTGGCGATGCCACGGCCTTCCATGCCCAGTTGCTCGGCGTGGAGCGCAACGCCGACTACGATATCGGCGTGGGTGCCCGCTGGACCCAGTTCGACACCGACCATGGCGACGGCGGCGGCCTGGGCCTCGGCGGCTACGGCTATGCCTATGTGCCCGCCATGCCGGCGCTGTCGCTGGGGGGCTACGGCTTCTACACCCCGAGCGCGGTCAGTACCCGTGACCTGCATGACGGCTACGAACTGGGGGTGCGCGCCCGCTATGCCTTCACTCCCAACGTCGACGGCTATGTCGGCTACCGCGCCCTGCGTGCCGATTTCGACAACGATGGCGGTTCGCGCACCCTGGACAGTGGCCCGCTGCTGGGCGTGCGTCTCACTTTCTGAGCCGCTCCCGAGCCTTTCGCGTCGGGCCCCGGATGGGGCCCGACTGCGTTGCGGGTCACCCTGCAGGAGTTTCATGCTCGATATCGTCCTCTACCAGCCGGAGATCGCCCCCAACACCGGCAACCTGATCCGCCTGTGCGCCAACACCGGCTTCCGCCTGCACCTGATCGAGCCGCTGGGCTTCGAGCTCGACGACCGGCGCCTGCGGCGTGCCGGGCTCGACTACCACGAGTGGGCCCGGGTGACGACACACCCCGGCTGGCGTGCCTTTCTCGAGGCGGTGGCGCCCGAGCGGGTGTTCGCCGTATCGACACGGGGACGGACCGGCTATCATGAGCCGGCCTATCGGCAGGGCGATGCCCTGGTGTTCGGCCCCGAGACCCGCGGCCTGCCCCAGACGATGCTCGACGCCCTGCCGGAATCCCGACGCCTGCGCATTCCCATGTTGCCCGAGAGCCGCAGCCTGAACCTCTCCAACGCCTGCGCGGTGATCGTCTTCGAGGCCTGGCGCCAGCTGGATTTCGCGGGAGCCGGCCTGCCGGGGTCCGTGGAAGCCGGCCCCCCGAAGGAGTAAGCGATGTCGATCAAGCAGCGCCTGGCCAAGTTGAACCCCCGTCAGCAGGAAGCGGTGCGCTATATCGATGGCCCCTGCCTGGTGCTGGCCGGCGCCGGCTCGGGCAAGACCAGCGTGATCACCACCAAGATCGCCTACCTGGTGCAGGAGTGCGGCATGAGCGCACGCCGGATCGCCGCCGTGACCTTCACCAACAAGGCGGCCCGCGAGATGAAGGAGCGGGTGGGCCAGATGCTCAAGGGGCGCGAGGGACACGGCCTGACCGTCTCCACCTTCCATACCCTGGGCCTCAACATCATTCGCGCCGAGCTCAAGGCGCTGGGCTACAGGCCCGGTTTCTCGCTGTTCGACCCCGAGGACGCCAAGGCGCTGCTGCGCGACCTGATGAACAAGGACGCCCAGGTCGACGCCGACCAGATCAACCGGGTCCAGCACCAGATCTCCCAGTGGAAGAACGACCTGATCCTGCCCGGCCAGGCGCTCTCCCACGCCGCGGACGACGACGAGCAGTACGCGGCGAGGGTCTTCGAGGCCTACGGTCGCCACCTCAAGGCCTACAACGCCGTCGACTTCGACGACCTGATCCTGCTGCCGGTGGTGCTGCTGCGCGACGATCCGGAGGCGCTCGCCCGCTGGCGGCGCAAGATCCACTACATGCTGGTGGACGAGTACCAGGACACCAACGTCAGCCAGTACCAGCTGGTCCAGCTGCTGATGGGGGAGCGAAAGACCTTCACCGTGGTCGGCGACGACGACCAGTCGATCTACGCCTGGCGCGGTGCCCGGCCGGAGAACCTGGTGACCCTGGGCGAGGACTTCCCGCGGCTCAACGTGATCAAGCTGGAGCAGAACTACCGCTCCACCGGCACCATCCTGCGCGCCGCCAACACCCTGATTGCCAACAACCCCCACGTCTACGAGAAGACCCTGTGGTCGGAGATGGGGCAGGGCGCGGCGATCCGTGTGGTGGTCAACCGCCACGAGGAGGCCGAGGCCGAGCGGGTCGCCAGCGAGATCCTCACCCGGCGCATCAAGGAGCGGGCCGAGTGGCGCGACTTCGCGGTGCTCTACCGCGGCAACTTCCAGGCTCGGCTGCTCGAGCTCAAGCTGCAGCACTACCAGATCCCCTACAAGCTCTCCGGCGGTACGTCCTTCTTCTCGCGCAACGAGATCAAGGACGCCATGGCCTACCTGCGACTGCTGATCAACCCGGCCGACGACAATGCCTTCCTGCGCATCGTCAACGTGCCGCGCCGGGAGATCGGCCCCGGTACCCTGGAGAAGCTCGCCAACTACGCCACCGAGCGCGGGATCTCGCTGTTCGCCGCCTGCCACGAGCTGGGCCTGGAGCAGTTGCTGCCCACGCGGGCCGTGGAACGGCTGTCGCGCTTCACCCACTTCATCGATGGCGTACGCCGGCGCATGGATCAGGGCGATGCCCTCGCCGCCATTCGCGACATGCTGCGCGAGATGGACTACGAGGCCTGGCTCTACCAGAACGCCAGCGCCCCGACCATCGCCGAGCGGCGCATGGCCAACGTCTGGATCCTGATCGACCAGCTCGAGAAGTCGATGCAGCGCGAGCCGGAAGAGACCACGGCGAGCGAGGAGACCGAGACCGAGGGCGTCGAGGCCGCCATCTCGCGCCTGGTGCTGCGCGACATCCTCGAGCAGCAGGCCGAGGAGGACGATTCCGACCGGGTGCAACTGCTCACCATGCACGCCTCCAAGGGGCTGGAGTTTCCCCACGTCTACCTGATGGGGCTCGAGGAGGAGCTGCTGCCCCACCGCAACGCCATCGAGGCCGGCACCGTCGAGGAGGAGCGCCGCCTGGCCTATGTGGGCATCACCCGGGCCCGGCAGACCCTGACGCTGACCCTGGCGCGTCAGCGCAAGGCCTACGGCGAACTGATGGACTGTGCGCCGAGCCGCTTCCTCGACGAGCTGCCCGCCGATGACCTCGACTGGGAAGGGCGCGCCGACAAGGAGGACCCGGAAAAGAAGCAGGCCCGTGGCCAGGACGCCATCGCCGGGCTGCGTTCCTTGTTGAGCTGAATTGGCCGAAGGCTCCTGCCGGGCTTAGGCTCGACGGATCGACCCATAACGCGAAAGGGCGCCAAACGGCGCCCTTTCGTGGTCTCTTCGGGTAGGTCGGTTTACTGCGCCTCGGCGACCATATAGTCGACGATGGCTTGTACCTCCTCGTCGGAGAGGGCCATGGCGCCGCCCTTTGGCGGCATGGCGCCGATGCCGTTGATGGCGCTCTCGTACAGGGCCTCGATGCCCTTGTCGATACGCGGCCCCCAGGCCTCGGCATCGCCCACCACCGGAGCGCCGGCGGCACCGCTGTCGTGACAGGCGACACAGGCCGAACCGGCGTAGAGCGCCTCGCCATCCAGGCCGGACTCGGCGGTGGCCGACTCCTCGTCCTCTGACGCGGCCTCGTCCTCTGACGCGGCATCGTCCTCTGAGGCGGCATCGTCTTCCGGTGCGGCATCGTCGGTGGCCCCTTCCTCGGCGACCTCGTCGTCACCGCCCACGTCCGGCACGTCCATCACCGGGTCGAGCATGTAGGCCACTACGGCTTCCATCTCCTCGTCGGAGAGGTTGGGGTTGCCACCCTTGGCCGGCATGGCACCGACGCCGTTGGTGGCGTTGGCGAGCAGCTCCTCCCAGCCCTTGTCGACACGCTCGGCCCAGGCAGCCTCCTCGCCGCGCACCGGAGCGCCGGCGGCGCCGGAGTCGTGACAGGCGGCACAGACGCTGCCGTAGATGGATTCGCCATCGGCGCCGCTCGAGCCACTGTCTCCGCCGCCATTGCCGCCGGCAGCGGACGCCGTCCCGCAATCCTCGCCCTGCAGGCACAGCTGGCCCACCGGCGTGAGCCGCTCGGCGATGGCGTCACGGTCTTCCTCGGCCTGGGCGGAGGCCAGGCCTGCGGTCAGGCCGAGGGCGGCAAGGCCCCCCATGATCAGCTTGCTGGATTTCACTCTCACCACCTCTTGACGGTCCTGTAATCAAATCTGCCCGTGGCGACGTCGCGAACGGCATCACGACGGCCGAGGGACGCCCTGGCGCGCACAATGGGCGACAGTATACCGGCAACGCTTTCGGCTGGAAAATGTCGCCGCCAATGACTTTGGCCGCATGTTCCTGGTCCTGCTGGGCTCTCGCTGGACAGGAGGGGGGCAGCCGGGTAGGATGTGGACCGCTCGACGACGCCTTCGTCGCGGGCGACAAGCGCCCGTAGCTCAGCTGGATAGAGTATCGGCCTCCGAAGCCGAGGGTCGCAGGTTCAAGTCCTGCCGGGCGCGCCAATTCCAAGGGCCTGCGAGAGATCGCAGGCCCTTCGTCTTTGCATGGGGTGCCGGAAACGGCCCCGGTACCTGCTCTCCACGGGGAGGGGTGGAGCCGAGGGCGGTGTGGCGCCGGGGCTGGATTTCCTGGTGACCGGCTGATAGGTTCGATGGCTTCGCGGGGCGCCGCCATGCGCGCCCCGAGGGCCGCTGAGGCACGTCCCCGGTATCGGTGTCGTGCCAGGGAATGGCGTGGCATAGGCGCCGCCTATCGCCTCCATGTCGCCATTCAATTTAGCCCATCGGCCAAAAGGGGCTACCATGGCCCCCGTATCCTGATCCACCCCCCACCCATCAAGGAGTGATCCACGCGATGTCCCTGATCAATACCGAAGTCAAGCCGTTCAAAGCCACCGCCTTCCACAATGGCGAGTTCATCGACGTCACCGAAGCGAGCCTGAAGGGCAAGTGGAACGTCTTCTTCTTCTATCCGGCCGACTTCACCTTCGTCTGCCCCACCGAGCTGGGTGACCTGGCAGACAACTACGAGGAGTTCAAGAAGCTGGGCGTCGAGGTCTACGGCGTCTCCACCGACACCCACTTCACCCACAAGGCGTGGCACGACAGCTCCGAGACCATCAACAAGATCCAGTACCCGATGCTGGCCGACCCGACCCTGGCCATCTCGCGCAACTTCGAAGTGCTGATCGAGGACGCCGGCTTGGCCGAGCGTGGCACCTTCGTGATCGACCCGGAAGGCAAGATCCA
The DNA here is from genome assembly GCF_030010475.1 of Halomonas kalidii. Lineage (NCBI taxonomy): Bacteria > Pseudomonadati > Pseudomonadota > Gammaproteobacteria > Oceanospirillales > Halomonadaceae > Halomonas > Halomonas kalidii. The sequence continues at coordinate 159,176 of NZ_JASCQN010000054.1, read as the reverse complement.
GATCGTCGAGATCAACGCCGGCAACATCGGCCGCAACGCCGAGGAACTGCTGCGCAAGGTCAAGGCCGCCCAGTACGTGGCTGCCAACCCGAACGAGGTCTGCCCCGCCAAGTGGCAGGAAGGCGAAGCCACCCTGGCACCGTCCCTGGACCTGGTCGGCAAGATCTAAGCGATCGACGACCCGCCGCGAGGCCGTCCCCCGGCCTCGCCCGTCCTCTACCCGGGCGGCTTCCGCCCGGGTACCCGTTTCGCGTCCCGATGCCGTCTGCGCGACCCCTCCGAGGGTGTCGTCATGGGCAGCTCGTGACCATGGTTCCCCGAGACCACGCTTACCGAACATGAAGGAAACCGCTGTCATGTTGGACGACAATCTGAAAAGCCAGCTCAAAGCCTATCTGGAAAAGGTCACCCAGCCGTTCGAGATCGTCGCCTCCCTCGATGACGGCGCCAAGTCTGAAGAGCTGCATAGTCTGCTCACCGACATCGTCGGCCTGACCGACAAGATTTCCCTGCGTACCGACGGCACCGATCCGCGCAAGCCGTCGTTCGCACTCAACCGCCCGGGGGAGGAGACCGGCCTGGTCTTCGCCGGCATCCCCATGGGCCATGAGTTCACCTCCCTGGTGCTGGCGCTGCTGCAGGTCGGCGGTCATCCGCCCAAGGCAAGCGACGAGGTGATCGACCAGATCAAGGGCCTCGAGGGCGAGCTGCGCTTCGAGACCTACTACTCGCTCTCCTGCCAGAACTGCCCGGACGTGGTGCAGGCGCTGAACCTGATGGCGATCCTCAACCCCGACGTCCATCACGTGGCCATCGACGGCGCGCTGTTCCAGGACGAGGTGGAAGAGCGCCAGGTGATGTCGGTGCCGAGCATCTACCTGAACGGCGAGCCCTTCGACCAGGGCCGCATGAGCCTCGAGCAGATCCTGGCCAGGGTCGATACCGGTGCCGCCAAGCGCGAGGCCGCCAGGCTCAACGACAAGTCCGCCTTCGACGTGCTGGTGGTGGGCGGTGGCCCGGCCGGCGCCGCGGCGGCCGTGTATGCGGCGCGCAAGGGCATCCGCACCGGTGTCGCCGCCGAGCGATTCGGCGGCCAGGTGCTCGACACCCTGGCGATCGAGAACTTCATCTCCGTGCAGCAGACCGAGGGGCCCAAGCTGGCCGCGGCCCTGGAGGAGCACGTCAAGCAGTACGACGTCGATATCATGAACCTGCAGCGTGCGGTCACGCTGGTGCCGGCCGCCCGGCCCGGCGGCGAGCACCGGGTGCAGTTCGAATCCGGGGCCACGCTGTCGAGCAGGACCCTGATCCTGGCCACCGGTGCCCGCTGGCGTGAGCTGGGCGTGCCCGGCGAGGCCGAGTACCGCAACCGCGGCGTGGCCTACTGCCCGCACTGCGACGGCCCGCTGTTCAAGGGCAAGCGGGTGGCGGTGATCGGTGGCGGCAACTCCGGCGTCGAGGCGGCCATCGACCTGGCCGGCCTGGTCGCCGAGGTCACCCTGATCGAGTTCATGGATGAGCTGCGCGCCGATGCGGTGCTGCAGAAGAAGCTCAGGAGCCTGCCCAATGTCGAGGTCATCACCGGTGCGAAGACCTCCGAGGTGAACGGCGACGGTACCCGCGTCAACGGCCTGACCTACGAGGATCGCGCCAGCGGCGAGCGCCACAGGCTCGACCTCGAGGGTGTCTTCGTGCAGATCGGCCTGGTGCCCAACACCGAGTGGCTCGAGGGCTCTCCGGTGGAACTCTCCGAGCGCGGCGAGATCATCACCGACGAGCGCGGCATGACCTCGGTTCCCGGTATCTTCGCCGCCGGCGATGTCACCACCGTGCCCTACAAGCAGATCGTCATCGCCATGGGCGAGGGTTCCAAGGCCGCGCTGGGCGCCTTCGATCATCTCATTCGAAGCTGACGACACCCCGGCTCGTGGCCGCCACGGCGGTCACTGCGCCCCCTCCGGCCACGCCGGCGGGGGCGACGTCGTTCGGGGCGAGTTGCTCCACGCCGGGAAAAGATGCAAGGCATCGTCAAGTTTCCCCTATCGAGGCCGAAACTATGTACAGTTAGGCTGTGTCTGAAAGGTCGACGAATGGAGGCAGTTTTCAGATAAGTCCGGATGCCACCTGCTATTCCAGGAGACCACCATGGCCGTCGACGCCTCCGGGCCGCCATCAGGCCCCTTTTCGCCTCCCGGCGGTCGCGTTGCAGCACACCCGATGGGGCAGTCGGCACTGGCCTTCGAGCGAGCGCCGGTGGGCCTGGCCGTGGTCGATGGGCGTGGCCTGCTCCAGATCGCCAACCTGCGGTTCTGTGCCCTGACAGGGCGGTCGCTCAAGGCCATGCGCGGCCGGCCGATCGCCGAGCCGCTGCCGGTGGCGCTGGCGGACGAGGCGTCGTCGGCATGGCATACGCTCGAGCTCGACGACCCCTCGGGCGTCGCCCGTGAGCTGCTGGTCATCGTGCAACCGCTGGACGACGGGAAGTCGAGACTGCTGACCCTGGTGGCGCTGGACGAAGCCATGGCGGGGGACGCCCTCACTGGCCTGGCCAGCGCCTGGCTGTTCCGGGATCGCCTCGTCCACGCCATGGAGCGGGCCGACCGCCTCGACCAGGGGCTCGCCCTGTTGGTGATCGAACTCGACGGCCACGTGGCGTTGCCCGGGCGCGTCGGGCCGGCGGTTGCCCGCGGACTGGAGCGTCAGGTGTCCCGGCGTATCGAACAGACCTTTCGGGGCGAGGACAGCGTGGCGCGCCTGGGCTGGGCCCGCTGGGGTGTGCTGATCGAGCACCCGGTCTCGCCGCAGAGTCTCCAGGTCGCCGCCCAGCGCTTCCTCGAGGCGATGGACGCCCCCTTCGATGCCGCCGACCGGCCGTTGCTGTTGACCACTTCCATCGGCATCGCCCGCTATCCCGAGGACGGTGAGGATGACGAGGAGTTGATGGCCCGGGCCGCAGAGGCGCTGTCCCGGGCCGGCAAGGCGGGGCCCGGTCGCCACGATTTCTTCGATGTCCGTCTGCGGCGCCACCTCGAGGAGCAGGAGGCCTTCCGTCGCCAGCTACTCGAGGCGTTGCTGGCGCCGGGCAAGCACTTCCACATCGTCTACCAGCCCCAGGTCGATCCCCTCGGCGGGACCTGCCAGGGACTGGAGGCCCTGGTACGCTGGCAGCACCCTCGCCGCGGCCTGCTGCATCCTCGCGACTTCCTGCCCGAGGCCGCCGCGATGGGGCAGTTGATCCGGCTGGATCGCTGGGTCCTGGAGCGGGTCATCCTCCAGCATCGCCAGTGGCGGGAGGAGGGCTCGCCGCTGGCCTCCCTCGGGGTATCGGTGAACATCGACGTGGCGATGCTGGAGCAGTCGGTCTTCGACAGTCGCCCGCTGGATCACTTCCTGCGCCAGCAGGGGGAGGATCTCTCCTGGCTCTCGCTGGAGATCGAGGGTGCCGGCCTGGCGGCCAGGGGCGAGGCCCATGCCCACCTGCTCAAGCGGCTCGGGCCGCTGGGTGTCCGCCTGGTGGCCGACGAACTGGGCTGCGACCCCCTCGACCTCTTCCAGCTCTCGGCGCTGCCGGTCGGCCGCGCCAAGGTCAGCCGCCGGCTGGTCAGCGGGCTCGGCCGCCGTCCCAATGCCGATCGCACCCTGGTGGCACTGGCGTCATGCCTGGCGGCGCTGGGGGTGCAGGCCGTGGTGGTGGGCGTCGAGACCCAGGCTCAGCTGGAGGTCGTTCGCGGGCTGGATTTCGCCGCGATGCAGGGCAATCTCTTCTCGCCACCGTTGGGCGTCGCCGAGCTGGCGACCTGGCACGCGGCGCAGGCGTGACGGGGCAATCAGGCCGAGGCGTTGAGCCGCCCCGGCTGGCGGCCGGGGCGGCCGCGGGGGTCGTAGAGGGTCTTCTCCGACACCGCATGGATGAAATCGAGCATGCGCTGGTTGTGCGACAGGCGCATGGCCAGCAGCTGGCCGGCCAGGCCATTGAGGCGGTCGGCGCGCTCGGTCGCGTCGAGGGTGGCGTCCCAGCCCGCCAGGCAATCGGCATCGCTGGCCGCTTCCCGGGCGCCCTGGTGGCCGTCGCGGTAGCCCAGGCGCCGCTGGACCTGGCGGCGCAGCTGCTCCCTGCGCTCGAGCTCGGCGAGCAGGGCCTGCTTCTCCGCCGCGATCCGTGCCAGTCGGTTGCCGTCGATCTGCCCGACGGTGAGCGCCTCGAGCTCTTCCTCGAGCAGCACGACGAGGGTGGCGAGCCGCTCCCGCTGGTCGTTCAGCAGTCGTGCCAGGCTCATGCCTCGTCTTTCCCCAGCATCTCGCGCACATTGGCGATCAGGCCATCGGCGATCCGCTCGGCGCGGATCTCCAGGCGCCCTTCGCGGATCGCCTCGCGAATCTCCTCGACCCGCGCGGTGTCGATGTCCTGGCTGCCGTCGGCCGCATGTCGGCTCAGGTGGGTCGTCGCCGCCGGACCGGCAGCCTGGCCGCTCGCCGGGTTCGGGCCCTTGACCTTCTGGGCCTCGTCGCGCTGCTGCGTCTGACCGGGGTGGATCGGCGGGTTCTGGTTGTCGATCTTCAAGATGGTTGCCTCGTGACCGGTGCCTGTGTCCAGGAAGTGAGTCCAGACAGTGAGTCCCGCAAGCGGGTTCCTGGGTGCTTGACCGGACTATCGGCCGCCTCGCCGGAAACTTTAGGCCTGCCGCGTCGTGGCTGGCAGCCTAGCCAAGGGAGGCTCAGAAGTCCACGGCGAGCCGGGCGTCACCGATGACCGTGGCGGTGACCAGTTCACGGTTGGTGAAGCGCACCCTCACCCGCTCGCCTTCGCCGCCGGGCTCCAGCGCCTCGCCTTCGCGGGTCACGCGAAAGCTCGGTCCTTGCGCTTCGACCGTCACCTTCTGGCCGCGTTCGACCAGGGCGCGAGCCTGGAACTGATGGGCCTGCAACGGCGAGCCGGCGGCCAGCGGCCGACGGGCGACCTGGCCGAGCACCTCCGCCTCGTCGACCACCGCCTGACGTGGCAGCCGGCTCAGGTCGCCGCGGCGGGTCTCCAGCAGGTCGGCGGTGATGGCGGTGCCGGGCGCGATCTCGCGCGCCGCGACCGGGTAGTCGCCGATCACCCCCACTTCCGCCTGCAGGTAGCGCACCTGCCGGCCCTCGGCCCCGCAACGCACTCCCACCGAGACCCTGCCGAGCACCGGTTGGGAGGCATGGGTCAGGAAGGGCTGCGGTGCCTCGCAGGCCGGCAGGCGGGCGGAGGGCGGACGCACCTCGATGACCACGTCTTCGCCATGAGCCTGCGCCTGCTCGTAGAGGAAGGCATGCACCCCGGCCATCAAGGCGTCGTCCGCCCGGGTCGGCTGATGGGCAAGCAGCAAGGCCAGCGCCAGGCAGGCACCGAGCAGCCTCGTGGAAAGGCGGGAGGGGCGGCGGTGGGTGGCATCGGTCATGGCGTGCTCGCGAGGGTCGGGGGGTCGCCAGGAGCATTCTAGCGAAGTGGTCGCCGACGAAAGAGTCGAAATGGACCCGGAATGCGGGGTTGTTCGTCCCTTTGGGATGACGCCGGGCTGGCTATTCTCCATCGTCAACGAATTCCGTATTCAGGGAGAGCGCCGTCGTGATCGATCAGCTCGAAGCCGCCTTCAACTTCCATCAGCAGGCCCTGGGTCTGCGACAGCAGCGCCACAAGGTACTGGCCAGCAACATCGCCAACGCCGATACGCCGGGCTACAAGGCGCGGGACATGGACTTCGCCAGCGAGCTGAAGAAGGCCGTGGCGCACGGATCCAGCGGTGGCAAGGGGCTGGCGCTCGCGCGCACCGCCGAGCGACACATCGCCGGCCAGGGGGCCGCCCCGGCCGGCAACGGCCTGCTCTACCGCGTGCCCGACCAGCCCAGTCTCGACGGCAATACCGTGGACATGGATCGCGAGCGCACCCAGTTCGCCGACAATTCGGTGCGCTACCAGGCCGGTCTGACCATCCTCAACAGCCGCATCCAGGGCCTCAAGACGGCCATGCAGCCCGAATGACAGGCAACCGGAGCAAGGAGCCTCTCCCATGTCGATGTTTTCCGTGTTCGATATCGCCGGCTCGGCGATGAGCGCCCAGTCGCAGCGCATGAACGTCACCGCCAGCAACCTCGCCAATGCCGACAGCGTGGCCGGGCCGGACGGCGAGGCCTACCGGGCCAAGCAGGTGATGTTCGAGAGCCGCGCCGCCGCCCGGGGTATCGGGGGTGTCGGCGTGCGCGAGGTGGTCGAGGATCCCTCGCCGATGCGCCTGGAGTACCGCCCCGAGCACCCGCTCGCCGATGACGAGGGCTACGTGGCCATGCCCAACGTCGAGCCGGTGCACGAGATGGTCAACATGATCTCCGCGTCGCGCTCCTACCAGGCCAACGTCGAGGTCATGAACACCAGCAAGCAGATGATGCTGAAGACCCTGACCCTGGGCGAGGGCTGATCCCATGACATCTCCGATCGGTAGCAACGTTCTCAATACCGTCAACGCCGGCTCGGCCGCGGAGGCCAATGCCCGTCAGTCGGCCGATCTGCGCGACAACTTCATGACCCTGCTGATCACTCAACTGGAGAACCAGGACCCGCTCAATCCCATGGAGAACAGCGAGATGACGTCCCAACTGGCCCAGATCAACACCGTCAGCGGGATCGAGAAGCTCAACGAGACCCTGAGCGGTATCACCAGCCAGATCGATGCCGGCCAGACCCTGCAGGCCACCGGGCTGATCGGCCAGGGGGTGCTGGTGCCGGGCGATCGCGTCCTGCTCGAAACGGATGACGAGGGCGAGGCCCATACCACGCCCTTCGGCATCGAGCTCGAGGAGTCCGCCGACAACGTGCGGGTCACCGTCCACGGCAGCGATGGCCAGGTGATCAACCGCTACGACATCGGCGCGGTGAGTGCCGGCGTGGAGTCCTTCGACTGGGACGGCAAGACCCGCGAGGGCGACACCGCCGTTCCGGGGGCCTACCGGGTGAGCGTCGAGGCCACCCGGGGAGACGACTCCCTGAAGGCCGAGACCCTCAACTATGCCGTGGTCGGTGGGGTGACCCCGCCCGATGACGACGGCGGCGTGCGCCTCGACCTGGGGGCCGTCTATGGCCAGGTCACTCTCGATCAGGTCAGGCAGATCCTGTGATTCGCATCCGCAGCACCACCATCAAGACAAGCCGCTAGGCAGAGGAACCAGAGATGAGCTTTTCACAAGCACTGAGCGGCCTGAATGCCGCCAAATCCAGCCTTGGCGTGCTGGGCAACAACATCGCCAACTCCCAGACCGTGGGCTTCAAGGGGGCGAGTAGCCAGTTCGCCGATGTCTTCGCCAACTCCAAGGTCGGCCTCGGCACCCGGGTCTCGGCGGTGCTGCAGGACTTCAGCGAGGGCAATCTCGAGGCCACCAACCGCAACCTCGACCTGGCCATCTCGGGCCAGGGCTTCTACCGCTTCGAGCAGGACGGCGAGATCGTCTACTCCCGCAACGGCCAGCTCAGCATGACGCCGGATGGCTTCCTCGAGAACGCCAACGGGTCGCGGATCATGGGCTACGGCCTCAATGCCCAGGGCCAGGTGCAGACCGGCGGCCAGCCCCAGGTGCTCAACGTGGCCGCCGACGAGATGCCGGCCAGCGCCACCACCGAGGTGGCGACGACCCTCAACCTCGATTCCCGCGAGGTAGTGGGGGAAGAACTCAGCCAAGTGGAGGTCGATGAGCTGGGGGGTGGTACCCAGACGCTGAACTACCATTATTCCAATAACTTCACCACCTTCGATTCGCTGGGCAATCCGCGCAATATCACCGTCTATTACGAGAAGGCCGGCGCCAATACCTGGGATGCCAAGGTAGTGATGGATGGCTCTTATGACGAAACGCAAGCCAATGACTTTAGCGTAGCGTTCAACCAGAACGGTACCCTGGATGCAATAACCGATAGCGGTGGCGCTGCCGTGCCAGGCAATATCCCGCAAATCATGTTCGACTCCGCCTCCATGGGGGGGGATCCTGAAGACCTGGCGTTCGACCTCGATCTGGCCGGTTCCACCCAGTTCGGCAACGGCTCCACCACCAGCGCCCTGACCCAGGACGGCTATACCTCCGGCGCCCTGGTCGGCATCACCATCCGGAACGACGGCACCATCATGCGCAACTACGCCAACGAGCAGTCGCGCCCGGCGGGCCAGATCGCCCTGGCCTACTTCCGCAACCCCGAGGGGCTGAACCCGGCGGGTGACAACGGCTGGAGCGCCTCCAACGCCTCGGGCCAGGAACTGCTGGGGGCACCGGGGACCGGGGTGCTGGGCAGCATCGAGTCGGGGGCCATCGAGACCTCCAACGTCGACATGGCCAAGCAGCTGGTCGACATGATCGTCTCCCAGCGCGCCTACCAGGCCAACTCCCAGACCATCAAGACCCAGGACGAGCTCCTGCAGACCGCCATCAACCTGCGCTGAGGCGCCTGACCCGGGAGCCTGAACCATGGATCGCATTCTCTACACCGCCATGAGCGGCGCCAAGCAGAGCATGGACCAGCAGTCGGTGGTCAGCCACAACCTGGCCAACGTCGACACCGCCGGCTTCCGTGCCCAGCTGCATGCCATGCGCGCCGTGCCGGTGCAGGGCGAAGCGGCGCTGGCCACCCGCACGTCGGTGGCGGCCAGCACGCCGGGATCGGACTTCTCCCAGGGGCCGGTCATGCGCACGGGGCGCGAGCTCGACGTGGCGCTCGAGGGCAATGCCTGGCTCGCCGTGCAGACCCCGGACGGTGGCGAGGCCTACACCCGTCGTGGCGACCTGCAGGTGGACGGCGATGGCCTGGTCACGCTGGTCGGGCGCCCGGTGATGGGCGAAGGGGGACCGATCATCGTGCCGCTGGGCTCGCGTGTCTCGGTAGGCGCCGACGGCACGCTGAGCGCCATCGGCCCCGGCGAGGATCCCGATGCCCTGGTGGATGTCGGTCGCCTGAAGCTGGTCACTCCCGACGCGGCACTGCGGCGCGGCGAGGATGGCCTGTTCCGCCCGGCGCCGGGACCGGAAGGCGAAGTGGCGGCGCTGCCCGCCGACGAGACTGCCAGGGTCGCCAGCGGCGCCCTGGAGGGCAGCAACGTCGGCGCCATCGAGGCCATGGTCGCGATGATCGACGTGGCCCGCCGCTACGAGATGCAGATGAAGGTCATCGGCACCGCCGACGAGAACGCCCAGCGCGCCAACAACCTGCTGTCGATCCAGGGCTGATGCGCGCCCCGCAAGAGGAACCCCCGACATGATCAAGTCTCTCTGGACGGCCAAGACCGGCCTGGAATCCCAGCAGGTCAAGCTGGACGTCATCTCCAACAACCTGGCCAACGTCAGCACCAACGGCTTCAAGCGCTCCCGGGCGGTGTTCGAGGACCTGCTCTACCAGAACCTGCGCCAGCCCGGCGCCCAGAACGACGTGCAGAACCGGCTGCCTTCCGGCATGCAGGTCGGTACCGGCGTGCGTCCGGTGGCCACCGAGCGGCTGCATACCCAGGGCGGACTCGAGCACACTGGCAATTCCCGCGACCTGGCGATCAACGGCAGCGGCTTCTTCCAGGTACTGATGCCCGACGGCTCCACCGCCTATACCCGCGACGGTAGCTTCCAGCTCGACGAGAACGGACAGATGGTCACCGCCAACGGCTACCCGCTGGAGCCGGCGATCATCATCCCCGCCAACGCCCTCTCGATCTCGGTCGGCGAGGACGGCATCGTCTCGGTGACCCAGCCGGGGACCACCCAGGCGATGCAGGTGGGGCAGATCACCCTCTCCACCTTCGTCAACCCGACCGGGCTCGAGAGCATCGGCGGCAACCTCTACCTGGAGACCACCTCCTCGGGCCCGCGCAACGAATCGATGCCGGGCATGAACGGCGCGGGGCGGCTGTTCCACGAGTACGCGGAGACCTCCAACGTCAACGTGGTGGAGGAGATGGTCAGCATGATCCAGACGCAGCGGGCCTACGAGATCAACAGCAAGGCGGTACAGACCAGCGACGAGATGCTGGCGCGCCTGGCGCAGCTGTAAGGCCTGGTGGCCGGGAGTGAACGCGATGAGACGGTGGATCCCCCTGCGTCCGGCGATGGTGCTGCTGGCGCTGGCAGTGCTGGCCCTGGGTGGCTGTGCCCAGGTGCCCCGGGCCTCGGTGGTCGGCGAGCAGGAGAAGATCGCCATCGCCGCGCCACCGCCACGGCTGGCCAACGGCTCGATCTACCAGGCCCATCGGGGCGCCCAGCCGCTGTTCGAGGATCGGCGCCCGCGCATGGTCGGCGACATCCTGACCATCGTGCTCGACGAGCAGGTCAGCGCCAGCAAGAACTCGCAGTCCAGCATGAATCGCAACGGCTCGGCGAGCCTCGACCTGGCCCAGCTGCCCGACGCCCTCGAGCGGCTCGCCGAGATCGACTTCGACCTCTCGGGGACCAGCGACTTCAACGGCGGCGGTGGCTCCGAGGCCAACAACAGCTTCACCGGCACCATCACCGTCTCGGTGCTCGAGGTGATGCACAACGGCAACCTGCGGGTGCGCGGCGAGAAGCAGATCGCCATCAACCAGGGGGCGGAGTTCATCCGCTTCTCGGGGGTGGTCAACCCGCGCACCATCACCGGCCAGAACACGGTGCCCTCCACCTCGGTGGCCGATGCGCGCATCGAGTACGTGGGCAACGGCTATATCAACGAGGCGCAGCACCTGGGCTGGATGCAGCGCTTCTTCCTCAATATCTCGCCCTTCTGACCGGGGGTCAGCATGAGCACGAGTAGAGCCATCATGACCGCTTCCTCCCTGCGCCTCGTCACGTGGCTGCTCGTCCTGCTGCTGGCCGCCTTGCTGGCGCTGCCGGCCCAGGCCGAGCGCATCCGCGAGATCGCCGGCTTCGCCGGGGTGCGCGACAACGTGCTGGTGGGCTACGGTCTGGTGGTGGGGCTCGACGGTACCGGCGATCAGACCATGCAGGCGCCCTTCACCGGCCAGAGCCTCACCAACATGCTCTCCCAGCTCGGCATCACCGTGCCGCCGGGGACCAACATGCAGCTGCGCAATGTGGCGGCGGTGATGGTCACCGCCGACCTGCCGCCCTTCTCGCGCCCCGGCCAGCGGCTCGACGTCAACGTCTCCTCGGTCGGCAACGCCCGCAGCCTGCGTGGCGGCACCCTGCTGATGACGCCGCTCAAGGGGGCCGACGGCGACACCTACGCCATCGCCCAGGGCAACCTGCTGGTGGCCGGCGCGGGGGCCGAGGCCGGCGGCAGCAGCGTGCAGATCAACCAGCAGGCCGGCGGGCGCATCGCCGGGGGGGCCATGGTCGAGCGCGAGGTGGCGCTGGATCTCGGCGCCAACGGCGGCCTGCTCGAGCTCGAGCTCAAGGAGACCGACTTCGGCACCGCCCAGCGGGTGGTGAGCGCCATCAACAACGAGTTCGGGCGTCCGGTGGCCGCGGCGCGCAACGGCCGGGTGATCGCGCTGGACGGGCCGGCCAACGACAATTCCCGGGTCAACTTCATGGCCCGGGTGGAGAACATCCGGGTCACGCCCATGGAAGCCGCCGCCAGGGTGGTGTTCAACTCGCGTACCGGCTCGGTGGTGATGAACAGCGCGGTGACGCTGCACCGCGCCGCGGTGGCCCACGGCAACCTCTCCATCGTCATCGACACCCGTTTCGGGGTCAGCCAGCCGGCACCCTTCGGTGAGGGCGAGACGGTGGTGGTTCCCGACAGCGAGATCGAGATCCAGCAGCAGGACGCCTACCTGCGGATGGTGGAGGGCGCCGACCTGGTCGACGTGGTCAACGCGCTGAATGTGCTCGGCGCCACGCCCGACGACCTGATGGCAATCCTCGAGGCCCTCAAGGCCGCCGGCTCGCTGCGCGCCGACCTGGAGATCCTGTGATGAGCATGGAAGACGTCGGCGGCCAGTTCGCCCTCGACATGCAGGGCCTCAACCGCCTCAAGCACAGCGCCCGCCAGGACCCCGCCGGCGGGGTGCGGGGCGCCGCCCAGCAGTTCGAGGCGCTGTTCATCCAGATGATGCTCAAGAGCATGCGCGATGCCGTGCCCACCACCGGACTGATCGACAGCAAGCAGACCGAGTTCTACCAGTCGCTGCTCGACCAGCAGTGGTCCCAGACCATGGCGTCCCGGGGCATCGGCCTGGCCGACAGCCTGGTGGCCCAGCTCGAGGGCAGCGGCATGGTGTCGGCGCGGCAGCAGCCAGGCAGCGCCGTCGACGAACTGATCGCCGGCATCCCCCGTGGCGCGCCGCGGCCACTGCAGGACGCCCTGCGCCCCGAGGCGGCGGACGACGAGCCCGAACCGATGGCGCCGGACGACAAAGCGGTGGCACCCGCCAGCTTCATGGAAGCCCTGGAGACCGCGCCGGCCGGTTTCCTCGATCGGGTGGCCGCGGTGCCGTCCGGTGAGCAGGCCGCCGCGGTGAGCCGCGAGCCGGTCTCGGCCTCACGACAGGCGACCCGTGCCGACGGCAGCGACGGCGCGCCGCCCGACCATGTCCAGGCCTTCCTCGACAGGCTCTCCGGCCCGGCCCGGGCGGCCGGTCGCACCACCGGCGTGCCGGCCGAGCTGATCCTCGCCCAGGCGGCCCTGGAGACCGGCTGGGGACGCCACGAGATCGCCACCGCCGATGGCCGCAACAGCCACAACCTGTTCGGCATCAAGGCCGGCAGCGGCTGGGAGGGGGCCACTACCGAGGTCACCACCCACGAGTACCTGAACGGCCGGCGCACGAAGGTGACCGACAGCTTCCGGGTCTACGACTCCTTCGAGGCGGCCTTCACCGACTATGCCCGGCTGATCGGCGACAACCCGCGCTACGCCCGGGTGACCACCGCGCCGAGTGCCGAGCAGGCGGCCCGGGAGCTCCAGGCCGGCGGCTATGCCACCGACCCGGCCTACGCCGACAAGCTGATCGCGGTGATGGACACCCTGGGGCCGACGGGGCCGACGGGGCCGCGGGCCGGCGAGTCGCTGGTCTTCTTCAGTTACTGAGCCCGGTCGGGAGGCGCGGCGGAGGCCTCAAGTTCTCTCCGGCATTGCCGATAAGGGAAGCATTGGCTTAAGGAAACGACAGCATGAGCATTTTCTCCATCGGGCTCAGCGGCCTCAACGCCGCCCAGAACGCCCTGAACACCACCAGCAACAACATCAGCAACGTCTATACGCCGGGCTACAACCGGGAACTGGTGCTCCTGGGGGAGAGCCGTGCCGACGGCGGGGTGCGGGTCAACGACATCCAGCGCCAGTTCAACCAGTACGTGGCCGACCAGTTGAATGCCGCCACCAGCAGCTCCAGTGCGCTGACCGCCTACCAGGGCCAGATCAGCCAGATCGACAACCTGCTGGCCGATCGCGAGGCCGGGCTGGCGCCCTTGATGCAGCACTTCTTCTCGGCGCTGGAGGACCTGGCCGGGGCCCCCTCCGACCCGGCGGCCCGTCAGGGCGTGCTCGGCACTGCCGATACCCTGACCGCCCAGTTCCGCGCCTTCGACGGCTACCTGCAGGACATGCAGGCGGGCATCAACGGCCAGATCGCCGACGAGGTCACCCAGATCTACAACACCACCGAGCAGCTCGCCACCCTCAACCGCGAGATCGCCCTGGCGCGTGCCCGTCAGGGCGAGGCGCCCAACGGCCTGCTCAACCAGCGCGATCAGCTGGTCCATGAGCTCAGCGAGCGCCTGGACGTGCGGCTCAACGTCCAGGACGGCAAGACCTACAACATCAGCCTGCCCAACGGCCAGCCGCTGGTGTCCGGCACCGACCACTATCGCCTCGAGGCCATGGACTCCCCCGGCGACCCGCAGCGCACCGTGCTTGGCTATCGCGACTCGGGTGGCAACCTGGTCGCCCTGCCGGAGAGCACCGTCAAGGGGGGCGCCCTGGGCGGGCTGATGGACTTCCGCGCCGAGACCCTGGACAAGACCCAGAACCAGATCGGCCAGCTGGCCGTCTCCCTGGCGGTGGGCGTCAACGCGCAGCACGCCCAGGGCATGGACCTCAACGGCGAGCCGGGCGAGGAGTTCTTCGCCATCGGCACACCGCGCGCCTACTCCCATGACCGCAACAACGGCACGGCGGAGATCGGCGCCACCCGCTTCGACACGGCCCAGATCCAGAACCTGCGGGCCACCGACTATACGGTGCGGGTCACCGCCGACGGCCCCCCGCCGGAGTTCCAGGTGATCCGCGAGGACAATGGCCAGGCGCTGGATGCCGACGAAGTGAGTTTCGATCCGGCCGAGGGTGAGCTGAGCTTCGGTGGCGTGGTGCTGACCTTCGACGACGCGGCCGACCTGCAGGTCAACGACCGCTTCGAGATCCAGCCGGTGCGCCGCGCCGCGGCCGACATGGAGAGCAATCTCCGCGACCTGGACAAGATCGCCGCGGCCCAGCCGGCCAACCCCGCCGACGATCCGGCGGACTGGGTCTTCACCGGCAGCGGCGACAACCGCAATGCCCTGGCGCTGCAGGACCTCCAGGACGCGCTGCTGGTGGGCGGGCGCGCCTCGCTCAGCCAGGCCTATGCCGGCCTGGTCAGCGACGTGGGCAACCGCACCAATATCGTCCAGGTCAACCTCGAGGCCCGCCAGGGCCTGACCGACCAGCTCAGGGCCGTTCAGCAGTCCGAATCCGGGGTCAACCTCGACGAGGAGGCCGCCAACCTGCTGCGCTACCAGCAGTTCTATTCCGCCAATGCCCGGGTGATCGATACCGCCTCGACGGTGTTCGACACCATTCTCGGCCTGCGCAACTGATCCCGGGGGAGTCACACGATGCGTATCAGCACCGTCACCATGTTCGACCAGAGCGTCTCGTCGATGAACCGCCAGCAGGGCGAGTTCATGAAGGTGGGTCAGCAGATCGCCTCCGGCCGCCGGGTGGTCAATCCCTCCGACGACCCCCAGGCCGCCTCCCGTGCTGTGGGCGTCTCGCAGGCCCAGGCCGTGACCCAGCAGTACGCCGACGCCCGGGTCAGCGCACGCAATGCCCTCGCCCAGTCCGAGAGCGTGCTCAACAGCGTCAGCAACGCCATCACCGGCGGCAAGACGCTGCTGGTCCAGGCCGCCAGCGATACCCTGAGCGACGCCGACCGCCAGTCGGTGGCCTCCGAGTTGCGCGGCATCTACGAGACGCTGATCGGCCAGGCCAATGCCACCGACGGCAACGGCCGCTACCTGTTCGGTGGCTACAAGGACGACAGCCCGCCCTTCATCCGCGATGGCGACGGCAAGGTCGAGTACATCGGTGACCAGAGCACCCGCGCCCAGCGGATCGACGCCTCGCGGCTGATGCCGGTGGCCGACAACGGGGCGAGGATCTTCCAGAGCGTGGCCAGCGGGGCGGGCTATATCGCCGAAGCCGGCGACAACGCGGGCAATGTCACCTTCAAGGGCCCCCAGGTCACCGACCCGGCGGATCCCGATTTCGGCGAGACCTATACCTTGACCTTCGACGAGGACGGTGGCGGCAACCCGACCTTCGAGGTGACGGCCGCCGACGGCAGCGTGGCGGCTGACGGTGCCTACGTCGCCGGCCAGCCCATCGCCTTCGGCGGGCTGAGTCTCACCCTGGACGGCACCCCGGCGCCGGGCGACGAGATCCGGGTCGGCCAGGCCGAGGCGATGAACAGCGACCTGTTCGTGTCCTTCGAGAAGGCCCTGGCGGTGCTGGAGACCCCCACCACCACGCCGGCCGAGAAGGCCGAGCTGCGCAATACCCTCAACACCGTGATGCGCGAGCTCGACAACGGCCTCGACAACGTCCTCACCGTGCGCGCCTCGGTGGGGGCTCGGCTCAACGAGCTCGACGTGGTGGATGCTGTGGGCGACAACCGCATGATCAACTACGAACAGACGATGTCGGATCTGGTCGACCTGGACTATGCCGAGGCGATTTCCGAATACAGCCTGCGCCAGGTGGGCTTGCAGGCGGCCCAGCGGGCCTTCGTCGATATCAAGGGGCTGTCGCTCTTCGACTATCTGCGCTGATACCGACACCGGTTCCAACGGCCATGGGCACGACTACCTCCCGCCATGGCCGCTTGTCCCGCCCAGGCGCCCCGCCCGGGCGGTTTTTTTGCGCTCAGCCGACGCCCGAGAGCGGCGCCAGGGCCTCGAGGAGCTGGCGCAGGAAGTCGATGGCCTGGGCGAACAGCCCCTGCAGGAAGCGGCCGATATCGGTCATCAGCACCATCATCAGCGCCAGGCCCACGGTCAGCGAGGTGGGGAAGCCGATGTTGAACACCGTCAGCTGCGGGGCCGAGCGGTTGAGGATGCCCAGCGCCAGGTTGATGATCAGCAGCGCGCCCACCAGCGGCAGGGCCAGCAGCATCCCCGAGACGAAGATGGTGCCGCCGTAGCGGGCCAGCATCTCGAAGGCGCCGGGATTGAAGCCGCCCAGGCCGATCGGCAGGGTCTCGAAGCTGGTGGCCAGGATCTCCAGCACGATCAGGTGGCCGTCGAAGGCCAGGAACATCAGCAGCGTGATCATGTAGAGGAAGCGCGACAGCACCACCATGTTGGTGCCGCTGCCGGGATCGAAGAAGGTGGCGAAGGCCAGGCCCATCTGCAGGCCGATGAACTCGCCGGTGGCCTGCACCACGGCGAAGGTGACGCGCATCACCATCCCCATGGCGATGCCGATCAGCACCTGCTCGATCATGATGCCGAGCCCCGCCCAGGAGAGCACCGCGATGGTCGGCGGCGTCGGCAGGTTGGGGGCGATCACCACGGTCACCAGGGCGGCCAGGCCCACCTTGGCCTGGCGGGGGACGCTGGAGTGCCCCCACAGCGGCGAGGCCGCCAGGAAGGCGGTGAGCCGGGCGAAGGGCCACAGGAAGGCCACCAGCCAGCCCTGCAGCTGGGCGAAGGTGACGTCCACCATCAGGACATTCCCGCCATCACGAGACCATCGACGGGATGTTCATGAACAGCTCGCGGGTGAAGTCGGTGATCAGCTTGAGCAGCCAGGGGCCGGAGAGCACCAGCACGACGAACACCCCGAGGATCTTGGGGATGAACGACAGGGTCATCTCGTTGATCTGGGTGGCGGCCTGGAAGAGGCTGACCGTGAGGCCGGTCACCAGGGCGGTGAGCAGCAGCGGGCCACCGAGGAAGAGCGTCACCTTCATGCCCTGGTAGGCCAGGCCCATCACCATTTCGGGGGTCATGCGTCGCTCCCGGTCATATGAAGAAACTCTCCGCCATCGAGCCCACGATCAGCTGCCAGCCGTCGACCAGCACGAACAGCATCAGCTTGAACGGCAGCGAGATGGTGATCGGCGGCACCATCATCATGCCCAGCGACATCAGGGTGCTGGCCACCACCAGGTCGATGATCAGGAAGGGGATGAAGATGGTGAAGCCGATCTGGAAGGCGGTCTTCAGCTCGCTGGTGACGAAGGCCGGCACCAGGATGCGCAGCGGCACGTCCTCGGGCCCCTGCATCGGCCCCACCTCGGCGAGGCGGGCGAACAGCGCCAGGTCGGGCTCGCGGACCTGGCCGAACATGAACTCGCGGAACGGCTCCTGGGCCAGCCGCAGGAACTCCTCGAAGTCGATCTGCTCGGCGGTGAGCGGCAGCCAGGCGGTCTCGTAGACCAGGTTGAACACCGGGGCCATGACGAAGAAGGTGAGGAACAGCGCCAGCCCCAGCAGCACCTGATTGGGCGGTGTCGCCTGGGTGCCCATGGCGGTGCGCAGCAGGCTGAGCACGATGATGATGCGGGTGAAGCCGGTCATCATCAGCAGCATGGCCGGCAGGAAGGCCAGGGAGCTCAGCAGCAGCAGCGTCTGCAGCGAGAGCGACCACTGCTGGCCGCCATCCTCCAGCGGCTGGCTGACGATGCCGGGGAGCTGCTGGGCCAGGGCCGTGCCGGGCGGCCACAGCAGTAGCAGCGCCGCGAGCCCCGCCGTCAGGCGAAGAAGGGGGCGGCTCACGATCCGTCTCGCCCCAGCCCGCTGTTGTGCTTCAGCGCCTTGGCGAAGCGCGTCGCGAAGCCGTCGCCCTCGGCGAAGGCCGGCCCGTCCCCGGTCGTCGTCTCACCGGTCGGCGCCGGGGCGGGGAGCTCGTGGAGCTTGCTGACCTGGCCGCCGCCCACGCCGAGCACCAGCCAGGTCTCTTCCACCTGGACGATCACCACCCGCTCGCGGTTGCCCACGCTGGCGCCGCCGACCACCCTCAGGCGGCCGCCGTGCGCCTGGCGGTTCACCCCGACGCGTTTCAGCAGGGCGCTGGCGACGAGAATGATCACCACGATCAGCGCCAGGGCGGCGGCGGTCTTGCCCAGGGTGGCCATGCCGATCAGGGCATCGCCGCTGGCCACGGCGTCGAGGCCGCCGGAGGAGGCAGGGGAGTCGCTCATCGGTTCAGTTTCTGCACGCGCTCGGAGGGGGTGATGATCTCGGTGATGCGGATGCCGTACTTGTCGTCGACCACCACCACCTCTCCCTGGGCGATCAGGTAGCCGTTGATCAGGATGTCCATGGGCTCGCCGGCCAGGCCGTCGAGCTCGATCACCGAGCCCTGGGCCAGCTCGAGCAGTTGCTTGATGGTGATCCGGGTACGGCCGAGCTCGACGGCGAGCTTGACCGGGATATCCATGATCATCTCCAGGTCGCGCGCCGCGGCGCTGCCGCGACCCTGCTCGAGGGGGCGGAAGACGCTCTCGCCGGCGGCCTTGGCCCTGGCGGGCTCGGGCGCGTCGTCGGGGGTGTCGTCGCCGGACTCCGAGGCGGCCTGCTCGGCCATGGCGGCGGCCCAGGGGTCGTCGTCCCCGGGGCCCTCGCCCGGCTGTTGCCCGGCCGTCTCTTGTTCGGCGTTCTCCTGTTCGAACATGGCATCGGCCCAGTCGTCGTCGATGCTCTGATCGGGCTTCTTGGGATCAGTCATGCTTGGATTCCTTGAATGGCGGCGCCGACCCCTTGACGAAGGCGTCGGACGACGCGGTGGTCGGGGCGTGGTCGATCATGCGGATCACCCGCAGGGCCCGTTGCTCGTGCTGGCTGCCGTAGTCGCACTCCATCACCGGCACCCCGTCGACGCGGGCGATGACCGACTCCGGCAGCTCCAGGGGCAGGATGTCGCCCACCTTGAGCGCCATGACGTGGGCGATGCGGGTGGGAAGGGTGGCGAAGTCGGCCACCAGTTCCACCTCGGAGTGGCGGATCTCGCCGGCCATGCGCTTCGTCCAGCTGCCGTCGGGATCGTGGTGGCCGTCGTTGAGCGGGTTGGCCAGCAGATCGCGCAGTGGCTCGATCATCGAGTAGGGCATGCAGATCTGGAAGTTGCTGGCGAGGTTGCCGACTTCCAGGTTGAAGGAGGTGGTCACCACGATCTCGTTGGGCGAGTTGGTGATGTTGGCGAACTTCGATTGCATCTCCGAGCGCAGGTAGCCGATCTCGAGCGGATAGACCGACTTCCACGACTCGCTGTAGGCGTCGATGGCCAGGTTGAGCAGGCGCATGATGATGCGTTGCTCGGTGTTGGTGAATTCGCGTCCTTCCGACTTGGTCACGAAACGGCCGTCGCCGCCGAACAGGTTGTCCACCACCATGAACACCAGGCTCGGCGGGAACACGATCAGCGCCGAGCCGCGCAGCGGCTTCATGGCGATGATGTTGATGTTGGTCGGTACCGGCACGTTGCGCGAGAAGTCGCTGTAGCTCTGGTAGCGCACCGCATCCACGGTGATGTCGGCGCTGCGCCGCAGCAGGTTGAACAGCCCCATGCGGAAGTGGCGCGCGAAGCGCTCGTTGATGATGTCCAGGGCGTGCAGGCGCTCGCGGATGACCCGGTGCTGGGTAGCCGGGTCATAGGGGCGAATGCGCGAGTCGTCAGCGCTGCTGGCGGTGGTCTCTTCCTCGCCGCTGACGCCCTTGAGCAGGGCGTCGATCTCTTCCTGCGACAGCAGATCGTCTTGGGACATGAAGGATCGGTTCCCCGAGGGTTATTGCACGATGAACTCGGTAAAGAGCACGTCTTCGATCACCAGTTCGGGCTGGTGATCGGTCATCGGCGGATCCAGCACCGCCAGCACCTGATCGCCGAGGCGTTGCTTGCTTGACGCGCCGGTCAGCTCGCTGGCCTGCTGGCCGGAGAACATCATCAGCAGGCGGCTTCGCACCTGGGGCATGTGAGCCTCGAGAATCTCCCGGGTCTCCTCGTCACCCACCTTCAGCGAGAGCCCGGCATAGAGCAGGCGCGAGCCGTAGGCATCGTCGGCCAGGTTGACCGTGAAGGGGTCGATCTTGACGAAGATCGGCACACGTCGCTCCGGCACGACCTCGGCCTGGGCCGCCGCCGGCTCGGTGGTATTGCGCTGGCCGAGCACCAGATAGATCGCCGCCGCCGCGGCGGAGGAGGAGAGGACCACCAGGATCACCATGAGCCACAGCAGCTTTCTGGAGCCACCCTTCGATGTCGCCATTGCCTTACCTATCCAGAGTGTTGTGGTGCCAGTCTGCCCAGTATGCGGTCCCGGGCCGATGCACCATGAAACGAACAGGCCCCGGGAAAGGGCCTATCTTGGCTTTTTGCAGCGGCCGGGTCGGGACGCTACCCGAGGCACCGGCTCAGGCGTAGAGGTCCACCCGGCCGTCGAGAGCGATATCGGCCGCGGCCGTCGTGGCTGAAGCCCCGTGGCCATCGAGCTCGTCGCCGGGCTCACCGGCGACACCGCCGCCGGCCGAGCCACGGCCGGCGAAGTCGCGCGGCGCTTCGTCACGCGGCTGTTCGCCCACCGAGGCCTCGCCGAGGCTGATGCCCTGCTCGGCCAGGGCCTCGCGCAGCTGGGGGATCGCCTGCTCCACGGCGCTCCTGACCGGGGCATGGGCCGAGAGGAACTGGGCCTGGGCGGCCTGTTCGCTCACCTTCAGCGAGACCGTCAGCGGGCCCAGTTCGGCGGGGTTGAGGTGCAGCTCGATGCGCTGTTCGCCACCGCGCTGGCCGAGCATCACCAGTTGCTGGCCGACCTGCTGGGTGAATTGCTGGGGCCAGGCCGGGCTGGCGAGCGGTGCCGGCAGGGTGGCCTGGGTGGCAGTCGGTGTGGCGACGCTGGTCGCGCCGGCCGGCTGGCCCTGCAACAGGGCGGCGAAGCCCTCGCCGCGGGCATCGACGGCCGCCGGCGGGGTATCGCCCCGGGTGGCTGGTGCGGTGGGCAGTGCGGCGGGCAGCGGCTCGGCGGGCTGGGCGGCGGGCCGCGCCTCGCCCGCGGCACGAAGGGTGTCCAGGGGGCTGGGGGCTCCGCGATCGGCCGGCGTTCCGCTCGCCGCCAGCTCGATCCCCACCGGTCGGGCGCGCCCGGCATTCACTGCGGGGGCCTGGGCGTCGCGCCCCGAGGCGCCCGGCGGGACTTGGCCGGCCATGGCCAGGGCCGGCCAGGCCTCGGCGTCGGGCAGGGGCTCGTCGGGCAGGTCGCCGGGCAGCGCCTCCGGCGCGACCTCGGTGGTGTCGATCCGGGCAGCGAGCGCCTCGGCGTCTAGCGCCAGCCCGGTCGGGGCGTCGGCCGGCACCGGCGTGTCGGCCCGGCCCGCCCCCTCGATCAGCGCCAGGCGCTCGGCGATCTCGGCCAGGCGGGCGTCGCCGCCTTCCACCGGTTCGCCCTCGCCCAGGGCCTGCATCATCACTTCCCGGCTGCCCCGGGTGAGGCCGGCCGCGAGCTCGAGCGGCAGGCGCTGTCCGGTGCCGGCGGGGTGATCCCCCGGGGCGGTGCCGGGGGCAGCCGACCGGCCGGCCTGGGCCAGCGCCAGGGAGAATCCGGCCGGTGCGCCGGGGCGCGGCGTGCCGGCGGCAGCCGAGCCCTGGCCCGGGGTAGACGCGAGTAACAGCTGAATGTCCATGTCGGTTCTCCGGCGGAATCAGGGTTCGCTCGAGGCGTAGCGTTCGCGGACCAAACGGCCGTTGACCAGGTCGTCGCTGGTGCGCAGCTCCCGGCGCTGCTCCTGCAGGCTCTGCTGCATCGCCCGGCGGGAGACCAGGGTGTCGTAGGAGGAGAGCTTGCGCTGCTCCTGCTGCCACTGGGCCTGGCTGCGGCCGACGCGCTGCTGCTGGGCGGCCAGCGCCTGGCGGGCGCGGGCCAGGGCGTCGTCCAGGGAGTCCAGGAACTGTTGGTAGTTGCGCATGGTGGCCGGGTCGATGCCCTCGCCCATGGCCTGCTGCAGGCGCTGGGCGTACTCCAGCCGGTAGCGGCCCAGCGACTCCAGCTGGCCCGCTACCTGGCGTTCGCTGGCGCGTTCGCCGGCGAGTGCCTGGCCGGCCTGGTCGCGGGCGTCCCGGGCCAGGTCGACCAGGGTCTCGAGCGGCGTGGATGCGGATCTCATCGTGTCCCTCCGAGTACGCTGGCCAGCCCCTGGTGCGATGCCGCCAGGGGGGCGCTGTCATCGATGTGCTGTTGCAGGAAGGCTTCCAGCTCCGGGTAGCGCTGGACGGCCTCGTCCAGCTGCGGGTCGTGTCCGGGGCTGTAGGCACCGACGCTGATCAGGTCGCGGTTGCGCTGGTAACGGGAGAACAGGCGCTTGAAACGCTGCGCCAGCTGCAACTGGCCGTCGTCGACGATGGCGGTCATGGCACGACTGATCGAGGCCTCGATGTCGATGGCCGGGTAGTGCCCGGCCTCGGCGAGTTCCCGCGAGAGCACGATATGGCCATCGAGGATCGCCCGGGCGGAGTCGGCGATGGGGTCCTGCTGGTCGTCGCCTTCGGTCAGCACGGTGTAGAAGGCGGTGATCGAGCCGCCGCCGCGCGCGGCGTTGCCGGCCCGCTCCACCAGGCTCGGCAGCTTGGCGAACACCGAGGGCGGGTAGCCCTTGGTGGCCGGCGGCTCGCCGATGGCCAGGGCGATCTCGCGCTGGGCCATGGCGTAGCGGGTCAGCGAGTCCATGATCAGCAGCACGTCGCGGCCCTCGTCGCGGAAGCCTTCCGCCAGCCGCGTGGCGTAGGCGGCGCCCTGCAGCCGCTGCAGCGGCGAGGTGTCGGCGGGGGCGGCGACCACCACGGCGCGCCGGCGCCCCTCCTCGCCGAGGATGTTGTCGATGAAGTCCTGCACCTCGCGACCACGCTCGCCGATCAACCCCACCACGATGACGTCGGCCCGGGTGAAGCGGGCCATCATGCCGAGCAGCACCGACTTGCCGACACCGGAGCCGGCGAACAGCCCCATGCGCTGGCCGCGGCCGACGCTGAGCAGGGCGTTGATGGCGCGGATGCCGACGTCGATCTGACCCTCGATGGGCGCCCGGGAGAGGGGGTTGAGCGGCGGGGTCTGCAGGGTGGCGCGGGGCACCTCGTCGAGCGGGCCCCGGCCGTCGAGCGGCTCGCCGTTGCCGTCGACCACGCGACCGAGCAGGGCCTCGCCGAGCGGGAAGCGGCGGGCGCCGTTGCCCCCCTCCTCGCCCAGCGGGAAGACCCGGGCGCCAGGCAGCAGGCCGGTGATCTCGGCCAGCGGCATCAGGAACAGCTTCTCGCCGGCGAAGCCGACCACCTGGGCCTCGGCATGGCGTGTCGCCTCGTGGCGATAGGGGGCCGGCAGCTCGATGCGGCAGGCGCTGCCCAGCGGCGCCTGCAGGCCGATGGCCTCGATCACCATGCCGGTGGCGCGCACCACCCGGCCGCTGGCGCGGAAGGGCGGTACCCGTTCGACGCGTGCACGCACCCGCTGCAGCGACTGCTGCCAACGCCGATGGTGCGGGTTGGCCGGGGCCGGGGCGCTCACCGGGGGGGCCCGTCGCCGTCGGCGGGCCGGCGCCGCCGTACCTGGCCCTTGACGGCCTGCCAGCGGCTCTCCCAGGTGGCGTCGAGCTCGCCGCTGGCGCTGGTGACGCGGCAGCCGCCGCGGCTGAGCTGGTCATCGGGCTGGAGCGTCCAGCCGGCCGCCTCGAGCTCGTGGCCGAGGTGTTCCTCGACCAGCCGGTGGTCCAGCGGGTGCAGCCACAGGCGCGGCTTGCCGGTCATGGCCGGTTCGGTGTGCAGCAGGGCGCGGACGATCTCCAGTACCTGGCGCGGGCGGGCCTTGAGCGCCTCGCCGGCGAGCTGGCGACCGGTGGCCAGCGCCAGTTCGACCAGTTCGCCGGCGACCTCCTCGTCGAGCCGCGCCAGGGCCTCGCCGAACTGCTCGGCCAGCGGCAGCAGCGGGGCCAGGGTCTCGCGGGTCTCGCGCTCGAACGCCAGGCGAGCCTGCTCGCGGCCTTCGGCCAGGCCCTGGGCCAGGCCCTCGGCGTGCCCGGCCGCGAAGCCTTCGTGGTGGCCCTGTTCGCGGGCCTCCTGGCTCACCCGTTCGCGCAGGGCGCGCAGCTCGGCCTGGCGCTGGAAGGCCGCCTTGCGCCGGGCGGTCTCGCCCGGCGAGGGGCCGTCGTCCGCGGGGGCTTCCTCGTGCCGACCGACCAGCTCACCCATCTGCCAGCGGCGCCAGGGAACCTCGTTGTCCCGCAGCGGCTGGCGGTCAGTGGAACGGTTCGCATCAGACATAGGTGTCGTCCCCGCCGCTCAGCACGATCTCGCCGGTGTCGGCGAGGCGCCGCACGACCTGCAGGATCGCCTTCTGTTCGGCTTCCACCTGGGAGACGCGGATCGGCCCGCGTGCCTCCATGTCCTCGCGCACCAGGTCGGCGGCGCGCTGGGACATGTTGCGCAGGAACTTGTCCATGAGCGCCTCGGGGGCCCCCTTGAGGGCGACCACCAGGGAGTTGGTGTCGATCTCCTTGAGCACCAGCTGGATGCTGCGGTCGTCCAGGTCGAGCAGGTTCTCGAACAGGAACATCTCGTCGATGATCTTCTGCGCCAGGTCCTCGTTGTGGGCGCGCACCGTCTCGATGACGGTCTCCTCCTGGCTGGAGTTCATCAGGTTGAGGATCTCCGCCGCCGTCCTCACGCCGCCCATCTTGCTGCGCTTGAGATTCTGGCCGTCGAGCATCCCCGAGAGCACCTCGGTGAGCTCCTGCAGGGCCGCCGGCTGCACGCCGCTGAAGGTGGCGATACGCAGCACCACGTCGTTGCGCAGCTTGTCGTCGAACAGCTCGAGCACGGCGGCGGCCTGGTGGCGCTCCAGGTGGATCAGCACCGTGGCGATGATCTGCGGGTGCTCGTCGCGGATCAGCTCGGTCACCAGCGGGGCTTCCATCAGGTTGAGCGCGTCGATGCCGGAGCTGGCGCCGGAGGTCTCGAGGATGTCCTCGATCAGGCTCGAGGCGCGCTCGCTGCCCAGCGCCTTGGTCAGCACCGAACGGATGTGGTCGCTGGAGTTGAGGTTCAGCGCGATGAACTCCTCGGTCTCCTGATGGAATTCCGCGAGCACCTGCTGCATCTCCTCGTGGGAGACCTGGTCGAGGCGCGCCATCTCGGCGCTGATCTGCTGGATCTCGCCGGCCGAGAGGTACTTGAACACCTCCGCCGCGCTGTCCTCGTCGAGGGCCAGCAGCAGGATGGCGCTGCGTCGAGCGCCGCTGAGTGTCTGGGCCTTAGTCATGCTTGGTCATCCAGCTGCGAACGATCATGGCGACCATGCGCGGGTCCTCGTGGGCCATCTCGCGCAGGTCGCTGAGGTTCTGTTCATAGGCCGAGGACTTGCGCTTGCGCCGGCGCGGCGACGGGTAGGTCTGCTCCTCCTCGCTCTCCGCGGCCATGGGGCTCGGTTCGTCGCCGTCGCCGACCTGGGCCCGCAGGGTGGGGCCCGGCTGCGGCAGGGCCGCCGGTGCCTGGGTGTGGCGCTTGATCAGCGGGCGCAGGATCAGCAGGTAGAGCAGCAGGGCGGCCAGCGCCACCAGCAGGTAGCGGCCCAGGGTGAGTGCGATCTGGTGGACCTGCGGCGATTGCCACCACTGCGGGGCGTCCTCGCGCTCGTCGACGCGGCTGAACGGGCTGTTGACCACCTCGATCGCGTCGCCGCGGGCCGCCGAGAAGCCCATGGCCTGGCGCACCAGCCGCTCGATCTGGGCGATCTCCTCGGGGGCGAGGGCCACGCGGGTCGGCGCACCGTTCTCGTCGACGTCGTCGCGGAAGTTGACCACCACCGCGGCCGACAGCCGTTTCACCTGGCCTAGACGGTGCTGCACATGGGCCACGCTGCGATCGACTTCGTAGTTGGTGACGTCGTCCTGGCGCAGGTTGTTTAGGGCCTGCGACCCGTTTTCCTCGTCCTCGTCGCCCTCTTCACCCTCTTCGCCCTCGGGCAGCTCGATAGGCGAGGGCGCCGTGCCGGGCGGGGTGTTGCTCAGCGCGCCGGGAATGCCCTGGGCCAGATCGTCGCCGCCGTTGTAGGAGAGGCTCGACTGGCGGCTGCGCACGGCGGCTTCGTTGGGGGGCTGATTGGGGCCGTAGCGCTCCGAGGTCTCCTCGCGACGGGAGAAGTCGATCTGGGCCGCCACCTGGGCGCGCACGTTGTCGCGGCCGAGGAGCGGCACCAGGATGTTCTCGATGCGCCGCTGGTAGGAGCGCTCGACCTCGTCGATGTAGTCGAGCTGGGTACCGTCCAGGTCGCGGCCGTTGGCGCTGTGCATCGACAGCAGGCGACCGCTCTGGTCGACCACCGTGACGTCCTCGGCGGCCAGTTCCGGCACGCTGCTCGAGACCATGTGTACGATGGCGTTGACCTGGCCGTCGCCGAGCAGACGGCCCGCGTGGAGGGTGAGGATCACCGAGGCCTTGGCCGGCTCCCGGTCGCGCACGAACACCGACTGCTTGGCCAGGGCCAGGTGCACCCGGGCGCGCTCCACCGGCCCCAGGGACTCCATGGAGCGTGCCAGCTCGCCCTCCAGGCCACGCTGGAAGTTGACCTGTTCGGCGAACTGGCTGATGCCGAAGGCCTGGCCGTCCATCAGCTCGAAGCCGACATTGCCGCCCCGCGGCAGGCCCTGCTCGGCCAGCTGCAGGCGCAGGCCGTGGACCTGGTCGCCGGGCACCAGCAGCGCCTGGCCGCCCTCGCTGAAGCGGTAGGGAACGCCGCGGCTGTCGAGCTCGCTGATGATGCGGCCGCCATCGGCCTCGCCGAGGTTGCTGTAGAGCACCCGGTACTCGGGGCTGCGCGCCCACATCAGCAGCGCCACCACGATGGCGATCGAGGCGGCACCGACGATCAGCAGCGGAATCAGCGGATTGCCGCGCATCTGGGCCATCAGGCGCTCGAGGCCCGCCTGGCGAGGGGTGTCCCGTTGCCGGGAGGCATCCTGAGTGCCGGTGGCCGAGGCACCATTGCTCATGCGCACCACCTCACGGGGGCGCTGCGGTGGATTCCGGGTACCACGGTCATTGAAGAAGAAGGCATGTCCTGCATCCGTTCATCGCGGTTGGCCGCCTCGGTGTACAGGCGGAACTCTGATGGACGCCATTATCCGTGGCAGCGTCGAGCGCGAATCGCGGAAAAGCCCCGTTTTTCGTGTCCAATTGGGCGCATGGTCACCCCGACGGGGCTGGTAGCCTTGGCAGCACTGCTTTTCCATTACCGTTCTTGATTACCGTCACAGGCGAGGGTCTTCCATGAGCTCACCCGCGATTCAGTCGGCACTGACCCAGATGCAGTCGCTGGCGACCCAGGCCGCCGGCCAGTCGCCCAAGGGCCAGCAGGTGGCCACGGCGGTGGGGGCAGGCGGCTTCGCCGGCGAGCTGCAGGCCTCGATCCAGCGCATCAATCGCCTGCAGCAGGCCTCGGCGGCCAAGGCCGAGGCCTTCCAGGCCGGCGACCCCGGTGTCGAGCTCAACGACCTGATGGTCGACATGCAGAAGGCCAGCGTGGCCTTCCAGATGGGGGTCCAGGTGCGTAACCGCCTGGTGACGGCGTACAAGGACGTGATGAACATGCAGGTGTAGTCTTTCCTGCTGCGCTCGATATCCAGGCCGCCGGCGGTACTCACAATCCTCATTGAGCAAACTGTCAACTCCGGTTGTTGCGCTCCGGCGGCGGCCTGCCTCTCATCGCTCGCGACGGAAATACACTCGGGCCGATACCGCGTCACGCTTCCAGATCGATCAGGCGCCCTTGCACCTCTTCCAGCCGCTCGGCGATCTTCAGTACCTCCTCGGCGGGAATCTGGCGGATCACCTCGCCGCTCTCGCGATCGACGATGCGGGTCACCACCCGTGATGCGTACTCACCCAGCTCGAACTGCACCCCGTAGTGACGCATCACCTCGTTGATGCGCTGGATGGGCTCGACCAGTTCGCCCCTGCCCAGCGCCACGCTGCTGCTCTCGGCCTGGGCCAGGGCGCCCCCGGCGGCGGGCAGGTTGGCGAGTACCCTCTCGACCTGCTGGCGCGGCGTCAGGTCGTTGAAGGGTGAGGTCGAGGGGGCGAATGTCGCATCGGTCAGCGGTGAGCTCATGGCCGGCTTCCTTCTTTATGGTGCTTGCTGTCGTGATAGACCGCGCCGGTGCCGGCCGCGGCGTCCCTGGTAGATTCCGTCACGCGTGACAGTCACGAGTCACAGTCATGCGAGAGTATCGGCACGCCGGGCCGGGGCTTTAATGCCGGTGCCCGCCGACAACGCCTCCAGGCGATGGCTGCCGCGGGCCTCGCCCACGCCGATCTCGAGGAGCAGGGCATGCCGGCAGCCGAGCCGGGCCTGGCAATGGTGCAGTTTCTTCAGTTCCCGGTGGCGGGAACGGAGCTGGGTGCTCTTGTGCAGCTCGATCACCGCCAGGCGTTCGTCGTGGTGGCGGCGATGGATCAGCAGGTCGGGAAAGATGGTGCGCGCCTCGGTGGCATCGCTGGTGGTGGCGACCACCAGGTGACCCTTGCGCTGGCTGGGGTCGACCCAGCAGTTGAACTCGCAGTCGACGTCCCAGTCGGGGAACAGCGGCTGCAGGTGGCAGGCCAGCCGGCAGGCGATGCTGCGTTCGCTCGCCTCGGCGTGCAGCAGGGTCGCGTCGCGCTCTTCCAGCCGGGTCAGGGCGAGGGCGAGCCTGTCGACGACATCCGAGTCCGATGTCGTGGGGAAGGTCTCCATGCGGGTCATCGTTGCGTCCTCTCCTTCGGGTCAGCCATCCGGGGATCGCGTTTATTCTTGGTCCCCTGGCTATCGGCCGTTGGCGCGGCATCTTTAATCCCGCCCCGGGTCGCGTGGCATCAAGCTTTGCCCGGTTTGGCCGATTGACTGCCGGGCGGCCGGGCTGCGAGGGCGGCGACGTCGCCGGGCGGGCGCCCAGGCGCTACACTCGGTGCAACCGGTCGTTTCCCCGGGAATGCGACACCCCACGCAGGGAGAGACATGAGCCAGGAACCCGGCAACACCCCGATCGGCGAGCGGGCCAGCCGGCCGCGGCTCACGGTGGACGAGCAGAAGCAGTTGATCCACGCGCGCGACCTGGCGCTCTGCGAATCGCGCCAGCACCTGCAGCTCGCCGAGCGGATCCTCGACGCCTCGCAGGAGGGGATCGTCATCACCGATGCCGAGACGCGCATCGAGTTCGTCAACCCCGCCTTCACCCGCCTCACCGGCTACCGCCTGGAGGAGGTCGTCGGCCGCACCCCGCGGGTGCTCTCCTCCGGCCGGCAAGACGCCGCCTTCTACCAAGGCATGTGGCAGGCGCTGCAGGCCGACGGCTACTGGCGCGGCGAGATCTGGAACCGGCGCAAGGATGGCCAGCTCTACCTGGAGCAGCTGACCATCACCGCCATCACCGACGACCAGGGCGTGACCCGTCGCTATGTGGGGCTGTTCACCGACATCACCCAGCTCCGCGAGAACGAGAAGCGGGTGCGCCAGCTGGCCTACTATGACGCCCTCACCGGCCTGCCCAACCGCCGTCTGCTGGAGGACCGCCTCGAGTTGGCGATTCGCCACGCCCATCGCCAGGACCAGTGCCTGGCGGTGATCTTCATCGACCTGGATCACTTCAAGCGGGTCAACGACACCCTCGGCCATGCCGTGGGCGACGAGCTGCTGCTCAGGGTCGCGGAGCGGCTGCACCACCGCCTGCGCGAGGACGACACCCTGGCCCGCCTGGGCGGCGACGAGTTCCTCGTGCTGCTGCCCGAGCTCGATGGGCCGGACGAGGTCGCCCGGGTGGCGCGGCGGCTGATCGAGGCGGTCAGCGAGCCCTTCGAACTGGGTGGGGGCGAGTTCCGGGTCGGCTGCAGCCTGGGCATCAGCCTCTATCCGGACGACGGCGCCACTCCCGAGGACCTGGTGCGCAACGCCGACGCCGCCATGCACCGTGCCAAGCAGCAGGGGCGCAACACCTATCGGCTCTACCAGGCCGAGATGCATGTCCAGCATCACCAGCAGCTGGCGCTGGAGACCGCTCTGCGCAACACCGTGGAGAGCGGCGTGGGGCTCGAGATGCACTACCAACCCCTGGTCGACCACGACGGCGGCGGGCTGCACTCCGCCGAGGCGCTGCTACGCTGGACCCACCCCGAGTTCGGCGTCGTCCCGCCGAGCGAGTTCATCCCCCTGGCCGAGCGCTCGGGGCTCATCGTGCCGCTGGGCGACTGGGTGCTGGCGCGGGTGTGCCGCCAACTGGCCGACTGGCGCCGCGCGGGGCTTTCGCCGGTGCCGGTGGCGATCAACCTGGCCGCCCAGCAGTTCATGCAGCCCGGCCTGGTGGAGGGAGTCCGCACGCAGCTGGCGGCCCACGACCTGCCGGGCCACCTGCTCGGCTTCGAGCTCACCGAGAGCACCCTGATGGAGCGCGGCGAGCAGGCGCTGGAGACCCTCGAGGGCCTGGGCGCCATCTCCGGCCACGTGGCCATCGACGACTTCGGTACCGGCTACTCGTCGCTGAGCTACCTGCACGAGCTGCCAGTGAGCATCCTCAAGATCGATCGCAGCTTCATCCAGGGGCTGGGCGAGACGCGCCGCAGCGGGGCCATCGTCGCCGCGGTCGGCGGCATGGCCCGAGAGCTGGGCCTGAGCGTGGTCGCCGAGGGCGTGGAGACCGAGGCCCAGCGCCTGGCGCTGGCCCGCTTCGACATCGACCTGATCCAGGGCTACCTCACCGGGCGCCCGGTCGATGCCGCCGGGTTCGAGCGGCGGTGGCTGAGGACTCTGGTGGCGTGGCAGGACGCCGCCGGCAGGGAGTGAGCCCTGCATCCTAACGTCGTAGGCAAGGCGGCCGATCTAGCGCCGGACGACTTCGCCCCCCGTCAGCGTCCGACGAGCCCGAGATGGCCTGAAAGTTTTCGTTTCCGCTAAAGTCCGCTGCAAAGCAGCCGAGTACCAGAGGGTGAGGAGGAAAATTCACCCGACAGTGCAAGGCGGCATCATATGCGGTATAGGCGAGGGTTCTGCGCACCGTGCCACGCCGCGATTTTCCCGCGCAGACATTTGTGCAGCGTTTCCCTAAAGTTGCCTCGGAAGAGGCCGATAGAGTAGGTAACCTTGGTTTACGAACAGCCGTTCAAGGAAGCGAATATATGGCAAGTATTTCCGCTCTCGGAGTAGGTTCCGGCCTCGATCTCGGTGGCCTGCTCGACCAGCTGCGCGATGCCGAACGCCAGAAGCTGCAGCCGATTGTCGAGCAGCGAACTCAGGAGCAGGCCAGGATCTCGGCCTATGGACGCCTGCAGACCGGGCTGGACAAGTTTCAGGACGCGGTAAGCAAGCTTAACGATGCCTCCTTCTTCAATAGCTTGACCACAGAGGTGCTGGGCGATGGTGTCGGCGCTACCGCAGGAGAGGACGCGGTGGCCGGGCGCTATGAGGTCAGCGTCACTCATGCCGCCAAGTCGGGAAGCCTGGCCAGTACCCGGGTCGATAACCTCGACGATCCCCTGACCGACGCCGGTGCCAGCATCGACCTTACCTTCGGCGATGGCTCAACCCACAGCGTGGCACTGGCTCAAGACGCTACCCTGGCGGATATTCGCGATACCATCAACGATGATCCGGACGCCGGGGTGACGGCCTCCATCATCAATGATGGCAGCGGGAACCGCCTGGTACTGAGTTCCAAGGAGAGCGGTGCAGATGCCGGCATCACCAATATGGCCTTTACCGGTCTGAGTGGCGGCGTCACCCTGGATGAGGATGCTGCCACCCACCAGGCGGGACGCGATGCCTTGCTGAATATCAATGGTATCGAGATCACCAGCACGTCCAATACCGTGGAAGATGCCATACAGGGGGTGACCCTCGCATTGGATGCCAGTGCCGAAGGCAAAACGGCCACGGTGGTGGTCGAGCAGGACAGTGAGTCCCTCAAGGAGGCCGTCGGCGAGTTCGTTTCTGCCTATAACGAGATGAAATCCACCATCGGGCGGATGACGGCGGTGACCGGTGACCCGGAGACCGCCGGCGAGTTGGTCGGCGATCGCGCCGTGCGCACCATCGAGTCGCGTCTTAGTCGTGATCTTGGCGGCCTGGTGGAGGGGGGGGATATCGAGCTTTTCTCCCAACTGGGCATCTCGTTGACCCCCGAGGGGCGCCTGGAGCTCGACGAGACCAGGCTCGATGAGGCGATCGCCACCAATCCCCAGGCTCTGGCCGACTTCTTCGCCGGCGATAGCGATGAGGCCGGTATGGCCGGACGCCTGGAGGCGACCCTGGATCAGGTACTGGATAGCGAGGGAATTCTCAAGCGTTCCATCGACAGTTCCGAAGGGCGAGTGGAGCGGCTCGAGGATCGCTTCGATCGCACCGAATTGCGTGTCGAGCGTACCGTCGAGCGTTACCGCCAGCAGTTCGGTCAGTTGGATGCCATGCTGGCCCAGATGAACTCCATCAGTGCCTATCTCTCGGAACAACTCAGTGCACTGAATTTCCAGAACGATTCGTAGTCCTTCCCGAGCGATTTCCCATACGCGGGCCCGACTGTTCGGGCCCGCTTTCGTATTGGAGCGCAGGTAATGCGCTGGGTGTCAGCGGGGGCTGTACCGGGCTGGGTGTCGTCTCTGGGGGATACGAAAAAATTCATCTTCCCCCTAAAGTCCTGCCCGGCCTGGCCGTTAACTAGGGTAACGGCCAACGGCGCCGTTGAGGCAGGCCCGAGATGCTGGGCCAGGAAACCAAAGGTTCAGTGGGCCCGCCAATGGAGCCCTCAACGCAAGAAGGAAATCACCATGTCCGTGATCAACACCAACATCACCGCCCTGATCGGCCAGAACAACCTGAAGTCCTCCCAGTCCATGCTGGCCCAGGCCCAGGAGCGTCTCTCCTCCGGTCTGCGTATCAACAGCGCCGCCGACGACGCCGCCGGCCAGGCCATCGCCAACCGCATGAGCGCCCAGATCACCGGCATGAGCCAGGCGCAGCGTAATGCCAACGACGGCATCTCCCTTACGCAGACCATGGAAGGCGGCCTGAACCAGATCAGCGACAACCTGCAGCGTATCCGTGAACTGGCGGTGCAGGCGGCCAACGATACCAACTCTGCCGAAGATCGGGCTTCCATCCAGCTCGAGATCGATGAGCGTGTCGCAGAGATCGATCGTGTGGCCGGCGCGACCACCTTCAACGGCACAGACCTGCTGAATGGTGTTGCAACGCTGAACATTCAGGTGGGTGCTAACACTACTGGCGGTGTCGACGATATTTCGGTCGCTACTGTCGATGCACAAGCAGCAGCACTGGGTGTGGATGCACTGGATGTCACTAGCTTTGCAAGTGCTCAGGCTGCCATCGATTCCGTCGATACGGCCCTGCAGGATATCGATGATAACCGGGCGACCCTGGGTGCGACCCTGAACCGCTTCGATTCGGTGATCGAGAACCTGTCCACCAATATCACCAACCTGACCGAGGCCCGTTCTCGCATCGAGGATGCCGACTACGCGGTGGAGGTCTCCAATATGACCCGCGCGAATATCCTGCAGCAGGCGGGTACTTCGATGCTGGCCCAGGCCAACCAGACCCCGCAGAGCGTGCTCTCCCTGCTGGGCTAAGACCCAACCGCTTGACAGCAAGTATTGCGCCGCGCAGTCCTTGCCTCGAGGCTGGCCCATTGGCCAGCCTCGCTTCGTCGTGGGCGCGGGTGGCTAGGCTAAGTGGAGAAAAGGCGGGTAGTGAGAGGCTATTTGCCACCATCCCCCCTCGGCAAGAATCGCTATCCTTGGCAGTTATCATCGTATCCGACTGTCAAGGTGCCCTTGCCATGGCCAAGAAAAATGCCCGTCGACGCTCCACCACGCGCGCGCCCGAGGCCGGGAATCCCTTACCGGCCGCTCAACTCAGCACCTTCGACATGGCGTTTCAAGGGGGGGATTACCCTCGAGCGCTGCGGTTGGCCGAGGCCATGGTACAAGGCTTTCCTCGATCGGCTCAGGCCAGAGAGCTTCAAGCCAATGTGCTGGGGCGGCTAGAGCGATTTGCCGATGCCGGTGATGCCATGGCAAGGGTGGTGGAACTGGTGGAGAAGCCTGGTGCCGCCCAACGGCTGAAGCTGGCCCAGTACCAGATGCTGGCAGGGAGGGCCGCGGCAGCGGTGGCGGCCCTGGAGGAGATCGTCGAGGCCAAGCCATCCCACTTGACAGCACTGGTATGGTTAAGCCGGGCCTATCATCAACTGGGCAATAACCGTAAGGCCCTTGAGGTCAATGACCGTGCCCTGGCGCTGGATGCCCGTCATGAAGAGGTACTGCTGTGGAGAGCGCGCATCCTCGATCAGCTCAAGCACCATGATGATGCCCTGGAGACCCTGGAGCGACTGTCAGCAGTCAACCCGAAGCACACTGGGGTGCAAAACCATATCGCGGCCCTCCATGTCAAGGAGGGTAACTATAAGAAAGCCGAGGCACATTTTGCGAAGGAGCTAGAGTTAGACCCCACGAATGGCCAGGTGCATTCGAACCTCCTGATGGCGGCACACTATAATCCGGAATATAGTGCCAAGGATATCTTCGCCAAGGGACTTGAGTGGGATAAACGCTTTGCCAAACCATCTCCCTCGGGCCGCGCCAATACGTTGAAGGAGCCAGCGAAGAAGCTGCGTATTGGCTTGCTATCCGGCGGTTTCAGAATGCACCCGGTGGGGCAGATGCTACTTCCGGCACTACAACACCTCTCTTCAGAACAGTTCGAAATAATTGCTTACAGCACTAACCAACTGGCCGACAAACTGACTCATGATATTCGGCAGGTGGTACACCGCTGGCAGGTAATCGAAGGATTGAGCGATAGTCAGCTGGAACAGAAGATACGTGATGACGGTATCGATATCCTGATCGATATGAACGGTGCCGGTGAGGGATCGCGTTACGATACCTTGACTCGTGAACCTGCTCCGCTGATCGTCAAGTGGGTAGGGAGTCTGATCAATACTACCGGGATAAGCTGTTTCGATTACCTTATCAGTGACGCCATCGAAACCCCAGAAGGTATCGACGATTATTATACCGAGAAATTGATCCGGCTTCCCGATGATTATATCTGCTACCATATTCCAGAGCATGCCCCAGATGTTAAGACTCTGCCTGCACTGAAGAATGGCTATGTCACCTTCGGCTGCTTGAACAACCCTGCCAAGCTATCGCCGCCGATGTTGGCAGAGTGGGCCGTACTCCTTCATGAGATCCCGGGTAGCAAGCTGTTGCTAAGAGGGGTCCAGTTCGAGAGCGAGCGTTATCGAAGTAAAGTTTTCGGCACTCTTTCCGAGCACGGAATAAGTAGCGATCGCCTGATTCTGGAAGGGCCTGCTCAGCATCGAGAATTTATGGCTACCTACCAGCGCATCGATATTGCTCTGGATACCTGGCCCTACTCCGGGGGCCTGACCACCTGCGAGGCCCTGATGATGGGGGTGCCGGTAGTGACCCGGGTGGGCCCCACATTCGCCGGCCGCCATAGTGCGACACACTTGGTCAATGCCGGGCTTCCCGAGCTGGTCACCGATAGCTGGGAAGACTTCCGCAAGCGGTCAAGGGAACTGGTCAATGATTTGCCAAGCCTGGCAGTAATCAGAGCTTCCTTGCGTACCATCCTGATGGATTCCCCGATCTGTAACGGCCCTCGTTTTGCCAATCACCTGACCACGGCCCTGCGTGCCATCTGGCAGCGCCACTGCGAAGGCAAGGCCCCCGAGGCGCTGACCTT
Source organism: Halomonas kalidii (assembly GCF_030010475.1). NCBI lineage: Bacteria > Pseudomonadati > Pseudomonadota > Gammaproteobacteria > Oceanospirillales > Halomonadaceae > Halomonas > Halomonas kalidii. The sequence goes on along the minus strand of NZ_JASCQN010000054.1, from coordinate 123,195 downwards.
CAGCAAGAGTGGGGCGGCCCGGTTCGCCGGTGAGGACGCACCGGTCAAACTGGCCATGACGCTGTTCAGTGATGGCTTCGACTGGCAACTGGAGAGCCCGGTCGTTGCCATGGATAACGGTGCCGGACTGGCGAGCCGTGACGATGTTGGTGAGCTGCTCGCCAGCGGCCGGCTTGCGCTGTTGAGCTTCGATCCATGCAACACACTGGCTGGGGTGCACCACCTGGCCCAGCGTGGAGAAATCCAGCACTTCCCGGATGTTACGCTTGGGGATGGCCAGCCGGTTACGCTCTACAGGCGCAGTGGAGAAAAGCCCACCAGTCTGCACTCTTCGAGTGGGACGGAAGGGAATGCCAGGCAAGAGCAGATTCCCAGTGTGGCCCTCGATGGCATCGAGGGGCTGCCAAGTATCGATCTGCTGGTGCTGGACGATGCCCACGACAGCCTGGGGATCCTGAAGCACGGTACTGAAGCCTTGAAGGATACCCTGGTGCTGCAGGCAGGCGTCAGATTCAACCCTGTATATGCCAACCAGCCCGAGCTAGGCAAGGTTATCGAATGGGCGAGCCAGCATGGCTTCCGTTTCTATTGCTTCAATAACCTGCACTACCGTAGCCACTTACCGGATAGCGTGCCGGCAGAAAAGCGGCAGGCGACGGAGTTGATGAGTGCAGATGCGCTGTTCCTGCCGAGCCTCGAGCGTATTGATAACATGCAGGAGGCACAGCGGATAAAGCTCGCGTTCCTGTTGCATGCGGTATTTGGAATCAAGGATATAGCGTATTCGTTACTGTCCAGGGATAATAGGGGGTTGGCCAAGAAATATCTTGCTGATCATGGCGTGGTCGATGGCGTTGGTAAGGAAGAGGAATCCGAGCTGTCCGTGAGGAAGGAGAAGCGAAAAGTCTTTGTCGTTGGGTTCCCCAAGTCAGGCACATCGACTATTCAGAAGGCGCTGGAAAAAACAGGATACTCTTCCGCTCACTGGAAAGTGGAAGAAGGATATGTCGGGGAGCTGATGTATCGAGGTTTGGAAGATCATGATGATCCCTGGTATTATCTGGCGCGCTATGAGGCTGTAACTCAGGCGGACGTCTGTCTTCCGGATCAAGGAGTTGATTGTTGGCCTAATCTGGATTTCCATGTCATAAAAAAAATCAAGGAGAAACATCCTGACTGTCTGTTCGTGCTGAACTGGAGGGAGCCAAAAGATACAGTCTCTAGTATTACTAGATGGAGGGATTTGCAGTCGCGTATTCTCAAGAGTGAGGCGCCGCGGCTGCCTAAAGGCGTAGGGGGTGACTCTGAAATCTTGTATTGGATAGAAGAACATATTGGTCGGGTAAGGGAGTTCTTTAAAGACGACCCGAATTTCGTTGAAATAGATATTTCTGATGCGGATGCCCCCGATGTTCTGGGTGACAAGCTCGGCTTGAAATTGGGCTGGTGGGGGGTGGCTAACGCAAATGCACGAAACAAATCTGTTCCTGTCCCAGATGAGCCTTTTATGTCGAGTGCTGAGAAGCAGCTCTTCAAGGCGGAGCTTTGTGCGGCAGAACACTACTTCGAGTTTGGTTCGGGGGGGTCTACTGTATGGGCGGTCAAGCAGGGCTTGAGTGTCAAGGGTGTTGAGAGCGATAATAAGTGGGTTTTTTCATTAAAGAGCAGGCTTGGGGAGAAGTGTCAAGTTGATGCTGTCGATATTGGAGAGACCAGGGAGTGGGGTTTTCCGGTGTCAATGGAGTGCGCTGATAAATTCCCCAGCTACAGCTTGTCGATTCATCAGCATCAAGATATTTTTGACTTGATTCTCGTAGATGGCAGGTTCCGTGTTGCTTGTACGCTTGCAGCCATTGAGCATATTGTTTCCAAGCATTCGGATCCTGGGCGGGCAAGAATATTTATTCATGATTTCTGGAATCGGTCGCAGTACCATGTGGTTCTAGAGTTTCTGGAAACTATCGAGCGCGTGGAAACTGCTGGTGTTTTTCGAGTAAAAGAAAATTGTGATATGAATGGGTTGAAAAAACTCTGGAAGAAATATTCGAAGCAGCCTGCATGAGGGCGCCAAGTGATGGCGTTCGAACGGGAGGAGCCGTGACTCGAGAGCGGAACGTCCGTACGCCATGCCCACCATCGATGTGGTGATCGAACTCTCCCACGACGCCTGCCTGGCCCACTACGAGGGGCGGGTGGGACAGCTGCATACCCGCAGCCTGGACGGCCGGCGGGTGCTCTTTCCCGCCGAGGCGCTGCGCCGGGTGGTGACCCGCGACGGGGTGCACGGCACCTTCCGCCTGACCTTCTCCGCGGAGGGGCGCTTCGAGTCCATCCGGCCGCTCGCCTGACGCCAGCGGCGCGCAGCCCGGTTCAAGCACCCCCTATTTATGCCGATAGTCTAATGGAGAGCTGGCATTGTGCGGCGTTCGCCCGCAACATCGTCGCTAGCTCGGGTGTAAGACCCCGATCGCCCGTGTCAGCCTCGTTCGATCGGATCGCAGGGAGTCTCGTCGTTCATGCCGTTCAAGACCCGGGATCTCGCTCTGGATACCCTGCTGTTGATGGTGGCGGCCACCTTCGTGTTGATGGGCTCGGCCGCGCTGCTGGCAGGGGCCCTGGGGGTCATGCACTATCCCCTGCGCTTGTTGCTGGTGCCGAGCGTGGCTGCCTCGATCCTGCTCTGCGGCATCGGCCTGCTGGCGGCGGTGCAGGGCTGGACTCGGGTGCGGTGGCTGGCCGGCGGTGGGCTGATGGCCCTGGCCCTCTACACCCTCGTGCACCATGGCCTGGTCGGGAGCGGCGGGGGCGACACCGCCTCCCCCGGCGGTGGGCCGCTCCTTGCGCCGCCGCTGGCGGGGGGCTTGCTGGTCGGTGGTGGCCAGCGACGGCACCACGCTCGGCACCGTCGCGCTCTACTGCCGCGAGCCCGGCGGGCCCTCGGAGCAGGAGGCGACGCTGATCGGCAAGGCGGTCGGGCTGGTGGCGCTGGCGGTGGAGCGTCACCGCGTCAGGCATTCGCTGCGGGAGAGCGAGCAGCGCTACCGCTCGTTGTTCGCCTACAACCCGGACGCGGTCTTCTCGCTGGATCTCGAGGGCCATTTCGTCAGCGCCAACGCCACTTGCAGCACGGTCACCGGCTACGCCGTCGAGGAGATGCTGGGCGCCCACTTCGCCGCCTTCGTGGTGGCCGACGACCTGCCGCGCATCCAGGGCTATTTCGAGGCGGCATGCCGGGGCGAGAGCCGTCACTACGAGCTGGATATCCTGAACCGCGACGGGGAGCGCCGGGCACTCGACCTGCTCAACCTGCCGATCGTCGTCGACGGGCGGGTGCGCGGCGTCTACGGCATCGCCAAGGACATCACCGAGCGCCGCCGGCAGGAGGCCCGGCTGCGCACCCTGCAGCGCGGCGTGGAGGCCAGCGTCAACGGCGTGGTGATCGCCGATGCCCGCCAGCCGGACATGCCGATCGTCTACGCCAACGCCACCTTCATGAAGATGACCGGCTACCGGGAGGACGAGATTCTCGGCCGCAACTGCCGCTTCATGCAGGGCGAGGAGACCGACCCCGAGGCCGTGGCGATGATTCGTCGCCACCTGGCCGAGCAGCGCAAGGTGCTGGTCACCCTGCGCAACTACCGCAAGGACGGCACCCCCTTCTGGAACGATGCCTTCATCTCGCCGGTACGCGACGGCGAGGGCCGGGTGACCCATTTCGTCGGCGTGCTGCACGACATCTCCGAGCACAAGGCCTACGAAGCGCGGCTGGCCTACCATGCCAGCCATGATGCCCTGACCGGCCTGGCCAACCGGGCGCTGTTCGAGGATCGCCTGGCCCACGACTTCGCCCTGGCGCGACGCCACGGCCACCAGTTAGCGGTGTTGTTCGTCGACCTGGACGACTTCAAGCCGATCAACGACAGCCTGGGCCATGCGGTGGGTGACCGGGTGTTGATGGAGGTGGCGCGCCGCCTGGCCGATGCGGTGCGCCCCGGCGATACCCTGGCGCGGCTGGGCGGCGACGAATTCGTGATCCTGCTCCCCGATCTGCACCACGAGGAGCAGGCCATGGAGGTGGCCGAGCGATTGCTGCCGATGGTCGCGCGCCCCTACTGCGTCGACGGGCACGAGCACTACCTGACGTGCAGCGTGGGGATCGCCGTCAGTCGGGACGACACGGCACAGCCCCAGGAGCTGATCCAGCAGGCCGACATGGCCATGTACAAGGCCAAGCAGCAGGGGCGCAACGCCTACCAGTGGTTCACCCGCGAGATCACCGAGAAGGTCGGCGAGCGCGTGGCGCTGCGCAACGACCTGCAGGAGGCCATCGACGGCGGCCAGTTCGAACTGCACTACCAGCCGCTGATCGGTCGCGGCGACCGGCTGGCCGGGGTCGAGGCGCTGCTGCGCTGGAACCACCCGGTGAAGGGCTATGTCTCGCCGGCTCGCTTCATCCCGCTGGCCGAGTCCACCGGCCAGATCATGCCGATCAGCGAGTGGGTGCTGGAGCGCGCCTGTCGCGACATGCAGGCCCTGGCCGCCAGGGGGCTGGGTCAGGTGCGGGTGGCGGTCAACCTGTCGCCACTGCAGTTCCACCGAGCCAGCTTCCTCGCCACCCTGCGGCATACCCTGCAACGGACCGGGTTGCCCCCCGAGCAGCTCGAGCTCGAGCTCACCGAGGGCATCCTGATGGACGATACCGAGGCGGCGATCGACATCCTGCATGCCCTGAGGAGCCTGCGGATCGGCGTCTCCATCGACGACTTCGGTACCGGCTACTCCAGCCTGAGCTACCTGAAGCACCTGCCCATCGGCAAGGTCAAGATCGACCGCAGCTTCATCAACGAGGTGACCCTCAGTGCCCATGACGCCGCCATCGTCCAGGGCATCATCTCCATGGCCCATCACCTGGGGCTGGCGGTGGTGGCCGAGGGCATCGAGACGGCGGCACAGCACCAGCGGCTGGCCGACTACGGCTGCGACATCTTCCAGGGCTTCCTGCTGGCCCGTCCAATGCCGCTCGACAGGCTCGAGGCCTTCCTCAGAGCACGCCTGCCGGCCTGAGCGGGGCCTCGGCGGCTCACCTCGAACTAAAGTTCGTCCTGGCCTGGCCGATAGCCCGACAGGGCAGGGCTCCCCGTGTCGGGGGCGCGCATCATCGGACGGACACGAGGCTGGGATGACACGACCGCAGGAAGGCTATACCCGGGTGGAGAGCCCATCGGAGATCGAGTCGCTGCTCGAGGCGCTGAGCGAGCCGGGCGGTGCCTCCCTGCAGCTCGAGTCGCCGGACGGCAAGCCGCTGCCGGTGCTGGTCGCGGAGCAGCAGCCGGGGGGGCACCTGCTGCTCGACATCAGCGCCATCCGCGAGGTCGCCGGCGAGCTCGGGCGCGGCGCGGCGTTTCGCCTGCTCGGCCAGGCCAGGGGCAAGATGCTGCGCACCCCGCCGCTGGCGATGAGCGAGTGCCATGAGGCCGGGGGGCGGATGCTCTGCACCAGCCCCTACCCCCTGGCCCTGGAGGTGCTGCAGCGTCGTGAATCCTTCCGCGCCAAGCTGCGGCTGGGCATGGAGGTGGGGGCCATCGTGCGGGGGGACGAGAAGGAGGCGTCGGTCCAGGGCGATCTCAAGGACCTGTCGCTGGAAGGCTGCCAGCTCGAGCTGCCCCTCGGGGCGGCGAGCCGGCTGGCGTCGCCCCTGCCGCTGGAGATCGAGCTCTGTTTCCCCAACGGCAGCCGCCTGGCGATCCGGGCCAGCCCTCGCCACCACGTGGTCGATACCGAGCGCCAGGCGGTGCGCGCCGGCTTCCAGTTCGTCGCGCCCAACGGCGAGCAGGAGCGCCAGTTGTGGTTCTTCGTGCGCGAGATCGAACGGGAGGCGGCGCGCCAGTCCAACGAGGCGGATGTCTCGCTGCTGCCGTCGCTGCTGTTCCAGACCGAGCCCGCGGGCTCGCCGCCGGTGGGGCGGCGCAATGTGCAGGCCTACGCCACGCCCATGGCCAGGCGACTCGCCCGGGTAGCCGGCTATCTGGATGCCCAGCTCCTCGAGCTGCAGCAGGAGCGTTCGCTGGATGCGGTGCAGTTGTCGCGCCATGCCGACCGCCTGCTGGCGCTGCACGAGGAGGATCGCGAGGGGGTGCTGTTCGCCACCCGTTGCATGCGGCGCGAGCCGGCACTGGTGCGCCATGGCCTCGCGGTGGCGGTGCACCTGCTCGACCTGGCGGCCGTCGGCGGCATGCCCCGTGACGTGTGCAAGGCCCTGGTGGCCTGCGCCATGGTGCATGACCTGGGCAAGGCGCTGCTGTCGAAGCGGCTGCTCGAGGCGACCCGGCTCGATGCCGACCAGCGGGCGGCGCTGCATGTCCATGTGGCCCTGCTGCGGCCACGGCTCGAGCAGTGCCACTGGCTCGCCAAGGGGGTGGTGGAAGCCGTGGTCGAACGCATCAACGAGCGTCTCGACGGCAGCGGCTACCCCCATGGCCTGGCCGGCGAACGGCTCCACGAACTGACGCGCCTGGCCATGGTCGTCGATGCGGTCGAGGCGATGCGCCGCGACCGGCCGGATCGCCCTGCCTGGCGGGTGGCGGATGTCTACCGCCACCTGCTGAGCCACCCTGGGCAGTTCGACCAGCGCTGGGTGAAGCGCTATATCCAGCACTTCGGCCTGCTGCCGATCGGCTCCCTGGTGCGGTTCGAGGGCGGCGAGCTGGGCTGGGTGCAGGGCCTGGACGAACGCGGGCGGCCGGCCCGGGTACAGCTCACCGGCGAGGCCGTGCCCCCGGGCGAGTCGCTCGGCGCGGTCCTGAGTGGCGACCGCCTGGCGGCGCTGGGGCCACCGGTGGCCGAAGTGCCGGTGTCCACTTGAGCCTAAAGTCCTGCGGCGAACCGCCGATAGAAGGAAATAACCCTTCGGACAGGGGCTTTTCGTCGCAGTATCCGGCGAAGTGCCTGGCAGACTGGTCTGGGTCGAAAAGGATGCGTAATGCGGCCAGCTCGATGCCATGATCGCCAGCATGAACCAGACCAGCGACTACCTGACCCAGCAGTTCGACATGATGACTGCCCAGCTCGGGCGCAAGCAATGATCGGGTCCGGCCGGTGCCGCCCGCATGAGCCCGGCCCGAGTAATACGAGAGGAGTGACAAGCCCATGAACGTCATGCGCGGAGCGGCGGCCTACGGCCGCGGAGCCGGTGCCTATGCCCGGGTCGGTGTCGAGAGCGGGGTGATGTCCGCCAGCCCCCACCAGTTGATCGTGATGCTCTTCGACGGGGCCCAGGCCTCGATCCGTGCCGCGCGCATCCACATGCAGGCCGGTAACGTCGCGGAGAAGGGCAAGGCGATCTCACGGGCCATGGACATCGTCAACAACGGCCTGCTGGCGGCGCTGGACGCCGAGCGCGGTGGCGAGATCGCCGAGCGCCTGGCATCGCTCTACGACTATATTGCGCGGTTGCTGCTGGCGGCCAACCTCCATGACGACGAGGCGAGCCTGACCCAGGCCGAGAAGCTACTCGACGACGTGGCCTCCGCCTGGCGCGAGATCGGCGGCTCCCCCGCACAGGAACGATGATGAGACACCAGATCCCCCCCGAAGCCCAGCAGGCCCTGATCGCCGCCTATGAGGCACTGCTCTCGCGCTCATCGCGGATGCTCGACTCGGCCCGTGACGCGGACTGGGAGGCGCTGGTCGACCAGGAGACCGAGTACGTGGTGCAGGTCGAGCACCTCGGCCGCCTGGATGCCGAGCTGCCTCTCGATGACGAGCGGGTCGAGCGCAAGGCCGAGCTGCTCGAGCGCATCCTCGAGCAGGACCTCGAGATCCGCCAGCGGCTCATCGAGCGTCGTGACGAGCTCGACCGCCTGATCGGCAGCTCGCGGCAGCAGTTGGCGCTGTCACGCACCTATGGCCCGCAGCAGGCCGCGTCGGAGACGATCGATGCCGAGTGGCGCTTCACCAAGAAGCCGTCGTGAGCGGTATCAACCTCCTCATCGACACCCTGCTGCACCAGGTGCTGGGCAAGCGGGTCGATACGCCACCGCCAAGGGAACTCAACGAGCCGGTCAGGCCGGTGTCGCCCGCCGAGGCACCCCGCGCCCTGCACAGCGACTCGCGGCTGGATGCCCGGGCCCGTGAGTCGATCACGCCCGAGATTGTCCGGACCGCGCGTCAGCCGGCAGGTGCGCCGGTCGCCCCCCGGTCGACCGGCGAGCCCCCGCCCCCCTCCACCCAGACCCACTTCACCCCCTCGGCGCGCTCCATCGCCGATCTGCTGATCCGCTTCCCCGCCCCGCCCTCGGTGATGCGCCCCCCGCTGCCACTGATCGCACCCGACGATCCCGCCTCGCCGGCCCAGCTCGCGGAGCGCCTGCAGGGCAGCGTGCGCGACAGCGGCCTGTTCTACGAATCCCACCTGACGCGCTGGTTCCGCGGCGAGCTGCCCCGCGAGCAGCTGCTGCACGAGCCGCAGATGTGGCGCACCCGGAGCTTCACGCCCGCCTCGCCGGCCGCGGTCCGCGAGGTGCTGGCTCCGCTGCAGGCGCATGCGCCGCCGAGCGGGGCAAGCCGGGGGAGGGGCGGCGACGCGCTGCCCGGTGCCGAGCGCGGCACCGCGATGCCGGTTTCCTCGGGGCCTGTGGCGGCGGGAGGGGCGGCTTCCCCGGCGCCGCCGACGGGCGGGACGACCGTCACGGCAACGGCCGCCGGTGGCGTCGAGGGGCGTGACCCCGGCCTGCCGGCGGCGGGTCAGCCGGTGCCGGCCGAGGAGGCGGATCGGCCGGTGCGCGTGGCACGGGAGCCGTTGCACGAGAGCCTGCAGGGTATCGTGCGCCATCAGTTGGAGATGCTGTCCATGCCGGTGCTGCGCTGGGAAGGTGACGTCTGGACCGGCATCTTCATGGCGCTGGTTCTGCATCTGCCCGCTGGCCAGGGGGAGGGGGAGGCGCCGGACGATGAGGCTGGCCGCCAGGAGCGGGAGTCCCGGGGCTGGCGCACCGGGATGACGCTGCAGGTGGCCGGCCTGGGTGAGGTGGGGGTCGACCTCTGGCTGCGTGGCGAACGGCTGGATCTCGATCTCGCGGCCCGCGAGCCCGGCGTGTTGCGAGCGCTGGAGCGGGGGGGCGGCCGGCTGACGGCGCGCCTCGAGGCCTGCGGCCTGGTGGATGTCCGGGTGCGGGTCGGGCCGGCCGGCCCCGAGGAGGTGTCATGAGCGACAAGCCGTCGGAGCAGCGCAAGCGTGCCGTGGCGCTGGCCTATCGCGACGGCGACGATGCACCGCGGGTGGTGGCCAAGGGCTATGGCGAGCTTGCCGAACGGATCATGGCCGAGGCGAAGCGCCAGGGCATCCACGTGCACGACGCGCCGGAGCTGGTGGCGCTGTTGATGCATCTGGATCTCGACGAACGGATCCCGCCGAGTCTCTACCGGGTCATCGCCGAGTTGCTGGTCTGGGTGCGCGAGATCGCCGACGAAGCGAATGGTGGGGCCAGATAGCTGTTTGTGTTTGTAAAAAAATGTTAGTGATTTGTAAAAAACCAAAGTAACCTTTGTCGTATTATAGACACTAAGCCTTTCCCCTTACGTCAGGAGCATGTTTTTTCTCATCTTTTTTTGGGGCCCTGTTGCCGATCGTCTCTTGACGACCTTCGGAGGCGGAGTTTCGTAGGATTGCAAGTCGGAAATAAATGTACACAATCTGTCAACGGAACTGACGTCCGCGACGACGACCATGTCGCAAGAGCATGGTCGGGCGGGAATAACAATGACGTCGTGTGTCGATTTTTCACGACCCCATACCTAGGCGCAGGGAACCATGAACGATACCAGTCTTCTGGACGAGATCGAGGAACTCAACCTCGCCTACCTCCTTCTCGCACAGCGCATGCTGCACGGCGATCGTACCTCGGCGATGTTCCGCCTGAAGATCGACGACGAGATGGCGGATCTACTGCTGTCGCTGAATGCCCGGCAGCTGGCGAAGCTGGCGCGGACGAACCAGCTGCTGTGCCACTTCGGCCACGTGAGTGCCGAGCGGCTGCGCCAGGTGACCCATAACCAGCGCGAGCAGGGCCTGTCCCGCTTTCACGCCGCCCTGCTGATGGCCACCCGCCCGGACGAGCTGGCGGTGGGGGCCTGAATCATGTCGCAGAAGAGTCTGGTCACCGAAATGGAGCAGGTCCAGCTGGCCATCGAGCTGATCGAGCTCGGCGCCCGGCTGCAGGTGCTGGAAACCGAGACCGACATCAGCCGTGCCCGGTTGATCAGGCTCTACAAGGAGGTCCGCGGCATGTCGCCGCCCAAGGGCATGTTGCCGTTCTCCACCGACTGGTTCATCACCTGGCTGCCCAACGTCCACTCCTCGCTGTTCTACAACATCTACCTGCGGCTGCGGGAGGATCATGGCTGTGAACGTATGGAGGCCTTCGTGCGGGCCTTCCGGCTCTATCGGGAGCAGGTCCAGATCGATGGCCTCGAGATGGTGCTGGGGCTGACCCGGGCCTGGACCCTGGTGCGCTTCTTCGAGAGCGACCTGTTGCAGCTCTCCGGGTGTACGCGCTGTGGCGGCCACTTCGTCGCCCATGCCCACAGCCCCTCCCACGACTATGTATGCGGCATCTGTCAGCCTCCCTCACGGGCCGGCAAGACCCGCAAGCGGCAGAAGGCCCCGGTCCCGGCCGTGGCCAGCGGCAATGGGCTGGACCCGGCCATTCGCCACCGGGCCTGAATCCCCTTGATACCCCCAGACGCCCCGCATCGGGGCGTCTTGCCGTCTGGCCCCCGATTTTTTCCCGCCGCCCGCCTCAAGTCCGGTTCGTCCCTGCCGATAACGGAGATGACGCTCCCGCCGCCATGGGCGTGCCTGGTGTGGCGGGGACTCGATGGCCCAGTGCCGGCCGCGGGACATGCAACGTTGTGAGAAGAGGACACCGGCAGTGCTGATACCCCTTGGATATATCGTCGTCATCCTCTGCGTGTTCGGTGGCTTCGTGCTGGCCGGCGGCAACCTGGGCCCTCTCTACCAGCCCACCGAGTTCCTGATGATCGGCGGGGCCGGCGTCGGCGCCTTCATCGCCGCCAACAACGGCAAGGCGATCAAGGCCTCCTTCCGTATCCTCCCGCGGCTGCGCCGCTCCAGGAAGTACGACAAGGCGCTCTACATGGAGCTGATGGCGCTGCAGTTCAAGCTGCTCTCGAAGGTGCGCCGCGAGGGGATGATGGGGATCGAGCGCGACATCGACACCCCCCAGGAGAGCGCGCTGTTCAACGAGCATCCCCAGGTGCTCGCCGATCCCATGATCATGAACTTCCTCACCGACTACCTGCGCCTGATGGTCAGCGGCAGCATGGACCCCATGGAGATCGACGAGCTGATGCTCCACGAGATCGAGGCCTTCGAGCAGGAGGCGCACATCCCCGCCGATGCCATCGCCAAGGTCGGCGACGCCATGCCCGCCTTCGGCATCGTGGCGGCGGTGATGGGGGTGGTGAAGGCACTCAGTACCGCCGATGCCGCTCCCGACGAGATGGGCGAGATGATCGCCCACGCCCTGGTCGGCACCTTCCTGGGCATCCTCCTGGGCTACGGCTTCATCAATCCGGTGGCGAGTCGCATCGAGCGCCAGGCCAAGGAGGCGGAGAAGATGCTGCAGTGCATCCGCGTGACCCTGCTGGCCAGCCTGCACGGCTATGCCCCGCAACTGGCGGTGGAGTTCGGTCGCAAGGCCCTGCATACCGCCGAGCGTCCCGGCTTCAGCGAACTCGAGGAGTACGTGCGCAACGCCAGGTCGGGTGCGGGTAGCGCATGAGTGCGGCGGGGGAACGGCGGCCGATCATCATCCGCCGCAAGAAGGTGATCCACCGTCACCATGGCGGCAGCTGGAAGATCGCCCTGGCCGACTTCATGACGGCGTTGATGGCGCTGTTCCTGGTGATGTGGATCCTCTCCGCGGCAAGCCCGGAGCAGCGCGAGGGGGTCGCCGACTATTTCAGCACCCCGCTGGTGGGGGCGATCACCACCGGCGGCCAGCAGGCCACCGGCAGCACCAGCCCGATTCCCGGCGGCGGGCCGGATCCGGCGCACACCGACGGCGAGCGGGCACGCATCGACATGCGCACCCAGACCCGCCCCAGCGACGAGCAGCGGCGCTTCTTCAGGGACCTGCAGCGGCGCATCGAGGCGGTGATCGAGGCCGACCCCGAGCTGCGCCAGCTGAGGCAGCAGCTGCGCTTCGACCTGACCCAGGAGGGGTTGCGGATCCAACTGCTGGATACCGAGCAGCGCCCGATGTTCGATCTCGGCAGCGACCGGGTGGCGCCCTACATGCGCGACCTGCTGCGCCTCATCGCCCCGCTGCTCAACGAGCTGCCCAACGACCTGAGCCTCAGCGGCCACACCGACAGCCTGGCCTATCTCAACGGTTACCGGGGCTACAGCAACTGGGAGCTCGCCAGCGGTCGGGCCAACGCCTCGCGCCGCGAGCTGGTGAGCGGGGGGCTGGAGCCGGACAAGCTGCTGCGGGTGTCGGGCCTCGCCGACCGGGTGCCGATGCCGGACACCGCTCCGGCCGACCCGATGAATCGGCGCATCGAGCTGCTGGTGCTCTTCCCACAGGTGAGCGAGCGGATCCGTTCGCCCAGCCTGCTGGACGGTCCCGGCATGCCGTCACTGCTGAGGCAGCGAGATACCGGCCCCGTCGACCCGGCGCCGGTGGAGCGGTTCACCGACAGCCTGCGCCAGGCCCTCGGTGGCGATCAGGGGCCCTGAGGCCCGTCAACACTACTCCAGGGTGGAAGACGCGGATGGATATCACCGATTTCTACGACACCTTCTTCGAGGAAGCCGAGGAGCTGCTCGCCGACATGGAGCGCTATCTCCTCGAGCTGGATGTCGAGGAGCCGGATGCCGAACAGCTCAATGCGATCTTCCGGGCCGCGCATTCGATCAAGGGCGGTGCCGGGACCTTCGGTTTCGACGTGCTGCAGAAGACGACCCACCTGTTCGAGAACCTGCTCGACCATGCCCGGCGCGGTGAGCTCGCCCTGCGCCGCGACATCGTCGACACCTTTCTGGAAACCAAGGACATGCTTCACGATCAGCTGGATGCCTATCGCAACGGCAACGAGCCGGATCAGGAGGCCTTCGAGCGCATCTGCACGACCCTGCAGCAGCTGGCGCTGGAGGAGATCGGCCAGGACCTCGACGGTGGCGGCCCTGCCGCGGCAGCGGCCGTCGCGACGCCGGCGCCCGAGCCGGCCCCGGAGACGCCACCCGCCGATCAGACACCGCCCGGCGGTGACGCCGGCCAGCTGGTGGTGGCCCTGCTGGGGGTGAGCGACGAGAACCGCCGGCTGCTGGTGGAAGAGCTCGCCCAGCTCGGCGAGGTGCGCGGTCAGTCCGGCGACCAGGCCCGCTACGAAGTGACACTCGAGACCACGGCCAGCGCCGACGACATCGAGGCGGTGATGTGCTTCATCATCGAGCCCGAGCAGATCGAGGTACGCGCGCCGGCCGCCACCGCCGATGCCCCTGCCGAGCCGCCCGTTGCGCCGGCCGCTGCCGAGCCGGTGGTGGCCGCGAAGGCGACGCCACCGGCCAAGCCCAGGCCCGCGGCCAAGGGGGCCGGGGAGTCGACCTCGATCCGTGTCGCGGTGGACAAGGTGGACCAGATCATCAACCTGGTGGGCGAGTTGATCATCACCCAGTCGATGCTCGACCAGACCGTCAGCGAACTCGACGGCGTGCCCAACGGCTCGCTGGTCAACGGCATGAACCTGCTGCAGCGCAACGCCCGGGACCTGCAGGAAGCGGTGATGTCGATCCGCATGATCCCCATGGATTTCGTGTTCAGTCGCTTTCCGCGCGTGGTGCGCGAGACCTCGGGCAAGCTCGGCAAGCAGATCGAACTGGTCACCGAGGGCGAGTCCACCGAGCTCGACAAGAGCCTCACCGAACGCATCATCGACCCCCTCACCCACCTGGTGCGCAACAGCCTCGACCATGGCATCGAACCGCCCGAGGCGCGCGAGGCGGCGGGCAAGCCGCGCACCGGCAAGCTGGTCCTGTCGGCCAAGCACCAGGGCGGCAACATCCTCATCGAGGTGATCGACGACGGTGCCGGCCTCGATCGCGACAGGCTGCTGGCCAAGGCCCGCGAGAACGGCCTGAACGTCTCGGACGCCATGAGCGACGACGAGGTGTGGCAGCTGATCTTCGCCCCCGGCTTCTCCACCGCCAGGGAGGTCACCGACGTCTCCGGCCGTGGCGTCGGCATGGACGTGGTCAAGCGCAACATCCAGGGCATGGGCGGGCATGTGCAGATCATGTCGACGCCGGGCGAGGGGACGACGATCCGCATCGTGCTGCCGCTGACCCTGGCGATCCTCGACGGCATGTCGATCAAGGTGGGCGGCGAGATGTTCATCCTGCCGCTGTCGGCGGTGCTCGAGTCGTTGCAGCCGGCCCGGGAGGATCTCTATGCCATGGCCGGCGACGACGTGGTGCTCAAGGTCCGCGACGAGTACCTGCCGGTGGTGGCGGTACACGAGGCCCTGGACGTGCCCGACGCCAGGACCGAGCTCACCGAGACCATCGCGGTGATCGTGCAGGGCGAGGGACGCCGCTATGCCCTGCTGGTGGACGACCTGGTCGGCCAGCAGCAGGTGGTGGTGAAGAACCTGGAAACCAACTATCGCAAGGTGCCGGGGGTGTCGGCGGCGACCATCCTCGGGGACGGCAGCGTGGCCCTGATCCTGGATATCACCGGCCTGCATCGCCTCAGCCGTAGCAAGAAGGAGGCGCGCCGGCCCGTGCGTGCCGCCCACTCTCTCGAAGCCTTATCCGACAACCCGCTGGAGACCTCATCATGAACCAGACGACCGACGCGGCCCTGACGGCGGCCGAAGCCCACCACCGGGAGTTCCTGGTGTTCTCGCTGGGCGAGGAGGAGTACGCCGTCGATATCCTCAAGGTGCAGGAGATCCGCGGTTACGAGAACGTCACGCGGATCGCCAACGCCCCCGACTTCATCAAGGGCGTCACCAACCTGCGCGGGGTGATCGTGCCGATCGTCGACCTGCGCATCAAGTTCCACCTCGACAGGGTCGAGTACGGCGGCCAGACGGTGGTGATCGTGGTCAACGTCGAGGACCGGATCGTCGGCATCGTGGTCGACGGCGTCTCCGACGTGATGACCCTGTCGCCCGACCAGATCAAGCCGGCACCGGAGTTCGGCGTGACCCTGTCGTCGGACTTCCTCAGCGGCCTGGGCAGCCTCGATGACCGCATGCTGGTGCTGGTGGACATCGACAAGCTGCTGACCAGCGACGAGATGGCGCTGGTCGAGCGCGTCAGCGAGTGAACGGCGCCTCCTTTCGGCCTCAAGCGCCGGCGACACGGGCCGATATCCAGCCACGAGTGCCGGTGCGGGGCAGGATGCACCGAGACCACCACACCACCAGATGAGGACGACCGAGGACGCCATGCGGGGACTGTCGACGACGAAAAGATTGTGGGGACTGTTGGGCATCATCTGGCTGGCCATGCTGCTGCTGGTCGGCTGGGGCGCCTGGGAAAACCGCCAGACCATGCTCAGCGAGCGCAAGGCAGCGCTCGGGGACACCATCGACATGGCGATGAACGCCATCGCCGGCCAGGCCGAGCGGGTCGCCGACGGCGAACTCGAGGAGGCCGAGGCCAGGGCCCTGGCGGCGGCCATGGTGCGCGACATGACCTATGACCAGGGCCGCGGCTATATCTATGTCTTCAACGAGGACTACGAGCTGCTGGCCCACCCGCGCCTGCCCGTGGGCACCTCCGTCGGTGACTTCCAGAACGAGGAGGGACGCTACCTGTTCCGGGAGTTCGTCGAGTCCGTGCACCACGACGACGGCTTCGTCGACTATCTCTGGGCCCACGAGGAGCAGGGCGGCCTGGCGGAGAAGTCCTCGTTCCACGCCTACTACGCCCCCTGGGGCTGGGTCGTGGGTACCGGGGTCTACATCGACGACATCGACGCCGCCTTCCTCGCCTCGCTGGTCGGCAACCTGCTCGCGCTGCTGGCGGTGGGTCTGCCGCTGACGGGGTTGATGGGCCTGACGATCCGCGACATCTCCCGGCGTCTCGGCGGCGACCCGCGCTATGCCGCGGAGGTGGTGAGCCATATCGCCGATGGCGACCTGACCCGTGACGTTCGCCTCGCCGCGGGCGACCGGCAGAGCCTGCTCTACGACATCGACCGCATGCGCACCTCGCTGGCCTCGACCATCGGCGAGATCCACCACGGCGCCGACGAGCTCAACCACGCCGTGGCCGAGCTCGGCGCGGGCAACGACGAGCTGGCCACCCGCACCGAGCAGCAGGCGGCGTCGCTGGCCGAGACCGCCTCGAGCATGGAGCAGCTGACCGCCACCGTGAAGCAGAACGCCGAGCACGGCGAGCAGGCCCGTGAACTGGCCGGCAGCACGGCGCAGAATGCCGAGCGGGGCCGCCAGGCCATGACCAGCGTGATCGACTCCATGTCGGCAATCAACGCGAGCGCCGGCCAGATGACCACCATCGTCGAGACCATCGACGCCATCGCCTTCCAGACCAACATCCTGGCGCTGAATGCGTCCGTCGAGGCCGCCAGGGCCGGCGAGCATGGCCGCGGCTTCGCCGTGGTCGCCGAGGAGGTGCGCAAGCTGGCCAGCCGCAGTGCCGAGGCCGCCCAGGAGATCAAGG
The DNA here is from genome assembly GCF_030010475.1 of Halomonas kalidii. Lineage (NCBI taxonomy): Bacteria > Pseudomonadati > Pseudomonadota > Gammaproteobacteria > Oceanospirillales > Halomonadaceae > Halomonas > Halomonas kalidii. The sequence continues at coordinate 106,481 of NZ_JASCQN010000054.1, read as the reverse complement.
GGTTGATCGAGACCTCGGACGGCCAGGTCGCCGAGGGCACCCGTCAGGTGGAGGCGACCGGCAAGATCATCGCCGGCATCGCCCGGGAGATCACCCAGCTCAGCACCCTGGTCGACGAGATCTCCGCCGCCTCCCGGGAGCAGAGCCACGGTATCGAGCAGGTCAACGAGGCGGTCTCCCAGATGGATCGCATGACCCAGCAGAACGCCGGCCTGGTCGAGGAGCACACCGTCGCCTCGCAGCGCCTGGCCGACCAGGGGCAGCGCCTGCGCGAGCACGTGGCGCGCTTCCGAGTCGCTGCCGGCCAGCGGGCGACAGCAGGCTCGGGTGAGGCCCGGCGCCCCGCCCTGGCGGCCCCCGAGACGCCCCGTGCGTCGGCGGCGAGCAAGGCACTGGCCGAGGCCTGAGGGCGCCCCGGCATGACGCTCCCTGGCGTCGGGGGAGGCGAGCCGGCCGCAGAGCCGGCCCCTCCCGAAACCCGCAGGGCGGCCGGCATCCGGCCGCGGCAGACATGAAAGGTAGGCAGCGTGAAACGATGGGTGAAGCGGGTCCTCGACAACATGACGGTGCGGCTCAGCTGGTTCCTGGTGCTGGGCACCTTCTTCGTCCTGATCCTGGTGCTCAGCAGCCTGGGTCTCTACGTGCTGGAGCAGGGCCGCCAGGCGGTCGCCGAGATGGCCCCCCATGCCGGCGAGGCCGGTGTGCTGGGTCAACGCGCCTTCGCCGAGGCGGTAGCGACCCTGCGGCTGGCCATCGTCGCCGTGCTGCTGCTCGCGGTGTTGACCACGGTGGCCGTGGTCTGGGGCGTCACCGCCAACGTGATTCGGCCACTCTCGCGGGTGGTATCGCACTTCGACACCATGGCCGGCGGCGACCTCTCGGTGCCGATCGAGCATCTCGGCGACAACGAGATCGGCCGGCTCTACGCCTCGGTGGAGAAGATGCAGCAGAGCCTGTCGCAGACCGTGGGCACGGTGCGCGGCAGCAGCGACACCATCTACCGCGGCTCGCAGCACATCGCCAACGGCAACAACGACCTCTCCGCACGCACCGAGCAGCAGGCCGCCTCCCTTGAGGAGGCCGCCTCGAGCATGGAAGAGTTTTCCTCGACGGTGAAGCAGAACGCCGACAACGCTCGCCACGCCAGCCAACTGGCCGGGGAGGCCTCGCGTACCGCTGGGGCGGGCGGTGAGGTGGTGGGTGAGGTGGTCGCCACCATGCACGAGATCAGCCAGAGCTCGCAGCAGATCACCGAGATCATCAAGGTGATCGACTCGATCGCCTTCCAGACCAATATCCTGGCGCTCAACGCCTCGGTCGAGGCGGCGCGTGCCGGCGAGCAGGGGCGCGGCTTCGCCGTGGTGGCCGGCGAGGTGCGCAACCTGGCCGGGCGCTCGGCCGATGCCGCCCGGGAGATCCGTGGCTTGATCGAGGCCTCGGCCGCCCGGGTCGACGCCGGTACCGCGCGGGCCGACAGGGCCGGCCAGACCATGGGCGAGATCGTCGCCGCGGTGCAGAAGGTCAGCGACATCATGGACGAGATCGCCTCCGCCTCCCAGGAGCAGAGCAGCGGCATCGACCAGGTCAACCTGGCCGTGACGCAGATGGACCGGGTGACCCAGCAGAACGCCGAGCTGGTGCAGCAGGCCGCCGCCGCGGCCCACCAGGTGGAGGCCGAGGCGGAGCGACTCAAGGGCGCCGTGGCCGGCTTCCGCCTGGCTGGGGGCGGTAGCGACAAGACCGGCGACCTGGCCCGCTGGATGCCGGCGCTGATGCCGTCACGGCAGGACGGGGCATGCCAGGAGTCCGCCGGGCGCCTCGGCCACGGTCATCCTAACGACAACCCATCGACAAGCGCGGTGCCGACAGTCGCCACCAGGGGAAACGACGATGCGTAACAACCAGCCTGTCACCCGGCAGGAGTATCAGCTCGAGGACGATCACTTCCTGATCTCCCGCACCGACCTCAAGGGGCGGATCACCTATGCCAACCCGGCCTTCGCCGAGGTCAGCGGCTTCCGCCACGACGAGTTGATCGGGGCGCCGCACAACCTGGTACGCCACCCGGACATGCCGCCGGAGGCCTTCGCCGACCTCTGGGAGACCCTCGCCGCCGGCGAGAGCTGGCGCGGACTGGTCAAGAACCGGCGCAAGGACGGCGACCACTACTGGGTCGACGCCAACGTCACCCCCATCGTCGAGGATGACCGGGTGGCGGGCTACGCCTCGGTGCGGATCAAGGCGACCCGCGAGGCAATCGAGCGGGCCGAGGTCGCCTACGCGCAGATGCGGGCCGGCAAGGGCAAGCACCTGCGCCTCGACCGTGGCCGCCTGCGCCGCCGCGGCCTGCGCGGCGCCCTGGCGCGTCTCAACCTCGGCTCCATGCGTGCGCGAATCACCTTGATGGTTGGCGTGGCGGCGCTGCTGCTGCTGGCCAGCGGCGGCATGGGGCTGTTCGGCCTCCAGGCCTCCGGCGAGCGCCTGGCGGAACTCAACCGTGACGGCCTCGAGGATGTGGTGCGGCTCCAGCAGATCGGTCAGCTGGTGGCCGAGGCGCCCCAGAGCCTCTCGGGCCAGGACCGCATGTCGGTGATGAACGTGCGCGAGGAGCGCGCCGCCGACCTGCAGCTGGCCGTCGAGCGGCTCGAGGCGATCTGGGCCGACTTCATGGCCCGCGAGGTCAACCATGCACCCGAGACCCGCGCCTTCGGCGAGGCACTGGATGCCTTCATGCAGGACGGCCTGCTGCCGATGGCCGCCTCGCTCACCGGCGAGCCCTTCGATGCGCTGATGGCGCTCAACAATCGGCTGGCGCCGCTGCTGGAGTCGTCGGGCGAGCTGGTGGGGTCGGTCAACGAGCTCATCGAGCGTGAGCGCCAGGCCGCCGAGGCGATGGCCGCCGCCGCCGAGGCCGCTCAGCGGCAGATGCTGCTGGCCCAGGCCGGGGTACTGGCCGTCGGCCTGCTGCTGCTGGTGCTGCTGGGCGTCATGACCCTCAGGGCGGTGATCAGGCCGCTGCGCGACGCCCTGGCCTTCACCCTGCAGATCGCCGCCGGCAACCTGGCGGCTCGGGTGCCGGCTCGTCGTCGCGACGAGGTCGGTGAACTGCTGGGTGGCCTGGATACCATGCGCAAGAGCCTGGGCAGCATCGTCGGCGACGTCCACGGCGGCATCGCGGTGGTGACCCCGGCGGCCCGCGACATCGCGGCGGGCAACGACGACCTCTCCTCGCGCACCGAGCAGCAGGCGGCGTCGCTGCAGCAGACCGCCTCGAGCATGGAGGAGATGACCACCACGGTGCAGCAGAACACTGACAACGCCCGCCAGGCCAGCGGCCTGGCCACCGAGAACGCCGGCCGGGTCCGCGAGACCGGCGAGCTGATGCACGAGGTGGTGGCGACCATGGGGCGCATCACCGAGAGCTCGCGCAAGATGGCGGAGATCATCGACGTCATCGACTCGATCGCCTTCCAGACCAATATCCTGGCGCTGAATGCCTCCGTCGAGGCGGCCCGGGCCGGCGAGCAGGGCCGCGGCTTCGCCGTGGTGGCCGGCGAGGTGCGCAACCTGGCCGGACGCTCGGCCTCCGCCGCCAAGGAGATCCGCACGCTCATCGACGGCTCCTCCCGGGAGATCGGCACCGGCGCCGAGGTGGTGAATCGGGCGGAGGGCGCCATCGCGGAGGTGGTGTCGGCGACCACCCGCGTCAACGACATCATGGGCGAAATCACCGCGGCCTCCGAGGAGCAGAGCGGCGGCATCGGCCAGATCAACCAGGCCATCGCCGAGATGGACCAGGTCACCCAGCAGAACGCCGCGCGGGTCCAGGCCAGCGCCCGGGCCTCGGCCGAGCTCGAGCACCAGGCGCAACGGCTGTCGATCGCCGTCGCGGCCTTCCGCCTGCGCGGGGCCGGCATGGAGACGGCGCCGAGCCTCGAGGAGCGACGCGCCCAAGCCGCCGGAGAGGGAGGCGAGGGTGCTGAGCGGTCGACGCGGGCCTTGCCGGCCTCCGCCCAGGCCGGCACGCGGCAGCCGGTGCGCCGCCAGGCCACCGACGTCGAGGAGTGGGAGGAGTTTTGATCGAACCACGGGAACCACTGGTCTGCATCACCGGCGGCTGGGCGTCCGCCAGCGGCCTGGAGCGGGACCTGGAACTGACCGATGCCGACTTCGCACGGATTCGCGAGCTGATCTACCGGCGCGCCGGCATCGTGCTCGCCGAGCACAAGCGCGAGATGGTCTACAGCCGGCTCGCCAAGCGCCTGCGCCATCACGGTCTGACCCGCTTCGGCGACTATCTGGCGCGGCTCGAGCGCCAGCCCGAGGCCCGCGAGTGGGAGGCCTTCACCAACGCCCTGACCACCAACCTCACGGCCTTCTTCCGCGAGGCGCACCACTTCCCGCTACTGGCCGAGCACCTGCGCGGCCGGACGGGACCGGTGCGGATCTGGAGCGCGGCGGCATCCACCGGTGAGGAGCCCTACTCCATCGCCATGACCCTGGCCGAGACCCTGGGCCCGCGGGCCCAGCCGGCCCGGGTGATCGGTACCGACATCGACACCGACGCCCTGGCCCGGGCGCGGGCCGGCGTCTATCCCCTCGAGCAGGTGCACAAGCTGGAGGAGGCGAGGGTCAAGCGCTTCTTCCAGAAGGGCACGGGGCGGCAGGCGGGGCTGGCCCGGGTACGGCCCGACATCCGGGCGATGGTGGAGTTCGAGTCGCTCAACCTGCTCGCCCCGGGCTGGGCCCTCAAGGGGCCCTTCGATGCGATCTTCTGCCGCAACGTGATGATCTACTTCGACAAGGAGACCCAGGCACGGATCCTCGAGCGCTTCGCCCCGCTGCTCAAGCCCGATGGCCTGCTGTTCGCCGGTCATTCCGAGAACTTCTCCTATATCACCAGGGCGTTCCGTCTCCGTGGGCAGACGGTCTACACGCTGGCCTCAAGGACGTGAACGACCGGGCACGGGCCGCCTAAAGTCCCGCGGCGACCCGCCGATACACGTAACAGAATCCAGAACTCGAGGCGGTGCCGTCCAGCGCCGTCGCGCCGAAGGGAGAGGAGGCCTGCCTTGAGTGCAGCCAGGATAAGGGTGCTCTGCGTCGATGACTCGGCACTGATTCGCGATCTGCTCAGCGAGATCATCAACAGCCAGCCCGACATGGAAGTGGTGGCCGTGGCACCGGACCCGATCGCCGCCAGGGACCTGATCAAGCGGCACGATCCCGATGTGCTGACCCTGGACGTGGAGATGCCGCGGATGGACGGCCTCGACTTCCTCGAGCGCCTGATGCGGCTGCGCCCGATGCCGGTACTGATGGTCTCCTCGCTGACCCAGGCCGGCTCCGAGGTGACCCTGCGGGCCCTGGAGCTGGGTGCCCTGGACTTCGTCGCCAAGCCCTCGCTGGGCATCCGCCACGGCATGCTGGAGTACGCCGAGGAGATCGCCGAGAAGATCCGCGCCGCCTCGCGCTCACGGCCGCGCCAGGCGACCCGCTGCGATGCCCCGCCACCGGTGCGGCTCGAGGCGCCGCTGGTCTCCAGCGAGAAGCTGGTCATCATCGGCGCCTCCACCGGCGGTACCGAGGCGATTCGTCGGGTGCTGGAGCCGCTGCCGGCCAACAGTCCGGCGCTCCTGATCACCCAGCACATGCCGGGGGGCTTCACCCGCTCCTTCGCCGAGCGGCTCGACCGGCTGTGCCAGATCAGCGTCAAGGAGGCCGAGGACGGCGAGCGGGTGCTTCCGGGCCACGCCTACATCGCCCCGGGGGATGCCCACCTGAAGCTGGCGCGCAGCGGTGCCAACTACGTGGCTCGGCTGGACGACGGGCCGCCGGTCAACCGGCACCGCCCCTCGGTCGACGTGCTCTTCCACTCGGCGGCGACCCAGGCCGGGCGCAACGCCATCGGCGTGCTGCTCACCGGCATGGGCAAGGATGGGGCGGCGGGGCTGGTCGAGATGCGCCAGGCCGGCGCTCCGACCCTCGCCCAGGACGAGGCCAGTTGCGTGGTCTTCGGCATGCCGCGGGAGGCCATCGCCCTGGGCGGGGCCGGCGAGGTGGTGGCGCTCGACGACATCGCGCCGCGGCTGATGGCGCTGGTGGCGGCCTCCGGCCGTGCCCAGCGGGTGTGAGGCCGCCGAGCGAGTGGCGGGGCCGCAGCCGTCACAGGGACGATCCGAAGGGGCAGGGAGCCGAGCAGAACCGATGACACTCATGATTTCCATAATGAAGGAAGCGCCGGCATGACACGATTACTGCGCACTATCAGCATCCATGCGGCGATGGTCGTCGTCCTGACCTGCTTCGTGGCGTTCATCGCGGTGATCGCTACCCTGGGGGTGGTGGCGGAGCGTAACGGCGACCGCGCGCTGACCTCCCTCAACCAGGTCAGCGTCGGCCAGCTCACCGAGATCAACCGCGCCGACGCCCTGCTCAACGAGGCTCGGGTCAGTCTCGAGGTCGCCTCCAACCTGATCATGATCGGCCGCATGGGCGAGGCCAACGAGGGGATCGCGGCGGCGGCGGATCAGATCGAGCGTGCCGAGCAGCACTTCGCGAGCTTTGCCGGCGTGCCCAAGTCCGAGCAGGGCCAGGCCCTGGCCGAGCCCCTCGGCGACGACTTCGATGCGGTGCTCTCCCTGGTCCACCAGCAGCACGAGATGCTCGACCAGCTCGACACCCCCGGATTCAACCGGCTGCGCGAGGCGCTCGCGGCGCCCTCGGCGGCACTGGCGGAGAGCATGACGGCCTTCGTCAGGCACGGGGTCGAGAACTCCGAGGCCATGGTGGCCGATTTCCACGACCAGGCCCAACGCTTCGAATGGATCGGGCTGGGGGTGCTGGTGCTGATCGGCCTGCTGGTGGCGTTGATCTACCTGGGGCTGCGCACCATCGTCATTCGTCCGCTCGACGAGGCGGTGGTGGCCCTGGAGGCCATCGCCAAGGCGGATCTCTCCTGCGAGGTCAAGGTCCTGGGCCGCAACGAGATCAGCAAGCTGTTCGCCGCCATGCGCGACATGCAGCAGAGCCTGACGCGGATCGTCAGCGACGTGCGCGGCAGCAGCGGTTCGATCCATGTCGGCAGTCGCGAGATCGCCAGCGGCAACGCCGACCTCTCCTCGCGCACCGAGCAGCAGGCCGCCTCCCTCGAGGAGACCGCGGCGAGCATGGAGCAGCTCACCGCGACCGTGAAGCAGAATGCCGACAACGCCCGCCAGGCCAGCGGCCTGGCGCTGGACGCCTCCTCCACCGCCGAGCGCGGCGGCGAAGTGGTGGAGCGCGTGGTCAAGACCATGCACGGCATCTCTACCAGCTCGCAGAAGATCGCCGACATCACCGGGGTGATCGACTCGATCGCCTTCCAGACCAATATCCTGGCGTTGAACGCCTCCGTGGAAGCGGCCCGGGCCGGCGAGCAGGGCCGCGGCTTCGCGGTGGTGGCCGGTGAGGTGCGCAACCTGGCCAGCCGCAGCGCCGATGCCGCCAGGGAGATCAAGGGGCTGATCGAGGGCTCGGTGGCCCAGGTGCAGGAGGGCTCGACGCTGGTCGAGCAGGCCGGCGCGACCATGGACGAGGTGGTCACCGCGGTACGCCGGGTCACCGACATCATGGACGAGATATCCGCCGCCTCCCAGGAGCAGAGCGACGGCATCGAGCAGGTCAGCCAGGCGGTGGGGCAGATGGACCAGGTGACCCAGCAGAACGCGGCGCTGGTGCAGCAGGCGTCCGCCGCCGCGGCCTCGCTGGAGGAGCAGGCGAGCCGCCTGGAGCAGGCCGTGGCGGTGTTCCGCCTGGCCGGAATGGCGAGCCAGCCCTCGCTGCCGCAGGCCGACCGCTCCCCCGCCACGCTGCCGCAGGCCAGCCAGCCGCCTGCCGGCCGGCAGGCGCCGGCCCCTCGTCCGGCACGCCGCGAGGCGGTCACCGAGGACGAGTGGGAAGAGTTCTGACGCGATAGCTACCGAACCCGACCGGCGGCCCGGCCGCCGGTCGTCCCGAATGCCGTGAACCGATAGAGGAATCCCGATGGCAGACAAGAACATGAGCATCCTGGTGGTGGACGACTTCCCGACCATGCGCCGCATCGTGCGCAGCCTGCTCAAGGAGCTCGGCTTCACCAACGTGGAGGAGGCCGAAGACGGCCAGGACGCCCTGGCCAAGCTCAAGGCCGGCGGCTTCGAGTTCGTGGTCTCCGACTGGAACATGCCCAACCTCGATGGCCTGGAGATGCTCAAGCAGATCCGCGCCGATGACGGCCTCAAGCACCTGCCGGTGCTGATGGTGACCGCCGAGGCCAAGAAGGAGAACATCATCGCCGCGGCCCAGGCCGGTGCCAGCGGCTATGTGGTCAAGCCCTTCACCGCCGCCACCCTGGAAGAGAAACTCAACAAGATCTTCGAAAAACTGGGCATGTGAGGCCGCCGGGGCGACCCGGGGCGAGGAGACCGAACCATGAGCACGAACGAGCAGCCCGAGATCGCCAAGGCGGCGGCCAGCGACGACCTGGTGCAGCGCATCGGGCACCTGACCCGCATGCTCCGCGAGAGCATGCGCGAGCTGGGGCTCGACAAGGAGATCGAGCGGGCCGCCGAGGCCATTCCCGATGCCCGGGACCGACTCAACTACGTGGGCGCGATGACCGAGCAGGCCGCCGAGCGGGCACTCAATGCCATCGACCGGGCCCAGCCGCTGCAGGACCGTCTCAGCGAGCGGGCCGAGGCTCTGGACCGGCGCTGGGCCGAGTGGTTCGCCGAGCCCAAGGAACTGGACGAGGCCCGGGAGCTGGTCACGGCGACCCGCTCGTACCTGGCCGAGGTGCCCGAGACGACCCAGGCGACCAGCAAGGAGCTGCTGGAGATCATGATGGCCCAGGACTTCCAGGACCTGACCGGCCAGGTAATCAAGAAGATGATGGACGTGATCCACGAGATCGAGAGCCAGCTGGTGCAGGTGCTGATCGACAGCGTGCCCGAGGGCGAGAAGCGCGACGACATGCAGCGCCGGGCCGACGGCCAGCGTCAGACCGGCGCCCGCCAGCGCGAGGAGGGCCTGCTCAATGGCCCCCAGGTCAAGCCGGAGGCCGCCGACGTGGTGAGCAGCCAGGATCAGGTTGACGACCTGCTCGACCAGTTGGGTTTCTGACCGACCCCTCCCCTGCCGTCGATAGTCGTGAACAGGACACGATTATCGGCGCTTTTTGGCGTATCGCCCCTTCCCCTTCCTCCCCACAATGGCCAGGGTCCGCACGACTGTCCCGATGAGTGGCCATGGCCGACGAGAGCAGCGATCAGGAAAAGACCGAAGAGGCCACGCCGCGACGCCTGGAGAAGGCCCGCGAGGAGGGCCAGGTCGCCCGTTCCCGCGAGTTGACCACCTTCATGCTGCTGCTCGGCGGCGTGGGGGGGCTGTGGGCCATGGGCGCGATGCTCTACGACCAGTTGGGCCTGGTGATGGAACAGGCCTTCCTGTTCGAGCGGCGCCATGCGCTGGAAACCACGCCGATGCTCAGCCACGCCCTGGACCTCGGGGAGCGCACCCTGCTGGCGATGCTGCCGCTGTTCCTGCTGCTGACCGTGGTGGCACTGGCGGCACCGGCGCTGCTCGGCGGTTGGCTGATCTCGGCCAAGTCAATGAAGCCGCAGCTCTCCAAGCTCAACCCGCTGAAGGGGCTCAAGCGCATCTTCGGTGTCCAGGCGCTGGTGGAGCTGGCCAAGGCGATCGCCAAGTCGCTGCTGGTGGGTGGCATCGCGATGGCCTTCCTGTGGAGCAACCGCGGCACCTTCATGAGCCTGATGGACCAGCCGATCCAGCAGGCCCTGGCCAGTGCCCTGGAGCTGGCGGCCCTGGCCTGCGGGCTGATGGTGCTGACCCTGCTGGTGGTGATCCTGATCGACGTGCCCTACCAGCTCTGGAGCCATGCCAGGAAGCTGCGCATGAGCAAGGAGGAGGTCAAGCGCGAGCACAAGGAGTCGGAGGGCGACCCCCACGTGAAGGCGCGGATTCGCCAGCAGCAGCAGGCCATTGCCCGGGGGCGGATGATGAGCCAGGTGCCCGAGGCGGACGTGATCATCACCAACCCGACCCACTACGCCGTGGCGCTGAAGTACGAGGAGACCGGCATGGCCGCCCCCCGGGTGGTGGCCAAGGGCGCCGACCAGGTCGCCGCGCGGATCCGCGAACTGGGCGAGGCGCACGCGGTGCCGCGGCTCGAGGCACCGCCGCTGGCCCGCGCGCTCTATCACCATGTGGACCTCGATGCCGAGGTTCCCGAAGCACTCTATACCGCCGTGGCGGAGGTCCTGGCCTGGGCCTTCCGGCTGCGGCGGGTATCACAGGAGGGGGGCGAGGTGCCACCGACACCCGAGGACCTGCCGGTCCCGGAATCCCTGGAGGTTCCGGGCCGCCACGGCGAGGCTGAGACATGAAGGCCTGGAGCGACTACCTGGGGCGCCGCGACTGGATGGGCGACGTGCGCATGAAGCTGCTGGCCGGGCCGCTGCTGATCCTGCTGGTCATGTCGATGCTGATCCTGCCGCTGCCGCCCTTCGCACTGGATCTGTTCTTCACCTTCAACATCGCGCTGGCGGTGATGGTGCTGCTGGTCAGCATGTTCACCCAGAAGCCGCTGGATTTCGCCGCCTTCCCGGCGGTGCTGCTGTTCACCACGCTGCTGCGGCTGTCGCTCAACGTGGCCTCGACCCGGGTCATCCTGATGGAAGGCCACCAGGGCGGCGATGCCGCCGGCAGGGTGATCGAGGCCTTCGGCCAGTTCCTGGTGGGTGGCAACTTCGCCGTGGGCCTGGTGGTGTTCCTGATCCTGATCGTCATCAACTTCATGGTCATCACCAAGGGCGCGGGGCGCATCGCCGAGGTGGGCGCGCGCTTCATGCTCGACGCCATGCCCGGCAAGCAGATGGCCATCGACGCCGACCTCAACGCCGGGCTGATCGGCGAGGACGACGCCCGGCAGCGCCGCGCCGAGGTCGCCCAGGAGGCCGACTTCTACGGCTCCATGGACGGTGCCAGCAAGTTCGTGCGCGGCGACGCCATGGCCGGCCTCGTCATCATGGTGGTCAACATCATCGGCGGGCTGCTGATCGGCATGCTGCAGCACGACATGGATTTCGGCAGCGCCGCGCGCACCTACACCCTGATGACCATCGGCGACGGCCTGGTGGCGCAGATCCCGGCGCTGGTGATCTCCACCGCCGCCGGCGTCACCGTCTCCCGGGTCAACACCGACCAGGACGTCGGCCAGCAGATGATCAGCCAGCTGTTCGTCAACCCCCAGGTGATGATCCTGGCGGCGGCGGTCATGGGGTTGCTGGGGCTGGTGCCGGGTATGCCCAACGTCGTGTTCCTGATCTTCACCGTGCTGCTCGGCGGCCTGGCCTGGTGGCTGATCCGCCAGAAGGAGCAGCGCCAGGTCCAGGAGGAGCTCTCCGCCGACCCCTTGCCGGCGCCGGAGGCCCCCGAGGCGAGCTGGGACGACGTCCAACTGGTCGATACCCTGGGCCTCGAGGTGGGGCACCGGCTGATCCCGCTGGTCGACCAGCGTCAGGAGGGCGAGCTGCTCGGCCGCATCAAGAGCGTGCGCAAGAAGTTCGCCCAGGAGGTGGGCTTCCTGCCGCCGGTGGTGCATATCCGCGACAACCTGGAGCTCGGCCCCAACAGCTATGTGATCACCCTCAAGGGCGCCGAGATCGGCCGTGCCGAGGCCCACCCCGGCAAGTGGCTGGCGATCGATCCGGGCCAGGTGTCGGGCGAGCTCCAGGGCACCCGGACCCGGGATCCGGCCTTCGGCCTGCCGGCGGTGTGGATCGACGCCGGTCAGCGCGAACACGCCCAGGTCTACGGCTACACCGTGGTCGACGCCAGCACCGTGGTGGCCACCCACCTCAACCACCTGCTGCATCAGCATGCCGCCGAGATGCTGGGGCGTGTGGAGGTGCAGAAACTGCTCGACAAGCTCGGCGAGGAGAACAAGTCGCTGGTCGAGGAGGTGGTGCCCAAGGCGATCTCGCTCACCGTGTTCCAGCGCATCCTGCAGAACCTGCTCGACGAGGAGGTCTCGATCCGCGACCTGCGCTCCATCCTCGACACCCTGGCCGAACACGCCGGCCAGCAGCAGGATGCCGGCGAGCTGACCGCCCTGGTGCGGATCGCCCTGGGCCGCAGCATCGTCCAGCAGTGGTTCCCCGGCGACGACGAGCTGAAGGTGATCGGGTTGGAGGCCCAGCTCGAGCAGGTGCTGATGCAGGCGATGAATGGCAGCGGTGCCCTGGAGCCGGGCCTGGCCGAGACCCTGATGAGCCAGGCCGAGCAGGCGCTGGCGCGCCAGGAGGCCAGCGGCGAGCCCCCGGTGCTGGTGGTACAGCACACCCTGCGCGCGGTGCTGGCGCGCTTCCTGCGCCGACGGCTGCGCCACCTGGTGGTGATGTCCCAGGCCGAGATTCCCGACGATCGGACCCTGCGGGTCACCCAACTGGTGGGCGGACGATGACGGACGCCAGGAGAACGAACCGATGAGTGTGATGCGATTCACCGGGGCCAACGGTCGCGAGGCGATGCGCCAGGTGCGCGCCGCCCTGGGCGATGATGCCCTGATCCTGGCCAACCGGCACACCGAGGCCGGGGTCGAGATTCTCGCCCAGGCCGATCAGGCCGCCCCGCCTCGCCGTGCGCCGGCGGTGGCACCCGTCCCGGAGCGACCGATCCCGTCCCCGGCGGTACCGGCCGGCGAGGGCGATGCCTTCCAGGCCATGAGCGCCCAGCTGCTCAAGGAGATGCAGGACATGCGGGCCCTGCTGTCCCGGGCCCGGGCGGCGCCGTCGCCAGCGGATGACTGCCGCCAGCGACTGGCCCGGTGGCTGGCCGAGGCCGGCTTCGGCGAGGCGATCGCCGAGGAGCTGCTCGCCGGCCTGCCCGAGGAGCTCGAGGCGGCCGACGACGAGTCCCGGCAGGCCTGGCTGGTGCGTCAGTTGGCGGCCCGCCTGGCGGTGCTCGACGACGAGCAGGCGTTGCTCGAGCAGGGCGGCATCCTGGCCCTGGTGGGGCCGACCGGAGTCGGCAAGACCACCACCACCGCCAAGCTGGCGGCCCGCTACGTGATGCGCCATGGCCCCGGTCAGGTGGCGCTGGTCACCACCGACGGCTTCCGTATCGGCGCCCACGAGCAGCTGCGCATCTATGCCGAGCTGCTGGACATACCCATGTATGCCCTGGATGCCGAGCAGCCGCTGGACGCACTGTTGTCGAGGCTGGCCGACAAGCGCTTCGTGATCATCGATACCGTGGGCATGAGCCAGCGCGACCGCGGCATCATCACCCAGGTGGCGCGACTGCAGGGCGGCCCGGTGCCGGTGCGCCTGGCGCTGTTGCTCAACGCCGCCAGCCAGCCGGAGACCCTGGAGGAGGTGATCACCAACTACCGTCAGGCGGCCCACGCGTCGGGGGCCTCGCTGGACGACTGCGTGATCAGCAAGCACGACGAGGCGGGGCGCACGGGGCCGCTGCTTGATGCCCTGATGCGCCACGGCCTGCGACTGCTGTTCGTGGCCCATGGCCAGCGGGTGCCCGAGGACCTGATGGTGGCCGACGCCGCCGACCTGGTCCACCAGGCGCTGGCGACCCGCCGCGCTACCCCGGCGCCGGTGCTGGTAGCGTCGAGCGGTGCTCGGGGGCTGCTCGGCGAGGGGCGGCGGGTGTCGGTGATACTCGACGAGCTGCGTCGCCGCCTCACCGGCTTCACCGCCCTGGAGGCCGCCTGGGCGCTCTCGACACTGCCGCCGAGTCTGCAGGGCGAGCGTCTCGACGCCCTGCTCGACCGGGCGCATGACGAGGCCGCCGGCATGCTCTGGATGCCCCGCGCCCGGGTGCGCGGCCACGACTGGTCGTCGCCCGACGTGCTGCTCGACGACCGGGGCGACTGGGCGGTCATGCCGCAGCTCCAGCATCGCCAGCCCGCCGGCCAGGTGGCGCGGTTCGACTGGGCCGAGCGGACGCTTGGTGCCGCCGTCCACCTGCTGCCGACGCTGCCCGACGGCGAGGCGCGGGAATGGCTGGCGGCCCGTGACGGCGCCTGGGTCGCGCAGGCCCGGGCCACCCAGCGGGTGGCCCACGCGGGCGAGCGTCGCTCGCTCCGGGACCTGGTGGCCCTGGCCACCCCCCAGGGCGGGCCGATCCGCCGATCGAAGGGGCGCGAGGTGTGCGTTCGCCTGGCGCGGCTGTCGCTGCGCGACGGCGACAGGAGCCCGTCCCCGCTGTGCGCCTGGTTCGGTGAGCTGGAGGATCGCGAGAGCGGCCGCCGGCTGGGACGGCGCTACTGGCTGGCGCCGGAGTGGCTGGGGGATGACGCCGTGTCCCTGCTGCTCGGCCAGCTCGACGCCGAGGCGCTGCCGCGGCTGACCCGCCGCGCGCTTCGGTGGCTCGAGGAGACCCAGCCGTCGGCGACGCCCGAGCTGAGGCTGTCGATCGCCGCCGGCCTGGCCACGGTGGCCGGCCAGCTGGAGCGCAGCGAGGCCCAGTGGGCCATGGACCTGCGTGCCGGGCTGCTGGGGCTGCTCGGCGGGCGCCGTCGGCGCAACGCCGAGGCGCTGCTGGAGGCGCTGCTCTACCTCGGCATGGCCCGTGATGCCATTCGCCAGTTGGGGGCGGCGGGCCGCGAGGGGCTCGGCTGATGGGGGCCGATCAAGCCGCCGGCCTGCGCCAGTGGGCGTCCGGTGCACCACCGAGCGGGGAGGGCTGTCCGCGGCATGTGGCCGAGATGCTGCGGGAGCTGGCCGTGGCCGGGCCGTCGGCGCCGGCCGTCTCGTGCGTGGCAGCGGCGGTCACCCTGATGGTGCTGGGGCTACCCGATGGCTCGCCTCGCCAGGCCCGGCGGGTCGGCGCCCTGCTGGACCACTGGGCCGGCCAGGGGCGGCGCTGGGTGGGCGACCCGTCTGCCTGGAAGGTGGTGCCGATCGAGGCGACGAGCGCGCATCTGCCGCTGCTGGCGTCGCAGCAGTCGCGCTGGGCGCTGTGGGTGGAGGGCGATGCCGAGGCCTTCCGCCGCGCCTGGCGCGTGCTGATGCGGCTCGCTGAGCGCCCCGGCCCGCGGCGCCTGCTGGCGATGCACCCACCCGGCATCTCCCGCCAAGGGTTGCTCGACAACCTGCAGCAGGCCGCCATGGCCTACCTGGGCATCGAGCTGGTGGTGCTGGCGTGAGTGGCACTCGGCTGAAGGCGGGCCTGCCCGCCGCGTTGTGGCTGGTCATGGTCGTGGTGGCCGCGCCGGTACTGGCCGCCGGCAGCTGGGTGGCCTCGGTGCCGGGGGTGCGGGTGGCGCTGGCCGAGCGCGAGGTGGCTTCCCGGCCGATGGTGCCGCCGGAGGCGGCGGCGGACGGGACGATCGACAGCGTCGGCTGGCGGTTCCGGCTGCCGCCCGGAGAGGCGGTGGGGGCCCGGCTCTGCCACGCCGGGGGGTGTGTCACGCTGGGGGCCGGGCAGGGCAGCAGCCGTGCCCTGGCGGGGCTGCCGGCGGATACGCCGCTGCACTTCCGCTTCGCCCTGGCACCGGGCCAGCGACGGGCGGTGGCGGTGCAGGGGCTGCAGGTGATCGTCAACTATCGCTAAGCACTATCGCCAAGAACTATCGCTGAGAGAAGGTCCTGACAGAGGCCGTCGAACGGGATGTATACAGCAAAAGGCAAGATCGACCAGAACGAGCTGTTGACGCAGTACCTGCCGCAGGTGCGGCGCCAGGCGCTGGCGCTGCAGGTCAGGCTGCCGGCGAGTGTCGAGCTGGATGACCTGATCCAGGCCGGCACCATGGGGCTGCTGGAGGCCATGGGGCGCTTCGACGCCGGCCAGGGGGCGAGCTTCGCCACCTTCGCCAGCCAGCGGATACGGGGTGCCATGCTCGACGAACTGCGCAGTCGCGACTGGTTGCCGCGCAGCGTGCGGCGCAACGCCCGGGCCGTGGACGAGGCGGTGCGCCGCCTGGAGCAGCGCATGGGGCGGTCGGCCGAGGAGCACGAGATCGCCGCCGAGCTGGAGATGGACCTGGCCGACTATCGCCAGCTCCTCAGCGATACCAACAATGGCCATCTGCTGCCCTTCGAGGAGCTGATGGCGGAGGGGGCGGAACCGGGCAGCGGCGAGTCGGCAATGGCCACGCCCTTCGCCGCCCTGGTCGACGGGGAGCAGCGTAGCCGGCTGGTGGCGGCGATCGAGGCGCTGCCCGAGCGCGAAAAGCTGCTGATGGCGCTCTACTACCAGGAGGAGCTCAACCTCAAGGAGATCGGTGCCGTGCTGGGGGTGACCGAGTCGCGGGTCTGCCAGCTCCACGGTCAGGCGGTGAGCCGGCTGCGGGCCCGGCTGCGCGACGACTGAGCGGAAGGGGGCTAGAGGCGGCTCATCAGCGCATCGGTCTGGTCCAGGGCATCGAGGTAGCACTGCTGCAGTTGGTCGGCGCTGGCCGTGGTGCCGCCGTCGGCGACCTGGCGCTCGTGCTCCTCGCAGAGCGTCAGCAGGGCGCCGAGGTGGCCCTCCCGGCCGCTCAGGGCCCGGGCCACGGCGGCAGTCAGCGGCAGCTCCTCGAGCAGGGCATCCTGGGCCTCGTCGAGCAGCGGCCCCATCATCGAGAAGAGCCCGGTGGTGAAGGCGTCCTCGGGGTCGATGTTGCTGAAGGGCGTGGCCAGGTTGCGGCACATGAAGGCGCGGATCAGCGCCATGCGCACCTTGAGTTTCGACGACGGCATCTCACTGGCCAGCGACAGCGTCATCACCAGCCGGCGCAGCTCGTTCAGCCCGATGACCTGCATGGCACGCTTGAGGTCGGTCTGCCGCGAGTCCTGGCCGAACAGGCTGGAGGTGGCACGGCGCAGGATCGCCACATGGAGGTGAGGCATCTGGATCAGCAGCTCGAAGAGGCGCTGCAGGTCGGCATCCTCGCGGTAGAGCTCGTTGACCAGGCGCAGCTGGGCGGCACGGTTGCCGTGGCGACCCCGGGGGCGGGCGGCGTAGAAGGTCGGCTCGGCCAGGTAGCGGCCGTCGAAGTAGTGGCAGTCGAGGTTGCGGAAGCGGTCGAGCCGCGCGGCGTCGCGGATGTCGTCGGCCAGCAGCCGGGCGCCGCGCTGGCGGTGGGCATCCAGTTGACCGGCGTCGAGTTCGTCGGGATGGCGCAAGCGGATCAGGTCGGCCAGCGGCGCGAACCCCTGGCCGTCGCCCCGCAGGCAGGAGGCGGATACCAGCAGCCGATAGCCCCGCTCGCGGAGCTGCGCGAGGGTCGTCATGAGCTCGGGCGTCGGCGGCAGGTCGCGCGGCAGGCCGATGATCACCTGTCGTGCCGGCGAGGGCAGCAGGTCGGTGCGTTCCAGCCACTCGGCGGGCAGGTCGATGACCAGCTCCCGGGTGCCGAGCCGCTTGCCCTCGTCGAGCTCGTAGATGGCGGTGGCCAGGGCCCGGGCGGTGGCGGCGACCGGGTCCTCGAGGGCCTCGCCGTGATGGCGATAGAGCAGCCGGTCGGCGACATGCCGATCGGCGGCATCGTGGATGGGCTGCAGCGCGATGGCGAAGGCGTCGGTTTCCCTCTGTGCTGACATGGTGTGACTCCCTGGATGCCTGCCGTTTGTCGTGATCGTGGCGGGGCCGGCCCGGTGGCTGGCAGGCGATGTAACAAAGAGTATCATTCTGTCAGGCGGCTTGTCCGCGATGTGACGTAAAGCTTGTCGCGTCGCGGCCGATATCCCCATCACGCCATTCTCTTCCGGCAAGGAGCCGTGCATGAACCCGTCGACGCTCATCGGTATCTTCGCCAGTAGCGTGCTGCTGGCCAGCGTCCTGCTCTTCACCGCCGAGTCCCCCCAGAGTTTCCTCAACCTGCCGGGGCTGGCCATCGTGCTGGCCGGCACCATGGCCGCCACCTTCATCAGCTACCCGCTCAAGGAGGTGGTGCGGGTGGTCCGGCTGGTGGGGCTGGTGTTTCGCCGCGAGAACACCTATACCCGCGACGACATCAAGGAGCTGGTGGACATGTCGCGGCTGTGGTTCAAGGGCGACGTGCGCGCCGTGGAGGAGGCCCTGGAGCACACCCGCAACCCCTTCCTGCGTACCGGCATCCAGCTGGTGATCGCCAATACCCGGGAGCAGGAGATCTTCGACCTGCTGCGCTGGCGCATCGCCCGGCTCAAGGCCCGCGAGCTGGCCGAGGCGCAGATCTTCCGCACCATGGCCACCTATGCCCCGGCGTTCGGCATGATCGGCACCCTGGTGGGGCTGGTGAACATGCTCGAGGTGATGGAGACCGGCGACCTGCACGTGATCGGCCCGCGCATGGCGGTGGCCCTGCTGACCACCTTCTACGGCATCCTGCTGGCCAATCTGGTGTTCAAGCCCATCGCGGTCAAGCTGGAACGGCGCACCGAGGAGCGGCTGATCGCCATGAACATGGTGCTCGAGGGCATCTCGCTGATCACCAAGCGTCGCCTGCCGTCGTTCATCGAGGAGACCCTCAACTCCTTCGTGGCCAACTACCATGACGAGATCCGCGAGCCCGGCAAGCCCCGGCCCGGCGGTGTCGAGGCCGGCCAGCATGCTTGACCGGCACGCCAGGGAGTCGTTGCTGCCCGACGCGCCGGCCGGCGACGATGGCGAAGGCTGGTTGATGAGCTACCTCGATGTGCTCACCCTGCTGATCACGCTGTTCGTGCTGCTGCTGTCGCTGGCCGGCAATGGCCTGAGGGTCATCGGCAGCGAGCACGGGGGCGAGGCGACGCGCCAGGTGTCGCCGCTGGCCGAGTCGGCCGCCCAGGCGGTGGCCGGCGGCCCGGGGGCGATGGCGGGGCCGACGGCACCGGGGCTCAAGCCGCGACAGGATGGCCTGCAGCCGCGTTTCCGGGGGCTCGAGATCGAGGGGGTCAGCGTCGCCGAGGGGGAGCGGGGCGTCACCCTGCGGATCGACGACAACCTGCTGTTCGCCAGCGGCCAGGCGGAGCTCACCACCGGCGGCCGCGAGATCCTGCGCGGCCTGGTCGCCACCCTGGCCGACTTCGATGGCCAGGTCTCGGTGGAGGGGCACACCGACGATATGCCCATCGCCACCGTCCGCTTTCCGTCGAACTGGGAGCTCTCCACCGGGCGCGCCATCGCCGTGCTGCGCTACCTTGCCGAGCAGGGCGTGCCGACGACCCGGCTGCGCGCGATCGGCTATGCCGACACCCGCCCCCTCGAGAGCAACGCGAGTGCCGAGGGGCGGGCCGCCAACCGACGGGTCGAGTTGCTGCTCACCCAGGGCTGAGACAGCAACGGCGAGGCCGCCGCATGAGCCCGCTCTGGCCGGGGCGAGGACAGGTCGGGTCAGTCGATCAGCCCCAGGAAGGGCAGGACGGAGAGGGCCAGGATGCCCAGCGCCGCGGCGGTGAGCAGCAGCACCCGGAAGGGGTGGTGGTGCAGGCGGCGCCACAGGGTGGGGGCCAGGCCGCGGGCGTCGAGCGCGTGCCGCTCGCGCCTGACCCGCTCGCCCAGCGCCTGTTGATAGTGGTCGATCACTTCGCGGGCCGCCTCCCGCTGAGCCTCGTCGCGCAGCCAGATCGCCGCGACGCCCAGTCCCCAGAAGCCGGCACGGGTCTCGTAGGTGTCGAAGCCGTGCTCGTCGAGCAGCCGGCGTACCTCCTCGGCCTCCTCGTCGGGGACCTGGTGCAGCCGAAACAGCAGTACCGTCACGATCGTCCTCCCGGCGGCGATGCAAGCTGGGTTGCCATTATGCCACGGGGGCGTCGCCCAGCGGGGTGATGCTCGCCGGCAGCAGCGGTGGTCGGTCGCGATGCCGCTGCAACGGCCGGTTCTCCAGGGCGGTGAGCAGGATCTGCAGAGGGTCGCCGTGGCTTACCACGAGGATTGTCTCGTCGGCGTAGGCCCGCTCCAGCTCCTCGATCACCGCCCGCATCCGCTCGGCCACCGCGATCACCGGCTCGACGCCATGGAGCCGGTGGCTCGGGTCCCGCTCGTCCAGCGTCCAGACCTCGAGGTAGCGGTCCGCGGAACGGGCCTCGAAGTCGCCGAAGTGGCGTTCGCGCAGGCGCGGTTCGGGGCGGGGCGAGAGGCCGAAATGCTTGGCCACCCGGGCCGCGGTCTGGGTGGTGCGCAGGAAGTCCGAGTGGTGGAGGCGGGTGGGCACCGGCCAGGCCCACCCGTCGACGAGCCGGGCGAGCTGTGCCTCGCCCTCGGCGGAGAGGCCGTAGTCGGTCAGGCCTGCGCGCGGGTCGCTGATGATGAGGTTCTGCTCGTTGGCCCGGCTATGCCCGTGGCGCATCAGCAGGTAGCGGTTGCGCCAGGCCCCGGGAACGTTGAGGAAATCGGTTGACATGCTATCGTCACAGCTCCTAGATTGAGAAAGTGATGTTCGGAATCGATCATATGATCAATATGTTGTTCGTTTTCGATCAATATTTCTCAGTTTTCATAATAAATACAAGCCAAAGCGAGACACGCCATGAATACGCTCCATGTCGCCGGGAAGCCCATCGTCTCCGGCAAATGCCTGACCGCGGCCCTGGCCAGTGCATCGCTGGCCCTGCTGGCCTTCTCCACCCCCACCTTCGCCGACTGCCCTCGAGGCGATCTCGACAGTCTCTACTGCGACGAGGATGGCGACATGGTCGCCGACCGGCCGGCGGACGAGTCGGAGTGGGCGAACCCCGATACCCTCATCTTCGCCTATACCCCGGTGGAAGACCCGGCCATCTACTCCGATATCTGGCAGCCGTTCATCGATCACCTCGAGGAGGTGACCGGACGGGACGTGCGCTTCTTCGCCGTGCAGTCCAACTCGGCCCAGGTCGAGGCGATGCGCAGCGGGCGCCTGCACATCGCCGGGTTCTCCACCGGGCCGACGCCCTTCGCGGTCAACCTGGCCGGTGCCGTGCCCTTCGCACTGATGGGCTCCGACGACGGCCAGTTCGGCTACACCCTGCAGCTCTACACCCATGTCGATTCGGGCATCGACAGCATGGAGGACCTCAAGGGCAAGCGGGTCGCCCACACCTCGCCGACCTCCAACTCCGGCAACCAGGCGCCTCGCGCCCTGTTCCCCGAAGAGGGGCTCGTGCCCGACGAGGACTACGAGGTGATCTACTCCGGCAGCCACGACCAGTCGATGCTCGGCGTGGTGGCCCGCGACTACGACGCCGCCCCGGTGGCCTCCGAGGTGGTCGAGCGCATGGCCGCCCGAGGCCTCTACGACGAGGAGGACGTCAAGATCCTCTACGAGTCCGACCGCTTCCCCACCACCTCCTACAACTATGCCCATAACCTGCATCCCGACCTGGTCGAGAAGATCGAGGAGGCCTTCTTCAGCTTCGAGTTCGCCGGCACCGAACTGGGCGAGGAGTTCGAGGGGGTCGAGAAGTTCATCCCGATCAACTATCAGGAGCACTGGCAGGTCATCCGCACCATCCAGGCCGCCAACGACGTGCGCTATACCCGCGAAGACCTGGAGCAGGAGTGAGCCGGGCGCCCCGGCCGACCGGCCGGGGCCGTTCTCCCTGATCGAGCATAGCGAGGTGGTTGGATGCTGGAGATCTCGAAGCTGGTCAAGCGCTACGGCCATGACGAGCCGGTACTCAAGGGGCTGGACCTGGTGGTGGAGGGCAACAGCGTTGTCTCCATCGTCGGCGCCTCGGGGGCCGGCAAGAGCACCATGCTGCGCTGTATCAATCGCCTGGTCGAGCCCACCTCGGGGTCGATCAAGCTCAATGGCCAGGAGCTGGTCGACCTGCGCGGCGGCGCCCTGCGCCGGGCACGGCGCAAGATCGGCATGGTCTTCCAGGGCTTCAACCTGATCGATCGCCTCACGGTGATGGAGAACGTGCTGGCCGGCCGGCTCGGCTATGTCAGCCTCTACCAGGCGGTCTCGCGGCGCTATCCCCAGGCCGATATCGAGCGTGCCTTCACGCTGATGGAGCGCGTCGGCATCGCCCACTACGCCAACAAGCGCGCCGATGAACTCTCCGGTGGCGAGCGACAGCGAGTCGGGGTGGTGCGGGCGCTGATGCAGGAGCCGGAGGTGCTGCTCGCCGACGAACCCACCGCTTCGCTGGACCCACGCACTTCCGAGCAGATCATGAAGCTGCTCCAGAGCCTGGCCAGCGAGCTGTCGCTGCCGGTGCTGATCAATATCCACAACGTGGCCCAGGCCAAGGCCTACACCGAGCGCATCGTCGGCCTGCGCCACGGCAAGATGATCTTCGACGGGACCCCCGCCGACTTCACCCGGGAGGCGCTGGACGCCATCTACGGCGGTATCGAGGCGCCGGACGACGATGCGGGCGAGGACACGAAGCAGCCCGTCCGGGCAGCCCGGAAAGAGGTGACCGATGACCCGCTCTGACGTCGCCGCGACGGGGCGCAGGACCTGGCGCAAGCCGCCCTTCATCGCGAACCCCTGGCTACGCTACGGTCTGTGGCTGGTGGTGGTGGCCTACCTGATCTGGGCCTTCGGCAGCCTGCCGTTCAACTGGGAGCGCATCGGTGAGGGCCTGCCACGGGCGGCGCGGATCTTCGGGGGCGGCTTCCCGCCCAACTTCGAGCGCGGCGGCCTGCTGCTCACCGGTTTCAAGGAGAGCTTCCAGATCGCCATCCTGGCGACGCTGCTCGGGGTCGCGCTGTCGATTCCCTTCGCGGTGATGGCGGCCCGGAACGTCGCGCCGATGCCGGTCTATCTCCTGGGGCGAGCGGTGATCATCGTCTCGCGCAGCTTCCATCCGGTGATCGTCGCCATCCTGTTCGTCGCCGCGGTGGGCTTCGGCCCGTTGGCCGGCATCCTGACCCTGACCCTCTACTCGATCGGCTTCGTCGGCAAGCTGCTCGCCGAGGAGATCGAGGAGATCGACTGGGGGCAGGTGGAGGCGATGAGGGCCACCGGAGCGGGGTACCTGGCGACGCTGTTCTACGCGGTCTTCCCGCAGATCCTGCCGCGCCAGGTGGGGCTCTCCATGTACCAGCTCGACAGCAACCTGCGTGCCTCGGCGGTGGTCGGCATCGTCGGTGCCGGGGGCATCGGCGGGACCCTGATGAACGCCTTCGGGCGCTACGACTACGACTTCGCGTTCGCCATCCTGCTGATCATCATCGCGGTGATCCTGGTCAGCGAGGGCATCAGCGGCTGGGTGAGGAAGAAGATATGGTAGATCATGCCGGCGCCCTGGCCGATCGCGTCTGGCGGCGCTACGACCGCAAGGAACGTCTGATCCGCTACGCCGTCCTGCTGGTGACGCTGATGGTGGTGTACTGGGCGGTGCACGACATCGACATCTTCTGGCCCTGGGTGTGGGATGCGCCGACCCAGATCTCGCGCCTGGGGGCGCGCATGTGGCCGCCGGACCCGAGTCGGCTGGGGCCGATCGTGGGCGCCATGATCGAGACGGTGCACATCGCGACGCTTGCGACCATGCTGACGATCTTCATCGCCCTGCCGGTGTCCTACATCGCCGCCCAGAACACCACGCCCAATCGCTTCTGCCTGTGGCTGGGGCGCTTCATCCTGGTCTCCAGCCGGTCGGTGAACACCATCATCTGGGCGCTGCTGTTCGTGGCGATCTTCGGCCCCGGGGTGCTGGCGGGGATACTCGCGATCATGTTCCGCTCGATCGGCTTCATCGGCAAGCTGATGGGCGAGGCGATCGAGGAGATCGACCGGCGCCCGGTGGAGGCCATGGAGGCCACCGGTGCCTCCAAGCTCAAGGTGATCGCCTATGCCGTCGTGCCCCAGGTGATGCCGGCCTTCTTCGCCATCGTCATCCTGCGCTGGGACATCAATATCCGGGAGTCCACGGTGCTGGGCCTGGTGGGGGCCGGTGGCATCGGGGTACTGCTGCAGGGCTCCATCGACACCTTCGCCTGGCCCACCGTGGCCACCATCCTGATCGCCATCATCGCGCTGGTGCTGATCGGCGAGGCGATCACCGGCCTGCTGCGCAGCAAGGTGATCTAGCATCCAGGACGCCGGCAGGTGATCCGTTCGAGCGGCGCTGGCCGGACGGCACGTCGCAACGGATGCGCGAGATCGCGTTCGCGCTAGGCGCTCGAGCTGGCATAATGGGTCTCCACCAAGGAGCGGTATCTTTCAAGGAAAGGGAGGTTCGAATTTCCGGCCGGGGGGCCGATACGCCGTGATGTTCGGGGCCACCGGGCCAGCAAGCAGCGCGGTCATGAAGCGGGAGCAGGGCCGGCAATGGTGACAGGAGACGGGGTGGTATCGAGGCAGGTTGCCCGGCGGAAGCGCTGGTCCCGCTGGCAAGCCATGGCCGAACGGCAGCGGGAAGTGGCCCGACGCCATGGCCAGGAGGCACAGCTGCGCATCGCCGCCATGGCCTTCGAGACCCACCTGGGCATGTTCGTCACCGATGCCGAGGGGCGGATCCTGCGGACCAACGCGACCTTCCGGCAGATCACCGGCTACGCCGCCGAGGAGATCGTCGGCCACAGCCCGCGCATCCTCAACTCCGGGCGCCATGACGACCACTTCTACCAGCGAATGTGGTGCGCCATCGGTGACAAGGGCAGCTGGCAGGGCGAGATCTGGAACCGGCGTCGCAGCGGCGAGATCTATCCCCAGTGGCTGACCATCAGCGCGGTGAAGGACGACGAAGGTCGGATCACCAACTACGTGGCCACCCTGAGCGACATCACCGAGCGCAAGGCCGCCGAGGAGGAGATCCATCAACTGGCCTTCTATGACCCCCTGACCGGCCTGCCCAATCGGCGCCTGCTGGTCGACCGGCTGGAGTCGGCACTGAAGGAGAGCCGGCGCAGCGGCGAGTACGGGGCGGTGATGTTCATCGACCTCGACAACTTCAAGACCATCAACGACAGCCTGGGCCATCACCGCGGCGACGAGCTGTTGCTGATCATCGCCGAGCGCCTCACCGCCATCACCCGCGAGACCGATACCATCGCCCGCCTGGGCGGCGACGAGTTCGTGGTGATGCTGCACGACCTGGGCCTGCAGGCCGACGAGGCCGCCATGGTGGCCGAGCGAGTGGGCGAGAAGCTGCTGGCGAGCCTGGTGGAGCCCTGCATGCTGGGCGAGATGCGCTGCCAGGTGAGCGGCAGCATCGGCATCACCCTGTTCACCGACGACCAGGCCACGGTGAACGATATCCTGCAGCAGGCCGACCTGGCCATGTATCAGGCCAAGGCGGCGGGGCGCCATGCGCTGTGCTTCTTCGACCCGGCGATGCAGGCCAGGGTGATGGAACGGGCCAGCCTGGAGGCCGACCTGCGGCAGGCTCTCGCCGACGGCCTGCTGCGGCTGTTCTACCAGGTTCAGGTCGATGAGGAGGGGCAGACCACCGGGGTCGAGGCGCTGCTGCGCTGGGAGCACCCCGAGCGGGGCCTGGTGTCTCCGGGGGTGTTCATTCCCGTCGCCGAGGAGAACGGCCTGATCGTGCCGATGGGGCTCTGGGTGCTGGAGACCGCCTGTCGGCAGCTCGCCGCGTGGGCCGCGCTGCCGGCCACCGAGCACCTGACCATGGCGGTGAACGTCAGCCGCGATCAGTTCCGGGCACCGGATTTCGTCGCCCGTCTCGAGCGGATCCTCGCCGTCACCGGGGCGCGGCCCGAGCGGCTCAAGCTGGAACTGACCGAGACCCTCTTCCTGGAAGACAGCGAAGACACCCGGGACAAGATGCAGCGCCTCAAGGGGTTGGGCATCGGCTTTGCCCTGGATGACTTCGGCACCGGCTACTCGTCGCTGGCCTACCTCAAGCGGCTGCCGCTGGACCAGTTGAAGATCGACCAGTCCTTCGTGCGCGACCTGCTCGATGACCCCACCGACGCCACCATCGTCACCACCATCATCACCCTGGCCCGCAGCCTGGAGCTCGAGGTGATCGCCGAGGGCGTCGAGAGCGAGGAGCATCGCCGCTGGTTGGCCGCGCAGGGGTGCCGGGCCTTCCAGGGCTACCTGTTCGGCCGCCCGGTGTCCGTCGAGGAGCTGTCGTTGACGGCGCGCCAGCTGCCGGTGGCTGACCTCGAGGCCCCTCGGCCCTAGTCCACGCTCGGGGGGAGCCGGCGCCGTCACGGCGGGCAGGGCTAGCCGTCGAGTCCCTTCGCGTCGGGGGAGGCAGCCTCGCAGCGGCGCAGCATCCGGGCGATCGCCGCCTCGGCGCCGTCGAGGTCGAAGGTCATGAACCAGGGGTCGTCCTCGGCCCGCATCAGGCGCAGGCGCAGGGTCTCGCCGGCGCGCATCTCCTCGAGCAGCAGCGGCTGCTCCTCCAGGAAGAAGTGCACGTAGAAGCCGCTGTCGCCGCGCAGGGTGACGAACTCGGCCCAGCCACCGTGGATAGTCTCGTGGTCGACCCGCAGGTCGACCGGCACCCGGTTGACCGTGCGGCTCTCGGCCTGGTGCTCGTCGAGCTCGACCCGCAGCTCCAGCCAGGGCAGGTCGCAGACCCCTGGCGTCACGTTGACGCTGAGCAGCGAATCGGCGTAGCTCTTTCCCTCCATGGCGCGGAAGTGGCGCTCCTCGCCCAGGGTCAGGGTCAACGAGTGCCAGGCACCATGGGCCTCGACGTCGCCGGTGTTGAAGGTGGTGGCCTGGACCGGGGCGGCCAGGCCCAGCGCGATCAGCAGGGGGAGAAGCAGGCGGGCGGGGCGGGTGACCGGCGATGACATCGGCAGAGCATCCTGGGTGGCGTGGAGACGAACCCCGGATGCTAGCAGAGCCCGCCGGGGCTGTCCCGACGGGAGTCGCGGCGTGGGGGCGGGCTCAATGGCGCCCGTGT
Source organism: Halomonas kalidii (assembly GCF_030010475.1). Taxonomy (NCBI): domain Bacteria; kingdom Pseudomonadati; phylum Pseudomonadota; class Gammaproteobacteria; order Oceanospirillales; family Halomonadaceae; genus Halomonas; species Halomonas kalidii. Next base: position 79,719 of record NZ_JASCQN010000054.1, on the reverse strand, counting down.
CCCGACATTTCCGGCAGTGCACGGCCGCCGAGGTCGGCGAGCAGTGCCAGGTCGATGTCGTCGAAACCGAGCACCCGGCCGCCGTGGGTGTCACGAAACGCCTCGGCATGCCGGCGCTCGCGGAACGAGGCCAGGGTGTGCCCCATGCTGCCGCGGCGTTCGTGCTCGACCACGTACCATGCCTCGCCGGCCGGGATGAAGGCCTCGTCGTTCGGCGTGGCCCAGGGCGCGGCGGCCACGTCATGCACATAGGCGTGGGAGAGGCGGGACTCGTTCTCCGGCTGCAGCAGGAAGGCGAACAGCTCGGTGGTGGAACAGAACTTGCGCGGCACCGTGTCGCGGTCGAGGTAGGCCTGCCCCTTGGGCCCGGGGAACTCCTCGATCAGCATGCCGCAGACATGGCAGCTGTCACCGTCGGCGATCGGCTGGGCCGCCGCCAGGGGGTTGCCGTCGGGCTCGCTGCCGCAGCCGGTGAGCAGCAGTGACAGGACCAGCAGCGCCGCGGCGGGAAAGGGGCGGATCATGGGCAGACTCCTGTAAGAAACGAGGCCGGGGGTCAGGCCGTGTGGTGACGGAAGCGCAGGATGGCCAGCCCCAGGGGCGCGGCGATCCAGCCGACCAGCACCAGCAGCAGCCAGCCGACATGGAAGGCGTCGCCCTGGACGATGGCGGTGACCCCGGTATAGGCCTGGGTCGACTCGAAGCCAATCATGTTGATCAGCCGGAAGCCGTCGGTGGGATTGAGCAGCAGCAGCCAGGGCAGCCAGTCGCCGCCACTCGGCACGCCCACCAGCAGCGCCAGCAGCCCCAGGTCGAAGACCAGCACGAACAGGAACCACACGCCCAGCGCCAGGCCGGCGGCTCGCGCCTTCTCGGTGACCCAGACGCTGATCAGGTAGGCAAAGGCGATGAACACCCAGCCCAGCAGCACGCTGCTCGCGATCAGCAGGCCCAGGCTGGCGGCGAGCTCGCGGAGACCGACGCCCTCGGCGCCGATGGCGATCACCGCGCCGGCGACGGTGAACCCCAGTGTCGTGGCGGCGCCGAGGACCAGGCCGTGGCCGAGGAACTTGCCGAGCAGCAGCGCGGTGCGGCTCAGCGGGTAGGTGAGCAGCAGCAGCAGGGTGCCGGCCTCCTGCTCGCCGACCACGGCGTCATAGGCCAGCAGCAGGGCGATCAGCGGGATCAGGAACACCGCGAGCGTCGACAGGCTGACCACGGTGGTGGCGAGCGAGGTGAAGCCCATGCCACCGCTGGCGGCGGCGCCGAACCAGGCGATGCCCACCGCCAGCGCGGCCAGGATCAGCGCGATGGCCAGCACCCAGCGATTGCGCAGGCCATCCTGGAACTCCTTGCGGGCGACGATCAGGGTGGCGTTCATGGGGCACCTCGCGAAGCGTGGGATGACGGCGCCCTGGCAACGGGCGTGGAGAAGTGGGCGTAGAGATGCTCCAGGGTGGGCGGCTGGACGTCGATGTCCTCGACCCCCGCGGTATCGGCCAGGCGTCGCAGCGTGGCCATCTTGGCCTCCGGGTGCACGCCGAGCTCCAGGGTGCGGCCGTTGAGGTGGCGCGGGGTCACGCCCGCGTCGCCCCAGCCCCGGGACCAGTCGATCCCCGGCCAATGGCCATGGGCGCGGATGGTCAGCGGCAGCGCGGCCTCCCGACGCAGCTCGTCGAGGCTGCCCAGGGCCAGGCGCCGGCCGGCCCCGAGGATCAGCGCACGATCGATATAGGGTTCGACGCCGGGCAACACGTGGGAGGAGAGCAGCACCGTGCAGCCGCCCTCGCGCAGCTCGCGCACCGTCTCGTAGAAGTCGCGGGTGGCGGCGGGATCGAGCCCGGTGGTGGGCTCGTCGAGCAGCAGCAGGCGCGGTTCGCCGAGCAGCGCCTGGGCCAGGCCCAGGCGCTGGCGCATGCCCTTGGAATAGGTCCTGACCCGGCGGCACGCGGCCTCGCCGAGGCCGACCCGCTCGAGCAGGGCGTCGACCTGACGCCGGTCGACCCGCTTGAGCCGGGCGAAGTAGGTGAGCACCTCGCGGCCGGTCAGCTGCTCGTAGAAGCTGACGTTCTCGGGCAGGTAGCCCAGGCGGCGGCGCAGGGTCTCGGCGTGGGGGCCGTCGGGGGCACCGCCGAGCACCGCGAGGGTCCCGGCGCTGGGCGAGAGCAGCCCCAGGATCAGCTTCATGGTGGTGGTCTTGCCGGCACCGTTGTGGCCGAGCAGGGCCAGCACCTCGCCCTGCCGCACCCTGAGGTCGAGGGCGTCGAGGCGGGTCAGGGGGCCGTGGCGCAGGGTCAGGCCACGGCAGTCGATCACCGGGTTCATGGGCGGAGGCCTCCAAGGTCGGGGTCGTGCATCAGCGGCGAGCTGTCGCGCACGCCCTGGGCGCGGAAGATCGGGAACTGGCGCTGTACCCAGCGCAGCGCCACCACCGCGGGGCTGTGCAGCAGCAGGCGTGCCTCGGGGAAGCGCCACAGCAGGCGGTCCATGGCGTCGTTGGGTTCGAAGGCGGTGTCGCCGATGCCGTCGCCGGCCAGGTCCCAGCCCAGGTAATCGCTCCAGTAGTTGCCGCGGCCATCCGCCGACCACTCCTGGCGGCGGGTGGCCACGTACATCACCTGTTGGCGGTTGTCGACGAAGGCGTTGCCCACCAGCACGTTGTCCTCGGAGCCGGCGGTGAGGTGGATGCCGATATCGCTGTCGGTGAAGCGGTTGGCCTCGAGGTGATTGTACTGGGAGTTGTAGATGAAGATCGCCTTGCCTTCGCCGCCGCTGACCAGGCCCTGGCCCTCGGCATCGAGCGGCTGTCGAATCCCCTCGACGCGGTTGCCGCGCAGCGTCGAGCCGGTGATGTTGTTCATCAGGATGCCGTAGTTCTCGTCGTTCACCGAGCGGTTGTCGAGGACCGTGAGGCGCTTGGACTGCATCAGCGCGAAGCCGGTGCGGGTGTTGCGGGTGACATTGCCCTCCAGGCGATTGTCGAAGGCGTACATGTAGTGCACGCCGTAGCGGAGCTCCTCCAGGCGGTTGCCGCGCAGGGTGCTGTGGCGACTGGTGTCGATATAGATGCCGTCGCGGGTCCGGCGGATGTCGTTGCCGGCCACCAGGACATCCTCGACGTTGAACAGGTGGATGCCGTTGCCGCGATCCTGGGAGCGCAGCGAGGTATCGCCGCGAATGACGTTGTCGAGGACCCGCACCCCACGCACGGCGTCCAGCCGGATGCCGAAGCCGGGGCCCTGCAGGTCGTTGTCGCGGATCACGCTGTCGGCGGCACGGCGGTCGACGAAGATGCCCGCGTCCATGGCGGTGAGGTCGTCGCCCCAGCTCTCGATCCGCAGGCCTTCCAACAGGATCTCGGGGGCGGCCAGGATCACGGCGTGGCCGCTGCCGCCGCCGTCGATCACGGCGCCGCTCTCGGCTACGACGGTCAGGGAGCGGTCGATCGTCAGCGGTCCGGAATAGCGGCCCGCGGGCAGTATCAGGCGATCCCCGTCGCCGGCGCGCTCGACGAGCGGCTGCAGCGGTTCGCCGGGGCTGGCCTGCCAGTCGGCGGCCAGTAGCGCGCCCGGCGGCCACAGCAGCCAGGCGGCGAGAACCAGGGTCAGGACGCCGAGAATCGGTCGTCGGGTCATGCGTCTCTCCACGCAAGAAATACGGGGCTGTTCCGGGAACAGGCCTGCGAGGAGGCGCTGTAAACCCCTCCCTGGGCGCTACCGACGCCATCCCTGGCGTAGGACCTCCTCTTCAGCCTGTTCCCGGCGCTCCTCACGTTGGCAACCAGAAGGCTATCTGGTTCTGGTTGCTATCAGGCCTTCTCGACCAGCATGCGGCCGGTCATCTCCATGTGCATGGCGTGGCAGAACCAGTTGCAGTAGTACCAGTGCACCCCGGGCTTGTCGGCAATGAAGGTGACGCTGGCGGTCTGCTGGGGGGCGATCTCCATCTGGGCGCCATGGTTGACCATGCAGAAGCCGTGGGTCAGGTCCTCGACCTGGTCGAGGTTGGTGATCACCACGGTGACCTCGTCGCCCTGCTTGACCTTGAACTCGGTGAGTCCGAAGGTCGGTGCCACCGAGGTCATGTAGACCCGTACCTTGTTGCCGTCGCGAATGACCTTGCTGTCGCGCTCCAGGGTGATGCCGTCGGCCTCGGCCATGGCCACGGTCTCGGCGAAGTAGGGGTCGTCACGGGTCCACACCCGGCTCGGCGAGAGCTGGTCGGCGCGCACCAGGATGCAGTCGTGGGGTTCGGCGTAGGTGGGGCCGTCGTGGACCAGGCGCATCTCCTCGCCGGAGATGTCGATCAACTGGTCGTTCTCCGGGTGCAGCGGGCCCACCGGCAGGAAGCGGTCCTTGGAGAACTTGGAGAGCACCACCAGCCACTTGCCGTCGGCATCCCGGGACTCGGTGAGGCTGGCGTGGTTGTGACCGGGCTGATAGTGGACGTCGAGCTTCTGGCGCAGGTAGTTGACCTCCTCGCCGTTGTAGGCGCGGATGGCGTCCTCGATGTTCCACTTGGCCACCTGGCTGTCGATGAACAGGGTCGTATAGCCGTTGCCGCGGCCGTCGAAGGTGGTATGCAGCGGCCCCAGGCCCAGCTCCGGCTCGCCGACCACGGCATCGCGCGGTTCGATGGTGTCGTCGAACAGCTCGGGCAGCTTGTCGATGGCGATGATCGAGACCGTCGGTGACAGCTTGCCGTTGGCAATGAAGTACTTGCCGTCCGGCGTGGTGTTCAGGCCGTGGGGGTTCTTGGGTACCGGGATGTAGCGGGTCAGCCTGGAGCCCTTGCGGCCGTCGAGTACCGGCACCGGGGAGTCGCCCAGGGTCTCGTACTCGCCGGCGGATACGGCGGCCTCGATCGCCTCGACATCGAACACCACCACCCAGTCACGCTCGGCGCGCATGGTATCGGCGAGCGTCATGCCCTTCTCCGAGTTGTAGCAGGTCGCGGCGACGAAGCGACCGGTGTAGTCGGCGTCGGTGTTGTCCAGGTTGCCGTCGACGATCACCTGCCAGGCCACCTCCATGCTCTCGGCGTCCACGGCGTTGAACATGGTCCAGTAGTTCTCGGGGTTCTCCAGGTCGCGGCCGTCGTTGATCTGGGGAATCGGCAGTTCGGCGTTGCAGAACACGTACTTGGTGTGGGGAACCTTCTGCAGGCGCAGCCCGTGGATGGCCTGGACGTTGGGGATGGTGATGATCCTGTCCGTCTTCATGATGTCGAGACGGATGCGCGCCACCCGGGTATTGGCCTTGTCGTTGATGAACAGGTACTTGCCATCGTAGCGGCCGTCGGTCATCGAGATGTGCGGGTGGTGGGAATCACCGTTGAGGAAGCGTGCCGAGTCGCCCAGCACGCGCTTCGACTCGTTGCTGATGCCGTAGCCGGTGGCGCTGTCGGTATTGAAGACCGGGATGCGCATCAGCTCGCGCATCGAGGGCACGCCCAGCACGCGCACCTCGCCGGAGTGGCCGCCACTCCAGAAACCGTAGTACTCGTCGAGCTCGCCGGGGGCTATCGCGGCGTCGCCGGTGGCGGCGGCCCGGGCCGGCCGGCTGCCGATCAGGGCGCCCGCGCCGAAGCCGCCGGCCAGGCCGGCGCCGGCAACGCCGGTCACCGCGCTGTTGCGCAGGAAGTGGCGGCGGCCGAGGTTCTGGATCGTGTCCTTCTTGTCACTCATGGTTCATTCCTCGTTGTGAGTGGGAATGCGTTGCAGGCTGGCCTTGCTGCCACGGGCAGCAGCGGCCGGGAAGGTCTCAACGGCCGTGCCTGCCGATGACACCCGGGCCGCCTTCTCGAAGCGCTTGCGACGCTTGATCATGGGCGGGCACCGCCGGTCGTCGTGATAGGTCACCTGGCAGTCGAGACAGTAGTGGCACTCGTTGGCGTTGATGCGGCCGTCGGGGTGGATGGCCTTCACTTCGCACTCGTTGGCGCAGATCTGGCAGGGCGTGCCGCAGCTGCCGCGATGGCGCTTGAGCCAGTCGAACAGGCGCAGGCGGGCGGGGATCGCCAGGCCGGCCCCCAGCGGGCAGACATAGCGGCAGTAGAACTTGTGGTTGAAGGCCGAGACGGCGACCAGCGCCAGGGCGTAGAGCAAGAAGCCCCAGTCGCGCTGGAAGCGCAGGGTGATGGCGGTCTTGAACGGCTCCACCTCGGCATAGCGTTCGGCGGCGCCCAGCGAGTGCAGCGAGACGGCGAACAGTGCCAGCAGGATGATGTACTTGATCGCCCAGAGCCGCTCGTGGAGGCCGAAGGGCACTTCGATCTGCTTCACGCCGAGCTTGCGGGCGGCCTGGTTGACCAGGTCCTGCAGGGCGCCGAAGGGGCACAGCCAGCCGCAGAACACTCCGCGGCCCCACAGCAGCAGGCTGATCGCGACGAAGGACCAGAGGATGAACAGCAGCGGGTCGATCAGGAACGACTCCCAGCTGAAGCCGCTGATCAGCGAGTTGGTGAAGGTCAGGATATTGACCACCGAGAGCTGGGCCAGGGAGTACCAGCCGATGAAGACCAGCGTATAGACCAGAAAGCCGAGCCGCAGCGGGCGCAGGAGCCTTGGATGACGCGCCAGCACGTCCTGGAACAGCATGATCACCGTCAGCACCAGCAGGCCGGCGGCCAGCACGCCGATCTGGAAGGCCTTGTCGCGCCACACCTGCACCCATAGCGGCTCCTCCACCGGCGGCTCCGGGCGCTCGATATAGGCCTCGGGCACGCTGTAGTCCGCCGAGAAGCGGCTGAACTCGGTGTCCAGCGGGCCCGAGGCGCGGCGCACCAGCAGTTCCAGCTGCCAGGGCCGGCCGGGATCGAAGGCGGCGTCCTCGCGAACGATGAAGATGTCGCGCTCGGGCAGTGCGGGCATGCCGGCCAGCGGCAGGTTGCCCAGGCGGCTGTGGTCGCTGTCGTGGAAGCTGACGGTGGTGGTGCCCTGGGAGAGCTCGAGGCGGTCGAAGATGCCGCCGCGCACATAGCCCGAGCCCTTGAAGGAGTAGTCGCCGCGGGCCATCACGGCGATGGCGTGCTCGTCCTCGTCGAGCCCGGCCATGAGCTGCTCGTAGGCGGTGTCGCCGAGCAGGTTGCGGCCGGCCGTCGGCGGGTTCAGGTAGGTGTAGAACAGCTCGATGAAGGTCTTGTCGGCCGGCTCGGGCGTGCGCAGGTAGTCCTCGGCGGGCGTGCCGACGAAGGCCTCGTCGACCTCGCCATGGGTCAGGTGCAGGCGGCGGATCGTGCCGTCACCGATCAGGGTCGCCCAGTCGGCGGGCTCGAAGACTTCGGGCAGGACCCGTGCCGGCGGCGTGGCCGAGGGGTCGGCGATCAGCCCCTGCTCGGCGGCCACCCGGCGAGCGGTACGCATGATGGTCTCGCTGACCACGATGACCGTGACGGTGGCCCCGGAGATGGCGTCGAGGTTGTCGCCGACCTTGAGGCGGTCGTTGACATGGTGGGGCACGTGGGCAGCCGCGAAGTCTGTCAGCCGGTGTTCGGGGATGCCGACCAGCATGATCGGTTCCTGGTGGTCGAGGATGCTGGCCAGGCGGACCCTGCCCTCTAGGTCGATGCCCACCAGCAGATTCACGGGTTTGCCGGAATAGGCCGGGATCGGCGCGATATCCACCGTTTCGAAGACATAGCCGAGCAGCTCATCACCGGCATGAACGGCCGAGGTCGGGAGCCCGCCCTCGGCGGGTGTCAGGCGGGTCGCCTCGGGGAAGCCCGGGCTCACCTGGTCGAGCTCGATGGCCTGCGCGGTCGGCATGGCGGCGAGCAACAGCAAGCCGAGCAACCAGGTGAGAGCCAGGGAGGTGACGGTGCGCCGGGTGGACATGGGGTAGTCCTTGTTTTCGTAGCTGGGAACTGCGGTAGGGCAGCATCCCTTCAACAGGCATATGAAATGAATCTTTTTGAATTGGCTTCATCATGCCAGCTGGCTCCCGGGCCCGACTTGACATGGGTCATGTCGCAGCTGACTTGGATCAAGCCCGCGGGAGTAACCCCGATGGGGTAGGAGCGTCGAAGACGCGGTGGGATGGTGTGAGAGGAGGGAGCCTCAAGAGAGAAGAGCGACGAGGCGCCTTGCCGCGCATGGCGCCCCCTCTTGCCGCGCATGGCGCCCCCTCACATCGGCGGGTGTCCCCCCTGCCTGCTGGGTGGCTCGGTCTCAGAGCATCGGTTCGAGCATGAAGTCGACCGCGGCCTTGACCTCCTCGTCACTCAGGTTCATCTGTCCCCCCTTGGGCGGCATGGCCTGGAAGCCGTTGATGGCGTGGTCGTAGAGGGTCTCCATGCCCTGCTCCAGGCGAGGCGCCCAGGCCTCCTCGTCGTCCTTGATGGGCGCGCCGGCGGCGCCGGTCATGTGGCAGGCCATGCAGGCCTGGTTGTAGATCGCCTCGCCGTCGGGCTCCGCCTGGGCGATGGCGGTGAATGCCAGGGCGGCGATACCGGTGAGGGTGGTGGCGGCCAGTCGTTTCATAACCAATCTCCATGATGCATCTTTGTTGGCGTCAAGAAACCCGGAGTCCCGGGCCGAAGGGGCCCATGGTGCCAGTGGGCCGAGGATGGGATGCTGACGTGTGTCAGCATAAGCCACTTCGGCGCCCCGGACATGTTCAGCTCGCGGGCTCGATGCGCAGCAACTGGGCGAGTTGGGGACGCTGTGGCCCCAGCATATCGGCCAGGGTGTACTGGTCGAGCACGTCGAGGAAGGCCTTCAGGGCCTCGGCCAGTATCGGCTTGAGGCGACACGCCGGGGTGATCAGGCACTCGTTCTGGTCGCCGAAGCACTCGACCAGCAGCAGATCGTGCTCGGTGTCGCGTATCAGGGCGCCGAGGGAGATCTCTTCCGGCGCCTTCCTGAGCAGCAGGCCGCCGTTCTTGCCGCGGATGGCCGTGATGTAACCCTTGTGGGCGAGCTCCTGCACCACCTTCATCAGGTGGTTGTGAGAGACCTCGAATCGCTCGGCGATCTCCTGGATCGTGGAGCGTTCCTCGCCCTTGACGGCCAGGAAGATCAGCACGCGCAGCGAGTAGTCGGTAAAGCGGGTCAGGTGCATGGCGGGATTCGGCGCCTCGTGACTGGGTAATCGGACGATAACGATGGGTCAACGTCTGTTCAGTTTACCAGCTCCCTTTCCTCCATGGCGGGTGCGCGTGTGGCATCGGGTCGCAGCAGCAGGAAGGTGCCTACCCCGCAGAAGAGCGCCGCCGTCAGTGCCAGTATGGGGAGCGGTGCCCCGCCCCGCCACACCACCAGCCAGCTTGCCGCCAGCAGCCCCCAGGCCAGCCACTTGGCGCGGCGGGGCACGGCGCGCTGCTCTCGCCAGGCGTGCAGGGTCGGGCCCAGGTGGGGGTGCTCCCACAGCCAGCGTGCCAGGCGCGGCGATCCCTTGGGGGCGGCCCAGGCGGCCACCAGCAGAAACGGGGTGGTCGGCAGCAGCGGTACCACCAGGCCGGCGGCCCCCAGGCCGATGCAGCCACAGGCCAGGGTGCCCCAGGTGAGTCGCGAGATCATCGTGGTCGGCCGCATGGTGTCCTCCGGAAGGCATTATAAGATGCAATTTACATGAATGTTAGTTGGCGCTGCAACGCTGCTCGCCTCGGGCGCTCCCTCCTTTGACCTGGGTCAACTACCTCTTGAAGGGTACCGACGCTGCAGACGGCGGATGGCATACTTCCTTCATTCGGCGGGGCCCGCGAGCGCTGCCCCCCGTTCCTGCTCGAATACAGGCTTCAAGAGGCCGCTTCACGACATGCCACAGGATCTGCAATTCAACCGCCCCCTGGTGGAGAAGTACGACCGCCCGGGGCCGCGCTACACCTCCTACCCCACGGCGCCCCAGTTCCATGCGGCCTTCGCCGAGGACGACTACCGCGCGGCGGCGGAGCGCAGCAATCGGGCCGAGTCGCCCAAGCCGCTGTCGGTGTACGTGCACATCCCGTTCTGCAAGAGCCTCTGCTACTACTGCGCCTGCAACAAGATCATCACCCACAACACCGAGCGGGCCGCCGAGTACCTCGAGTGGCTGAAGCGGGAGATCCGGGGCCAGGCCGCGCTGTTCGATGCCGCGCGGCGCATGACCCAGCTGCACCTGGGCGGCGGCACCCCCACCTACCTGAGCAACGCCCAGCTGGGCGAGCTGATGGAGGCGCTGGATGCGGCCTTCCACTTCGCCCCGCCGAAGGCGCGCGAGTTCTCGCTGGAGGTGGACCCGCGCACCGTCACCCCCGAGCAGATCCATGAGCTGCGGTCGCTGGGCTTCAACCGCCTGAGCTTCGGCGTGCAGGACTTCGATGCCGACGTCCAGCAGGCCGTCAACCGCATCCAGAGCGAGGCGCAGGTGGTGGCGCTGGTGCAGGCGGCCCGCGAGGCCGGCTTCCAGTCGGTCAGCGTCGACCTGATCTACGGCCTGCCGCTGCAGACGGTGGCGAGCTTCGACGTCACCCTGGACAAGATCATCGCCCTGCGGCCCGACCGCATCGCCGCCTACAGCTACGCCCACCTGCCCGAGCTGTTCAAGGCCCAGCGGCTGATCCGCCCCGAGGACATGCCGCCCCCGGAGCGCAAGCTCGAGCTGCTGGAGCTGACCATCCGCCGGCTCTCCGCGGCCGGCTATGTCTATATCGGCATGGACCACTTCGCGCTGCCCGAGGACGAGCTCTCCCTGGCCCGCGAGAACGGTACCCTGCAGCGCAACTTCCAGGGCTACTCGACCCATGCCGACTGCGACATGATCGGCCTGGGGATCACCTCCATCGGCAAGGTCGGTGACAGCTACAGCCAGAATGTCAAGGAGACCGCCCAGTACCAGCACCGGCTGGAGGCCGGCCGGCTGCCGGTGATGCGCGGCTACCGGCTCAACGACGACGATCGCCTGCGCCGCGACGTGATCAATGCCCTGATGTGCCACGGCCGCATCGACTTCGCCGCGATCGAACGTGCCCACGGCATCGCCTTCCGCGACTACTTCGCCGACGCCCTCGTCGAACTCGCCGAGATGGAAGCCGACGGCCTGCTGGCGATCCGCGAGGGCGAGATCGAGGTGTTGCCGGCCGGGCGGCTGATGATGCGCAACGCCGCCATGGCCTTCGATGCCTACCTGAGCCGCAGCGAGGGGCGCTACTCGCGCACGGTCTGACCAGACGCCCCCCGCTTCCCTGGCAGCCTCCCGGGGCAACTGGGCGGCGGTAGACCGTCGCAGCGTTGACGGTCAAATGCAACGACATCTTGTGCTTGCTGTGGTCGAATGGTCTATATATGGTACTCAGCCGCCAGCGGGTGGTCGCACCGGCCGGGGCTTGACGCATGTCAGGGCGAACGTCTTTCATGAGGCCTAGGATGAGCGGTTCGGCGGCCCCGGCCGCATCGTCATCAGGAGAGTTGGTATGTCACTGCCACGCCCGCTCGCCCCGAGCCGGCTGATCCGTGCCCTCGATCCGCGAGTGCCCATTGCCGTCAAGCGTCGTCTGGTCGAACCGCTGCTCAACCGCACCTTCGCCGAGCCACTGGCCGAGGGCGAATTCGATGTCCTCGAGGGGCGCCGCATCACCCTGAGGGTCGAGGACCTGGGGGTGGTGCTGACCCTGGGGCTCGAGGCGGGGCACCTGGTGCTCTGCCGCGAGGCCGGCGAGGCGACCATCCGCGGTGGCTGGCGCGAGTTCCTGTGCCTGGCCACCCGCCGCGAGGACCCCGATGCCCTGTTCTTCCAGCGTCGCCTGTTGATCGAGGGCGACACCGAGCTCGGCCTGACGGTCAAGAACCTGCTCGACGGCCGCGAGGAGGGCCTGGCCCAGGGACGGCTCGGCGCATGGCTGATGCGACTCGAGCGGCTGGCGCGCCGCGATCACTGACCCCGTTATCCTAGACTTCTCTGGAGACCCCTGAATGAGCACTCCCGCCAAGGCCGTCAAGACATCCAACGAGGTACCGATGCAGGTTCCCTCCCGTGATATCTGGGATTCCAAGTACCGGCTCAAGGATCGCCACGGGCGTCCGGTGGACAAGGACGTGGCGGCCACCTGGGAGCGGGTGGCCCGCGCCCTGGCCGCGGTGGAGGGCGACCAGGCCGACGAGTGGCTGCCGAAGTTTCGCTGGGCGCTGGAGAACGGCGCGATTCCGGCCGGGCGGATCATGTCCAACGCCGGCGCCGACGACTACAAGCCGGCGGTGAGCCTGATCAACTGCACGGTGTCGCGCACCATCCGCGACTCCATGCACGACATCCTCGACTCGGTGGTGGACGCCGGCATGACCCTCAAGGCGGGTTGCGGCATCGGCTACGAGTTCTCCACCCTGCGCCACAAGGGCGCCTTCGTGTTCGGTGCCGGTGCCGGCACCAACGGCCCCCTGGCGTTCATGGATATCTACGACAAGATGTGCTTCACGGTGGCCTCGGCGGGCGGGCGCCGCGGTGCCCAGATGGGCACCTTCGACGTCGGCCACCCCGATGTCCGCCAGTTCATCGAGGCCAAGCGCGAGGCCGGCCGGCTGCGCCAGTTCAACCTCAGCCTGCTGATCACCGACGAGTTCATGGAGGCGGTCAGGAGCGACGCCGACTGGCCCCTGGCCTTCCCGCTGCACGCCGGCGAGCGGGAGGACGTGGGCCCCGACGAGCTCATCTACCGCGACTGGCCGGTGATCGAGGAGGGCTACACCGTCGACGCCGAGGGCCGCGTGGCCTGTCGCATCGTCGAGGTGATCCGCGCGCGCGAGCTGTGGGACACCATCATGCGCTCGACCTACGACTTCGCCGAGCCGGGCTTCATCCTGATCGACCAGGTCAACCGCATGAACAACAACTGGTTCTGCGAGGAGATCCGCGCCACCAACCCCTGCGGTGAACAACCCCTGCCGCCCGAGGGCGCCTGCCTGCTCGGTTCGGTCAACCTGACCCGCTTCGTCATCGAGCCCTTCGGCAAGAAGCCGCGCTTCGACTGGGAGCGCTACCGCAAGGTGGTGGCGATCTTCACCCGCATGCTCGACAACGTGGTGGAGATCAGCAGCCTGCCGCTGGCCGGCCAGCGCCGCGAGATCGAGGCCAAGCGCCGCCACGGCATGGGCTTCCTGGGCCTGGGGTCGACCCTGACCATGCTCAAGATCCCCTACGGCTCGCCGGAGTCGCTGGCCTTCACCGAGGAGGTGAGCCGTACCCTCGCCATCGAGGGCTGGAAACAGGCCCTCGAGCTCTCCCGCGAGAAGGGCATGGCGCCGATCCTGGCCGAGGAGTTCGAGATCACCCCCAAGATGCTGCGCAGCCGGCCGGAGCTGGCCAAGGACGGCTACGAGGTCGGCGACAAGGTGCCGGGTCGCCTGCTGCACGCCCGCTACAGCCGCTACATGCAGAAGGTCGCCGAGGTCGAGCCGGAGCTGGTCGCGGCGCTCTCCGAGCACGGCGCGCGCTTCACCCACCACTCGTCCATCGCGCCGACCGGCACCATCTCGCTGTCCCTGGGCAACAACGCCTCCAACGGCATCGAGCCGTCGTTCTCGCACCGCTACTTCCGCAACGTCATCCAGGCGGGCAAGAAGACCAAGGAGCAGGTCGAGGTGGTCTCCTTCGAGCTGGCCGCCTACCGCCACTTCATCGCCGCCGATGCGGTGGAGAGCGACCTGCCCGACTACTTCATCACCGCCGATGCGGTCTCCCCGAAGCAGCACGTGGCGGTGCAGGCGGCGGCCCAGGCCTGGGTCGACTCGGCGATCTCCAAGACGGTGAACGTGCCCACCGACTTCGCCTTCGACGACTTCAAGGGCCTCTACCTCGACGCCTACGACAGCCAGCTCAAGGGCTGCACCACCTTCCGCTTCAACCCCGAGGCCTTCCAGGGCGTGCTGGTGCGCGAGGACGACCTCAAGAACACCACCTACGTCTTCGAGCTCGAGAACGGCGAGACCCTGGAGCTCAGGGGCGACGAGAAGGTGATCTACGACGGCGAGGAGCACAATGCGGCGAACCTCTATGACGCGCTCAAGGAGGGGACCTATGGAAAATGGTAAGCGCCGGTTCCACGCGAGAGTCATGATGCCCAGAATTCAAGGAGCCCGCTGATGGCCGTCGAAATCACCTCGAAGATCGTTTCCTACAGTGTCAAGAAGGCGGTCGAGGAAGCCCCGCCGCTGCTCGACGAGAACCCGCTCACGGTGCGCATCCCGTCGCGTCCCGAGGGCACCCTGGAGGCCGTGTCGGAGAAGATCTCCTATGTCGGTGCCGAGGGCCGCAAGAAGGTCTACCTGCTGGTGTCGTTCATGCCCGTGGAGGGCGTGCTGGGCGGCAAGCGGGTGGTGATCGAGCGCCCGGTGGAGTTCTTCTTCCCCTCCGGCCAGCTCTCCAGCGAGCATCAGTGGATCACCGCCACCATGCGCAGCCTGTCGCTGGCCGCCCGCGGCGGCTACGTCACCCAGGCGGTGGCCGACCTGCGCAAGGTGGCCTGGGACAAGGGCCTGGTGCGTTGCGGCATGAATCGCTGGGGCAAGCCGATGTTCCACGACTCCGAGGTCGCGGCCATCGCCTGGTCGATCCAGCAGATCCTCTACCGCCGCGGCTTCCTCGACATCGACGGCAACCAGGTGCCGGTGGAGGACCTGGTCAGCCGCTACGCCCAGCGGCTGGCCAGCGGCCATGCCTGGCAGCCGCCGACCCCGGAGGCGATCGCCCACGCCGAGCGCGAGGCCCACGACAAGAGCGGCCATCCCACCGTGGTCGGCCACTGCCCCGAGTGCAACGGCGAGCTGATCATGATGGACGGCTGCCCCACCTGCTACGCCGGCTGCGGCTGGTCGAAGTGCGGCTAAGCGCCACGGCCTTCGCGTGGCTCAGTCGATCTGGTTCGGGGCGTGACCTACGAGCCGGCACGGGTCGCCGCGAGGATAGTCGGGGGTGAGGAACAGCCGCCCCTCGATGCCCTCGGCTGCCGCCGCACGGCGGATGGCCGGTCGGCCTTCCAGGCGCCTCAACAGTTGGACGAGATGCGGGTACTCGTCCCGGGCGATGCCCCCGAGGGGGGCGTCGAGGGGGTAGAGCTGCATCCAGCGAACCAGGCAGGCCAGGTAGGGGTCGAGCACGCTGGGGCCACTCGGCAGCAACCCCGCTCCCTGGCCATGGTCGGCAAGCTCTTCGAGCAGTTGCAGATGCTGCTGAATGCGGCGACTCAGCATCTCCCTGAGGTGCTGGATCTCCGCCTTGCCTTCGGCATAGCGCCAGGCGTAGAACCGCACCCGCAGATCGGCGTGCAGGGTGTTGGAAAGGAAGAATAGCCAGGCGAGGAAAGGCCCTCTGTGCGCCGGGTCCGTGATCGCCAGACTGGCGTGCCGCTCGCACAGGTGCAGCAGGATGGCCCCGGTCTCGAACAGCGGGACCCCGCCGGTCTCGTCCACCAGGACCGGTAGCAGCCCCTGGGGATTCAGGGTGCGAAAGGCCGGATCGTCGAGTCCGCCCCTGGCGCGGTCGATCCGCACGGCCCGGTAGCCCGCGCCGAGCTCTTCCAGCACCATGCGTATCACCAGGTTGGCGCTGTCCGGTGAATAGAACAGCCGGTAAGTCGGGGCCTGTCCTGTGCAGGGATGGGTCATGACGATACCTCCGACGCCTTTCCTCTCGATAGACCCAATAGCATAGGCGCGGTCCCGGCGCCCCGCCGGCGTGGCCCGCTTGCCGCTGGCGAGCTGGCCGCGACGGTATGTCCGGTCAGTGGCGCGGCTCGATATGCGCGACGTGGGGAGAGGATTTTCAGGGTGGGGCTTGGTCCAGCAGTCACCGTTGCCCAAGTATCTCGACCGGGCTATAAGCCTTCCACTATGACAATATCCACGTCGGCAGTGCCATTCCGCGCGATCTTGGCCCTCTGGTATTCCTCGGAGTGATAGCAGTCGAGCGCCTGCTCGTAACTGGGAAACTCGATGATCACGCTCCGCTGTGGGGTGTCGCGACCCTCCATGGCGGTACGTTGGCCCCCCCGGGCGAGAAACCTGGCGCCGAAGCGAGAGAAGGCTTCCGGGGCCAAGGCCTGGTAGTGGGCGTAGTCGTGGGGATGAATCACGGTGATGTTGGCGATCCAGTAGCCTTTGGGCATGACGTTCTCCGATGGGCAGTGACTGTTTGTATTATGGTATGCCAAAATGATGGCGAGTCCTATGCTCACCACCCATCGATACCTACCAAGTGGACCGGAACCGTTATGGCATTCGATCGAATCGAAGACATCATCGAGGATATCCGTCAGGGGCGCATGGTCATCCTGCTCGACGATGAGGATCGTGAGAATGAGGGAGATATCGTCATGGCCGCCGGCCACGTTACCCCTGACGCCATCAATTTCATGGCGACACATGCCCGCGGTCTGATCTGCCTGACGCTGAGTGGCGCGCGCTGCGACCAGCTGGGGCTGGCGCCCATGGTCGAGAACAACGGTTCCGGCTTTGCCACCGCCTTTACGGTCTCCATCGAGGCGCGCGAGGGCGTGACCACCGGCATCTCCGCGGCGGATCGGGCGACCACGGTGAAGGCGGCGGTGGCACCGAACGCCCAGCCTCGGGATCTGGTGCAGCCCGGCCATGTCTTTCCGTTGCGTGCCCATGATGGCGGAGTGCTGAGTCGCGCCGGCCACACCGAGGCCGGATGCGATCTGGCGCGTCTGGCCGGCCAGGAGCCGGCGGCGGTGATCGTCGAGATCATGAATGATGACGGCAGCATGGCGCGTCGTCCCGAACTGGAGGCCTTCGCTCGTCGACACGGATTGCGCATCGGTACCATCGCCGACCTGATCCAGTATCGCCTGGCCACCGAGAAGACGGTGGTTCCGACGGGTCAGGAACCCCTGCAGACCGTGCATGGTGAGTTCACCCTGCATACCTACGAAGATACCATCAGCGGTGAAGCACATCTGGCGCTGACCATGGGCGAGATGGATGCCGCCAGGCCGACGTTGGTGCGGGTGCATGTGATGGATCCGCTACGCGACCTGGTGGGGGCCGAGTATCAAGGTCCCAGGGCGTGGTCGTTATGGTCGTCCCTGGAAGCGGTAGCAGCGGAACGCCATGGCGTGGTGGTAATACTCGCCAGCCATGAATCGCCGCAGAGCCTGTTGTCGCGGGCCACCCGGCTCAACAAGCCGCCCAGTGACAGCCCGTCTCCCCGGCACTACTCCTCGACGGGTACCGGTTCGCAGATCCTCGCCGATCTCGGTGTGGGCAAGCTGAGGCTGATGGGGGCACCCTTGAACTACAAGGGCTTGGCGGGCTTTGACCTGGAGGTGGTGGAGATCGTCTCGCCGCCCTAGGAGCAGCGTTAGCGCATGAAGTGGATGGTGCCGCCTTCCATACTGCCGCTATAGATGCCGTAGGTGCCGCCGGCATGCTCGTCGATATAGCGCTCGAGGATCTGGCGGATGGCAGGATAGAAGATTTCGTCCCAGGGGATGTCTCCCGGATGGAACCACTTCACATCCAGTGTCTCGTGTCCCGGAGAGGCACGCCATTCCCGCAGCCGGGCTCGATAGATGATATAGAGCTCATTGGTCGGGGGAACGCTGAAGATCGAGTAGGGGGTGAGGATCTCGGCATCGATGCCCGTCTCTTCCATGACCTCGCGCTGCGCGGCTTCCTCGACGCTTTCCCCTCGCTCCATGAAGCCCGCAGGCAGGGTCCAGGTGCCCACGCGCGGCGGTATGCCACGCTGACACAGCAGCAAGCGCCCTTCGTGCTCGATGATGGCGCCGGCAATGACCTTGGGATTGTCGTAGTAGACATGGCCACAGGCACTGCAAGTGAGCCGTTCATGAGTATCGCCTTCGGGCACGCCGTGGTCGAGGGGATGATGGCCGCAACGACAGCAATAGAGATGCATGGAGCCTCGCTACCGGCTGGGGTCGACCCGCAGGGGCGGCGTGATCGGTTCCGGCGATTGGCCACTCTTGGCCGCCAGGGCCGCCAGGGCGACCTTGGCGGCTGCCTGGATGTGTCCTACGCACGCCTCATGGGCGGCGGCGGGGTCACGCGCCTTGATCGCTTCGACGATGCGTGCCATTTCGCGGAAGCTGTCGAGGGAGCGGGCTTTCTGGGAGACCGAGGTCGCCCGCAGGTAGTTGACGCGGGCCTGCAACTGGCTGAGGATCTGACCGGCGATACGGTTGCCGGCACCGTCGTAGAGCACGCCATAGAAGTCGCTGACGGCTTCGACGATCTCCTGGGTCTCGCCTTCGCGTAGCGCCTCCTTGAGTAGCTCCCAGGCCCGGTCCAGTTCGGCCATCTGGCGACGATTGGCCTTCTGGGTGAAAAGCTGAACCACCGTGCTTTCCAACATGCAGCGCAGCTCGTAGATATCCCGGGCGTCCTCCAGCGTGATCACGGCGACACGCGGCCCACGGGTACCCGCATGCTCCACCAGACCCTCGGCTTCGAGTTGGCGCAAGGCTTCGCGCACCGAGGTGCGGCTGACGCCCAGGCGTTCACACAGGTCGCGCTCCACCAGACGGTCGCCAGGCAGCAACTGGAAGGTCATGATGGCCTGACGCAGCTTGTCGACCACGATCTCGCGGAGGGTCGGTTGATTACGAGTGACCCGGAGGCTGTCATCCCGTAGCGCTCTTCGCATCGTTACATCTCCTGGTCCAGGGGGCCGCCCTTGTCATGCTCCCAGGCTATAGTTCACCCATTTCGCTCAGCACCTCACGGGCGTTACGGAAGGCGTCGATGGCCGCCGGCACCCCGCAGTAGACCGCGGTTTGCAGCAGAATCTCGCGGATTTCCTCGACGCTGAGACCGTTGTTGATCGCCCCGCGGATGTGCAGGCGCAGTTCGTGGGGGCGGTTCAGGGCGGTGATCATGGCCAAGTTTATCACGCTGCGATCGCGGTCACTGAGCCCCTGGCGTTGCCACACCTCGCCCCAGCAGTATTCGGTGACCAACTGCTGGAGTGGCCGGGTGAAGTCGTCGGCATTGCGGATCGACTGGTCGACGTACTCGGCGCCGAGCACACGGCGTCGCTTTTCCAGGCCTTTTTCGTAACGTTCCTGTGACCGTTCTTGTGACATAGGGGAAATGCCTCTTGGTATGTGGCTCAGGCTGTCGCCGCAGCCAAGCGGAGGGACTCCGGCAGCTTGTCCATCTTGCCTCGACAGTAAAGCAGGGGGTCGAGCTTGTCGTTACCGAGCCAGAGACTCTGTACCTCTCCCACGACGATGGCGTGATCGCCACCTGGGTAATCTTCCCACAGCCGACATTCCAGATAGGCCGTGGCGCCGTCGAGAATGGCGTTGCCATGCGCGGAGCGGTGCCAGGCGACCCCCTCGACCTTGTCGCGCCCCTTGCCGGCGAAGCGGTAGGCGATGGACTGCTGGTCGTGTCCGAGGATATGCACCGCGAAGCGGCCAGTACGCTTGATCACCGGATAGGAGTCCGAGCCGAGGCTGGGGCAGATCAGGACCAGAGGGGGATCCATGGATACCGCCGAGAAGGCGCTGGCCGTGAAGCCGACCACGCGGTCCTCCTCGTCGAGGGCCGTGACGATGGTGACCCCGGTCGGGAAGGCGCCGAGGACTTGCTTGTAGTGCTGGCTATCGATCATGGTGCGCTCCGCATTCAACGCATGACGAAGGGGTCGGGCATGGGGTGCGTGGACAAGTTGATCCACAGCGTCTTGAGTTCGGTGTAGTCGTGTACCGCATCGATACCGCCCTCGCGCCCGTAGCCGCTGGCGCCGAAGCCACCGATCGGTGCCATGGCGGAGACGGCGCGATAGGTATTGACCCACAGGATGCCGGCCTTGATATCGCGGCTGAGGCGATGGGCACGCCCGACGTCCCGGGTCCAGATACCGGCGGCCAAGCCGTATTGGCTGTCATTGGCCAGGCTCAGCGCCTCGGCCTCATCGTCGAAGGGAATCGCCGCGACCACTGGGCCGAAGACCTCCTCCTGCATGATCGGCATGTCATGTGCCGTGCAGGCCAGGATCGTCGGGGTGTAGTACCAACCGTTCGCGATGTCCGGGCGCGTGCCGCCGTAAAGCAGCTGCGCACCATCGGCTTGCGCCTGTGCGACCATGCGTTCCACGGTGTCCAGTTGTGCCTGGGTGGCCATGGGGCCCATTTCGGTCTCGGCATCCGAGGGGTCGCCGATGCGGATGGTGCGCGCCCGCTCGCGAAGGCGCTCGATGACGTCATCGTAGATGCTGCGCTGAATCAGCAGGCGCGACCCCGCCACGCAGCTCTGTCCGGAAGCGGCGAATATTCCGGCCACCACGCCATTGATGGCGCTGTCCAGGTCGGCATCCTCGAACAGGATGTTGGGGGATTTGCCACCCAGCTCCAGCGACAGCCTGGCGAAGTTCTCGGCACTGTTACGAACGACGTGACGGGCAGCGTCGGCACCGCCTGTGAAGGCGATCTTGCGTACCAGGGGATGGCTGGTGAGTGCCGCTCCCGTGGTCGGGCCGAAGCCGGTGACCAGGTTGACCACGCCGGGAGGGAAGCCGGCTTGTTCGACCAGGCGCATCAGCATGATCAGGCTCGCCGAGGCATGCTCCGAGGGCTTGATGACCACGGTGTTGCCGGCCGCCAGCGCCGGAGCGAGCTTGATGGCGGTCAGATACAGGGGACTGTTCCATGGCACGATGGCGGCCACCACGCCCAGTGGGACCCGCACGGTGGCACCGAACATGTCCGCCTTGTCCAGTGGCAGGGTTTCGCCAACGATCTTGTCCGCCAGGCCGGCGTTGTAATAGAAGAATTCGGGGAGATAGCCGACCTGACCGCGCGTTTCGCGAATCAACTTGCCGTTGTCGCGACTCTCCAGCTGGGCGAGTTCCTCTCCGTGCTCGGCGATCAAGTCGCCGAGCCGGTACAGCAGCTTACCGCGCGCGGTGGCGGTTAGGCCGGCCCAGGCGGGGGCCTCGAAGGCTCGTTGCGCGGCCCGTACGGCGACATCGACATCCTGGGCATCGGCGTCCGGCACGTGACACCATGCCTCGCCGGTCGCAGGGTCGTAGCTGTCGAAGGTGGCGCCGGAGAGGGCGGCCACCCACTCCCCGTCGATGTACATGCGTAGCGTATCCAGGCTCATCGGAGTGCCTCCTTGAACGGGGTGTGGGCAAAGGCCCTGGAGAGAAACCGCAGCAGCACGGTGTTGACGGCTTCATGATCCTCCACGGGTACCATATGGCGTTGACCGGGGAAGATATGCACCTCGGCATTGGGCAATCGTTCCGCCAGGGCCTGGGCCATGCGAGGCGTGGAGCCCGGATCCAGTTCGCCGGTGGCGACCAGGACCGGCACGCGAATCGCTCCCAGACGCTCGGCACCGAAGCGGTCCTCGCTACCGAACAGGGCATAGCTGCGGTAGTACCCTTGGGGATGGTTGCTGCTGACGATCTCGTGAATCGCGGCGATCCGCTCCGGATGGGCCCGATGGAAGGCCGGGCTGAACCAGCGCTGCAACGCCGAGCCGATATTGGCCGCGGGCCCCCGTTCGCGGGTCTGGGCCAGGCGTTGCCGAACCCCGCTCCGCTCGTTTTCGTCGCGATCGAAGACGCTGGACAGTATCACCATCGCCGCCAGGCGTTCCGGGTGGCGCAGGGCAAAAGCGCGCGCCACCAGCCCGCCCATCGAGAAGCCCACCACGGCAACCCGCTCGAGTCCCAGGTGGTCGAGCAGTGTCGCCAGTTGGTCCGCATAGTCATCCAGCCCGGCCTCTTCCCGGGGCAGGGCGCTGCCGCCATGGCCGAGCATGTCGTAGGCGATGACGTCATGGTGTTGCGCCAGTGCCTCGACTTGCGATTGCCACATGGTGGCGTCGAGGCCCACGCCATGGATGAGGACAACCGGCGTTCCCCGGCCCAACCGCCAGAAGCGGGTGCCGTCGGGCGTCTTGCGTGCCTGGGTGAGCTCCATGCTGCCTCCTCGCTGCTCAGTCGTTGACACCTGCCTCCTCGCTGCTCAGTCGTTGACACCTGCCTGCTCGGCCTCGGCGGCCAGTTCCTGCAGATCCTGATAGCGGTTACCGATACGCGGATGCAGGCGGCCGCCATCGGCGGCACCCAGCGCGACAACGATCTCGTCATGGCGGGGAGCGTCTTCGATGCGCATCTCCAGGGTGACGTAGTGCGAGCGGAAGCCCTCGTCGTGCTTGTGCATCATGGGGATCTGGATCGAACTCCCCGGCCCGCCACGCTTGTTGGTGAAGCTCAGGTAGCTCTTGGCGCCCACGGCATCGCGATAGTGATTGCCGAAGCGCAGGGTGTGAATGATGGCCGAGGCGTGTTCGATCTCGCCGTCGGTGCCGACCACCGCCGCCTTGCCATACGCCTCGATGGCGTCTCCATCGATCTCCTTCAGCACCAGCTCGACGAGCCGCTCGCCAAGCGCGGAGCAGCCGCTGCGGATCTCAGGGGCCAGATCCTCGATGAAACCGCGGCCATGCCAGGGGTTGGCGATCACCGCTGCCACGCCAAGCATGGTCACCGGGCGTTCTCCTCGCTTGCCCCCCTCGATGTAGGTCGTCTCGCGGTAGGTCGCGATCTTGCGGATCTCAAAGCCCATCGTTGCCTCCACTGGTCAGGCCCGTGCCGATGGTTTGGGTAGCCATCGGCTCCTGTATCTTGGCATACCATAATACCGAAAGAATAAATCAGCAACAGGTCTTCGATACCAAGGCACGGAAGAGTGGCGATGACGAAGAGGTTGATTGATGTATCATATTGTTTTTTAAATAAAAATATTATTCGGTGGCGTGAGGAATGGGAGGTCGGCTGGAATAAGTACTTGCGAACTGTATTATGGCATACCAGAATGCGTGACGAGTCATCGCCGCAAAGTGCATGGCTCGATACGCCACCAGGCTCGTGTGCCACTGCGGGCGCCGTTGCCACAACTAGCCACAACTACAAGACATCCAGGGAGAGACTCCCCATGCCAGACTCTCGACAGGCCACCCCAGGGCGCGGAGTGTTTGCCGGTGTGGACAGGACCATGGCGATCGCTTCGACAGCGATGGTGGTCGCCTTCGTCCTCTTCACCGTGCTGCAGCCGGCGCTGGCCAACAGCACTTATCAGGCCGTGAAGCAGTTCATCGAACAGGAGCTCGGCTGGTATTACATCCTGACGGTGAATGTGGTGCTGATCGTCACCATCGGCATCATCTTCAGCCCCTACGGCAAGTTACGCCTGGGGAGCGATGAGGAGCGTCCCGAATTCTCCAACTTCACCTGGTTCGCCATGCTGTTCAGCGCGGCGGTAGGCACCGGGCTGCTGTTCTGGAGCATCGCCGAGCCCTTGAGCCACCTGCAGGGCAACCCCTTCATTACCATGGCCGGTGATGAGCCCTACTCCATGGAGGCGGCACAGACCGCCCTGCGTATCACCATCTTCCACTGGGGACTGCATGGATGGGCGATCTATATCCTGGTCGGTGCCATCCTGGCCTATTTCGCCTATCGGAGAGGACTGCCGCTGACCATACGCTCGGCGTTCTACCCTTTGCTTGGCGAGCGCATCCATGGGCCGATCGGTCATTCCATCGACCTGCTGGCGATCTTCGCCACCCTGTTCGGTACCGCCACGACGCTGGGGCTCGGGGTGTCGCAAATGAATGCTGGGCTGAATGGTTTGTTCGGCATGGAAGTCAACAGCACCAACCAGGTCCTGCTGGTCCTGGGAATCACGGTGATGGCGACCCTCTCGGCGGTATCCGGGCTGAAGAAGGGCATTCGGCTGCTGAGTGAATGGAACATCTACCTCAGCATGATCCTGTTCGCCTTCTTTATCCTGGCCGGGCCGACC
Source organism: Halomonas kalidii (assembly GCF_030010475.1). NCBI lineage: Bacteria > Pseudomonadati > Pseudomonadota > Gammaproteobacteria > Oceanospirillales > Halomonadaceae > Halomonas > Halomonas kalidii. The sequence goes on along the minus strand of NZ_JASCQN010000054.1, from coordinate 55,950 downwards.
ATCTTCCTGCTGGCCACCTTCACCAATAGCCTGGGTGATTATCTATCCAACGTGGTCGCGATGGGGTTCTGGACGAACTCCGATCCCGAGAGTCAGTGGCAGGGGTGGTGGACCCTCTTCTACTGGGGATGGTGGCTCTCCTGGGGCCCCTATGTCGGCATGTTCATCGCGCGGATATCACGCGGGCGTACCATTCGTGAAGTACTGCTCGGTGGCATGCTGGCCGCCACCCTGGGCGCGATGACCTGGATCGTCATCTTCGGCGGTACGGCGCTTCATCTGCAGCTGTTCGGCGGTGTCGACCTGGCTTCAGTAGCCAATACGGACGTGACCAAGGTGTTGTTCCAGACCATTGCCGCCCTGGATGTGCCCTGGGCCACCACCTTCATGGTCGCCATGGCCACCGTGATGATCGTCACCTGGTTCGTGACGTCCGCCGACTCGGGCACGCTGGTCATCTGCACCATCCTGGCCAAGGGCAATCCTCACCCCCCACAGCTATACCGAGTGATATGGGGCCTGGGGCTCGGTGCCACCTCCGCCGTACTGCTGTTGGCCGGTGGCCTGGAAGCTCTGCAAACGGCTGCCATCGCCGCGGCGTTTCCCTTCTCGCTTGCCTTGCTGATCATGGCGTACTGCATGATCAAGGCGCTGGGCGAAGAGGGGCGCGAAGCCGAGCTGGCCACAGGAAGACGGACCGAAGCGTCCTAACGACATTCGTCAGGAGAATCGATATGCAGTTTTCCCTCTTTCTGCACATGGAACGCTATCACGACCACGAGAGTCACCGGCAGCTGTTCGAGGAGCTCTGCGAGCTGGTGAAGATCGCTGAAGCCGGAGGCTTCCGCACTGCCTGGATCGGTGAACATCATGGCATGCAATTCACCTCGTCGCCGAGCCCGACCGCCCAACTGGCATACCTGGCGGCCAAGACCGAGCGTATCCGCCTGGGGGCGGGTACCTTCGTGGCGCCGTTCTGGGATCCGATCCGCCTGGCGGGTGAAGCCGCCATGCTCGACATGATCAGTGACGGCCGGCTCGAGTTCGGCATCGCCCGCGGTGCCTACCAGTTCGAGTTCGACCGCCTTGTCGATGGGATGTCGGCGGCGGAGGGTGGCCAGGCACTGCGCGAGATGGTGCCGGCAATTCGTGGCTTGTGGCAGGGAGACTATGCTCACCAGGGCGACGTCTATCGTTTCCCTGCCACGACCAGTGTTCCCAAGCCCCTACAGGCCACGTTGCCGCCGATATGGATCGCCGCTCGTGATCCTAATTCTCACGACTTTGCCGTCAAGAATGGTTGTAATGTCATGGTGACGGCCTTGATGAAAGGCGATGAGGAAGTGGCGGACCTGGCGCGCAAGTTTGATGCCGCTTGCGCCAACCACCCCGATATGCCGCGTCCCGATCTGATGCTGTTGCGCCACACCTACGTACACGAGGAAAGCGACCCGGAGGGCTGGCGAAAAGGCGCCGAAGCTCTCAATCTCTTCTATCGCTACTTCCTGGCCTGGTTCAAGAACGACCAGCAGGCGGTCGATGGCTTCTTCGAGCCGGTATCCGAAGAAGCCGTGGCCGACAACCCTGAATTCTCGCTCGACAGCCTGCGTCGCAACATGATGATCGGCACGCCGGGTGAGTTGGTCGATCGGCTCAAGGGCTATGAACGGCTGGGCATCACGGAGTACAGCTTCTGGACCGACAATACGCTGCCCTTCGACGAGAAGAAGCGCTCACTCGATCTGTTTATCAATGAGGTCATGCCGCACTTTCGTTGATCGTGGAGGCATGCCAACCGCCTGGATGCATCTTGCACCTGGAGTTGGCAATGACATTGCAGCTGAAAGCCCCGGGGCTATTACGAGCCCAGGCTATATCGATGGCTCAGTGGCGCAGCTCGATATGCGCGAAGTGGGGCCTGAGACGCCGCACCAGGGCGTCGAGGGCCGCGAGGGAGGGGGCGCCGGGGACCGGCCGGCAGTACTCGGGGTCGAGGCACTGGTCGGTGCGGGCGGGTTGCAACACGTAGCGCCGCACGCCGCAGTCGGCCAGGGTCAGCGCCAGGCGCTCCAGATCGGCGAGGCCGAAGTCCTGCCAGTGCACCGTGGTGCGGCACTCGTGGGCGACGCCGCTGGCCAGCAGCATCTCCAGGCTGCGCACATGGCGGCGCCAGATGCCGGTGCGGCCACAGACCCGGTCGAAGTCGCGGCCGCGCCCCTTGACGTCCAGCGCCACCCAGTCGAGGTGGGGCAGCAGGGCCGCCAGCCGCTCGGGGTAGGGGCCGGCGGTGTGCAGGCCCACCGCGAGTCCCATCGCCTTGACCTCGGCCACGGCCGCGTCCAGGCCGGCGTGCAGGGTTGGTTCGCCGCCGCTGAACACCACGGCCTCCAGGCCCTCCCGTCGCTCGGCCAGGAAGCGGTGGATCGTCTCCCACTCGCGGGCGCTGCCGCGGCGCGGCGTGGTCATCTGCGGGTTCTCGCAGTAGCCGCAGCGCAACGGGCACCCCTGCAGGTAGATCACGCAGGCCCGGCGGCCGGGGAAGGCCCGGTGGTCCGCCGCGTCGAGCCCGGCGATGGGCAGGCGCAGGGTCGGCAGCGCCACGCTGTCGATGATCGTGGCCAGGCGGCTCATGGGCGCGCCGCTCCACGGCTGTTGTCGATGCCGGGGCGGCCGTGCCAGTAGCCGTCACAGATCTCGGCGTCGACCAGGGCGAGCGGGTCGGGGGCCGGCAGCGTGCCGCGACGGGCCGCGTCGAAGGCGGCGACCACCTCGGCCATGCCCTCGGCACGGGGGCTCAGCCGGGCCACCGCCACGCCCATCCCGGCCATGGCCGGCACCTCGTGGCGCAGGTCCTGGCAGGCGCCGGAGAGGGTCTGGATGCCGTTGAGGGTGAACACCTCGCGGGATTCCTGGGAGCGCAGCGCCAGGCCCTCGGGATGCTTCTGACAGACGAACCGGCAGCGATCCTTGGGCTTCTGGTAGCGCCGCGCGGTGAAGCAGCGCGACGACCAGGCCAGCGGCAGGTGACCGTAGGCGAACACCTCGCAGGGCGCCTCGATGCCCGCCTCGCGGCAGTCGGCCAGCAGCCGCGCCAGGTCGGCGCGGGACATCTCCACCGGGGCCTGCCAGCGCTGCATGCCGACGCGGGCCAGCACGCCCAGGGTCGCCGGGTTGTAGAGGTTGAGCGCCGCCCCGGCGACGAAGGGCAGTCCATTGGCGGAGAGGCGTTGCACCGCGCTCTGGTCGTTGGCCTCGACCACGAACTCGCCGTTGTCGCACAGCCGGCGCAGGTCGCGCAGGTCGGCCTCCGACTCGATCAGCGTCTGGCTCGCCAGCACCACCCGCTTGCCGCCCTGGACCAGCTCGCGGCCGATCCCCAGCCAGTCATCGAGCTTCATGTCGCGGCGGCGCGAGCACACCGACTCGCCCAGGGTGACGATCTCGACCGGCCAGTCGGCGGCCTCGCGGTAGAAGTCGGCGTAGCGCTCGCGGGTCCAGTAGAAGAGCACCGGACCCAGCGACAGCGTGAGGGTGTCGGATAGCGGCATGGGGCCTCCTATTTCCAGCGGCGCTCGTAGGCGCCCAGGGTGGTGGTGGCGCCTTCCGAGACCTCGTCGAGGCCGGCCATCCAGGCGGGCTCGGGGTGGAAGCGCTCGGGCGTGCGGTCGAGGCGGTCGAGCGCCTGGTGCCAGATGCCGGCCACCTTCGACACGTAGGCCGGGCTGCGCTGGCGGCCCTCGATCTTCACCGCGCTGATGCCGAGCTCGGCGAGCTCCGGCAACAGCTCCAGGGTGTTGAGGCTGGTGGGCTCCTCGATGGCGTGGTAGGTCTCGCCCCCCACCTCGAAGCGCCCCTTGCACAGGGTCGGGTAGCCGGCCCGCTCGCCCTCGGTGTAGCGGTCGATCAGCACGCCACCCAGGCGTGACTCCAGCCCCTCTGGGGTCTCCTCCCAGCGCACCTGGGCCGCCGGCGAGCAGACGCCTCGGGTGTTGGGCGACTCGCCGGTAAGGTAGGACGACAGGTAGCAGCGCCCCTCGGCCATGATGCACAGGCTGCCGAAGGCGAACACCTCGAGCTCCACCGGGCTCTGCCTGGCCAGGTCGCGCACCTGGGTGATCGACAGCACCCGCGGCAGCACGGCGCGCCGGATGCCGAACTGCTCGTGGTAGAAGCGCAGCGCCTCATGGCTGGTGGCCGACCCCTGCACCGAGAGGTGGCGGGCGAGCGCCGGATGGCGGCGGACAGCGTAGTCGAGCAGCCCCATGTCGGCGAGGATCAGGGCGTCGACGCCGAGCTCGGCGGCCTGGTCGACGGCGCGGGTCCACATGGCCCAGCCGTCGGGCTGCGGGTAGGTGTTGATGGCGCAGAACACCCGCTTGCCGCGGGCGTGGGCATAGTCGATGCCTTCGCGGGCGCGCCGGTCGGTGAAGTTGAGGCCGGCGAACTGGCGGGCGTTGGTGGTGTTCTGGAAGCCGAAGTAGACGGCATCGGCCCCTTCGTCCACGGCGCGCTTCAGGGCGGGCAGGTTGCCGGCGGGGCAGACGAGCTCCATGGCGGACTCCTGTCGATGAAAACCCGACCATGCTAGTCGACCATTCGCCGGCAGCCCTTGACGCGGATCATGGCGAGGCGGGTTCGGGCGGCCGCGGCTGCTCAGCGGCGCAGCGCCAGGCTCGCGAAGGCGGGGCGCAGGCGCTCGACGAGGGCGTCCAGTGCCGCCGCCCCCGGGGCGCCGGCGACCGGTGCGGTGTAGTCGCGGTCGAGGCACTGCGCGGGGCGGGCGATCTGGATGGCATAGCGGGTCACGCCGCACCCGGCCAGGCTTAGTGCCAGCCGCTTCAGCGCCGCCAGGTCGAAGTCGCGCCAGTGCACGGTGGTGCGGCACTCGAACTCGACGCCGCTTTTCAGCAGCAGGGCCAGGCTGCGCTCGTGTGCCGCCTGCAGGCCGGGGCGGCCGCCGATGCGGTCGAAGGTCTCGGCGTCACCCTTGACGTCCAGCCCCACCCAGTCGAGCCGGGGCAGCAGCTCGGCCAGGCGCTGGGGGTAGACCCCGGCGGTGTGGAGCCCGACCTTGAAGCCCATGGCCTTCGCCTCGCTGACGGCGGCCGGCAGGGCGTTGTGCAGGGTCGGCTCACCGCCGCTGAACACCACCGCCTCGAGCAGCCCGCGCCGTCGCGCCAGGAAGTCGCGGACCGCCTGCCACTCCGGCGGCTCGCCGCGCCGCGGTGCCAGCATCTGCGGGTTGTGGCAGTAGCCGCAGCGCAGCGGGCAGCCCTGCAGGAAGACCACGCAGGCCAGCTGGTCGGGATAGTCCAGGGTGGTCATGGGCGTCAGGCCGGCCACCGGCAGCCGGATCGTGTTGCTCTCGGACATGGCGAAGCTTCCGGGCCGGGCACCCGGGGATGCCCGGCGTGAGGGGGTCAGCGGCGGGTGGCCGACTCGGTGAAGTGGCGGCGCTCGCGATGCTCGGCGCGCTTGCCGAGGTTGAACTGGCTGACCGGGCGGTGGTAGCCCATCACGCGGGTCCAGACCTCGCAGCGCTGGCGCTGTTCGGTGGGCAGGCTGTCGTGGTGTGTCATGTCGTGGCTCCTTCCAGTGGGTTGCAAAAACAGCGGGTTGAAAAAACGCCTCAGGCCGGGGTGGCCGCGGCGCGTCTTGCCAGCAGTGCCTCGTCGCACTTCGGGCAGAACTCGTGTTCGCCGGCCAGGTAGCCGTGCACCGGGCAGATCGAGAAGGTCGGCGTCACGGTGATGTAGGGCAGGCGGAAACGCGACAGGGCGGTGCGCACCAGGGTCCTGCAGGCCGCCGCACTCGAGAGCTTCTCGCGCATATAGAGGTGCAGCACGGTGCCGCCGGTATAGCGGGTCTGCAGTGGATCCTGGTGGATCAGCGCCTCGAAGGGGTCGTCGGTATGGCCCACCGGCAACTGGCTGGAGTTGGTGTAGTAGGGCGCCTCCGGCATGCCGGCCTGGAGGATGCCGGGGTAACGGGCGCGGTCCTCACGGGCGAAGCGATGGGTGGTGCCCTCCGCCGGGGTGGCCTCCAGGTTGTAGAGGTGCCCGGTCTGCTCCTGGAAATCGCGCATCCGCCCGCGCACGTGATCGAGCACCTCCAGGGCGAGCTGCTGTCCCTCCGGATCGGCGATGTCGTAGCGGTCATCCGAGAAGTTGCGCACCATCTCGTTGAGCCCGTTCACGCCCAGCGTCGAGAAGTGGTTGCGCAGGGTGCCCAGGTAGCGCCGGGTGAAGGGGTAGAGGCCCTCGTCCATCCACTGCTGGATGCGGCTTCGCTTGAGCTCCAGGCTGTCGCGGCCCAGCGTGAGCAGTCGGTCGAGTTCACGGATCAGCCCGGCGCGGTCGCCGGCGAAGCGATGGCCGAGCCGCGCGCAGTTGAGCGTCACCACGCCCAGCGAGCCGGTCTGCTCGGCGCTGCCGAACAGACCGTTGCCGCGCTTGAGCAGCTCGGAGAGGTCGAGCTGCAGCCGGCAGCACATGGAGCGCACCATGTGCGGCTCCAGGTCCGAATTGAGGAAGTTCTGGAAGTAGGGCAGCCCGTACTTGGCGGTCAGGGCGAACAGCCGCTCGGCGTTGGCGCTCTGCCAGTCGAAGTCGGGGGTGATGTTGTAGGTGGGGATCGGGAAGGTGAACACCCGCCCCTGGCGGTCGCCGGCTTCCATCACCTCCAGGTAGGCGCGGTTGAGCAGGTCCATCTCCGCCTGCAGCTCGCCGTAGGTGAACGGCTGCTCCTCGCCGCCGACGATCGGCACCTGGTCGCGCAGGTCCGCCGGACACACCCAGTCGAAGGTCAGGTTGGTGAAGGGCGTCTGGCTGCCCCAGCGCGACGGCACGTTGAGGTCGTAGACGAACTCCTGGATCGCCTGCTTCACCGCCGGGTAGTCGAGGGCGTCGCGGCGCACATAGGGCGCCAGGTAGGTATCGAAGGAGCTGAACGCCTGGGCGCCGGCCCACTCGTTCTGCAGGGTGCCGAGGAAGTTGACCATCTGCCCCAGGGCGCTGGTGAGGTGGCGCGGCGGGTCGCTCTCGGCGCGCCCCGGCACGCCGTTGAAGCCCTCGATCAAGAGCTGGCGCAGCGACCAGCCGGCGCAGTAGCCGCACAGCATGTCCAGGTCGTGGATATGCAGGTCGCCCTCGCGGTGGGCCGTGCCGATGGTGGCCGGGTAGACCTCGTCGAGCCAGTAGTTGGCGATCAGCTTGCCCGAGACGTTGAGGACCAGCCCGCCCAGGGAGTAGCCCTGGTTGGCGTTGGCGTGCACGCGCCAGTCGGCGCGTTCGAGGTACTCGTTGACCGTGGCGGCGACCCGGACGGTCCCGTGACGACGACTCTGTGCGGTAGGTGCACTCACCACTGCTCTCCCTATATATAGTGATTTCATTCCAATGTGGCACCATATGTTGTGCTGATAGCAGACTAGCCGTCCCGTTGGCTAGATAACATGATCCAGATCAGCAAGATCGTGATGACCGGCCTCGGGCCAGCAGCGAAAGTGAGGCACGCTGGCCCCCCATGGGCCGGTGGAGCCCATGGGGAGGCAGGTTTCGGGGGGGGGCAGGAGCGGATCAGTGGTGGGCGACTCAGGCGGGCTTGGCGTCGCACAGCGGACAGAAGTCGGCCTGTTCGCCGTGCCCCAGGCGCAGCCCGGTGCGGTTGTCGGCAATCTGCCGGTAGAGCAGCTGGAAGCTGGGGCTGCCCTCGGCAGGGCTGTCCAGCGGGAATCCGGACGTCATGCCGTCAAGCGCCCGGGCAGGGACCTGTCGCTCGATGAGTGGGAAAATGTGCCGGTTCTCGGTATGCAGGTGGTGGTGGTAGAGCTCGCTGAAGGCTAGGGCCAGGTTGCGCAGATTGGCGTCAGCCTCGGCGCCTGGCGTCTCGTCCGCCATTCGGTGGAATGCCGCCTCGAGCTCGCGGCCATAGGTCGTGATGCGCCGGTGTTCCACGACCAGCACCTCGAGGGTGTCGCGGCTGTCGGGGTGGCGCGCGGCGAGGTGCTCGAAGAGGGCATCCTCCACCCGGTGATGCCACTCCTCGGGTTGCCGGGTCAGGTAGTGGCAAAGCCGCGCCAGCAGTCGGTAGTCGGGGATCTCCTCGCAGGCCGCGATATGCAGCTGTCGGTCGAGGATGCAGAGTAGCGCCTCGTAGCGGTAGTGGTCGGCGTGCAGGCGTTCCAGAACGATGGCTTTCATGGTGGCCTCCCCGGTGCGTCACCGTTGGTCGCGGCGACGCACCGTCGCGTGTGCGACCGGCTCAGCCGGCGCGTTCGAAGAGCAGGTTGTTTTCCAGGTGGATGTGCTGCATCAGGTCGTTGCGGAACTCGTGCAGCCCGGTGTAGAGGGTGCGCCAGGTGGTGCAGGCGCCCTTCGGCGGGGTGATGTCGTCGGTCAGCGCCAACAGCTGCGCGAGATGCTCGCCGTGGTCGTCGTGCTCGTGGCGCATCACCGCGATGGGTCCCTGGGCCTGGGCGCCCATGCCCCGGCGCAGCATCGGGAAGAGGATCTGCTCCTCCTTCTGCATGTGGCTCTCCATCTCCTGGTGGATCGTGGTGAGCAGGTCGGCCAGCCCGTTGGGGCAGGTGTCGCGCTCGCCGTGGACCTGCTCGACGCGGCGTGCCATGCGCACCAGCTCGGGTAGCTGCTGGCGGTGGACGTCGTGGTAGCGAGTCAGGAGATGGTCGATCAGCACGTCGTTGCTGGCCGACTGCCAGTCGAGCTCGTCGCTGGCACCGGCCGGCAGTGCCTCGAGCTCGGCGACCAGGGCGTCGGGGGCCAGCCCCGCGCGCTCGGCCGCCTCGCGCAGGCTGATACGGCCGCCGCAGCAGAAGTCGATGTTGTGGTCATGGAAGACACGGGTGGCACCCGGCAGGGTCAAGGCGGTACGACCGACGCTCTGTTCCAGCAGGCTCATGGTGTGGATTCCTCGATGAAGTTGGACGGCATTCTTGATAAGCAAGGTGCGTGCCAGGATGTGAGCGCCCGTCTCTTGCAGTATTACCGGCTTGAGGGTGAAAATTACCCGGCTAAACTCGGGTAAATAGAACCCTGAAAGGTAAAAATCACCATGCTCGATGAGACTCTGCTGGCGGACCTGGTCGCCGACCTGCCCAGCGCCGTGCGCCTGCAGCGGCTGACGTGCACCCTGCGCGAGGGTTTTCGCTGCGGCGCCGTCTGCCTGCTGCGCCTGGAGGAGAATGCGCTGGTGCCGGTGGCCGTGGATGGGCTGGTTCGCGAGGCGCTGGGACGGCGTTTCGAGGTGGCCCATCACCCCCGCCTGGCCACCATCCTCGCCAGCCGTCGTTCCACGCTTTTCCCGCCGGATGCCAGCCTGCCGGACCCCTACGACGGCCTGGTGGAGCAGCAGCCCGGCCAGCCGCTGCACGTCCACGACTGCATGGGCATCAGCCTGCACGTGGAGGCCGAACCCTGGGGCGTATTGACCCTGGATGCGCTGGAGGCGGGCACCTTCGATGACGCCGATCGCACGGCTCTGGAGCGCTATGCGTTGCTGGTCGAGGCGGCGGTACGGGTCAGTCGCCTGGAGCGGGACCTGCGCGCCCTGCGCATGGCGCAGCAGGATGGTAGCGTGCCTCTCGAGGTGCCCGAGGTGCGCGACATCCTCGGCCACAGTGCGGTGCTCCAGCGGCTGCTGCGCGAGCTGGACGTGGTGGCGGCCTCCGACCTGCCGGTACTGCTCAGCGGGGAGACCGGGGTGGGCAAGGAGCTCTTCGCGCGTCGCTTGCACCGGCGCTCTTCCCGACGTGCCGCGCCGCTGGTGCAGGTCAACTGTGCCGCGCTGCCCGAGTCCCTGGCCGAGAGTGAGCTGTTCGGCCACGTGAAGGGGGCCTTCTCCGGCGCCACCGCCGAGCGTGCCGGCCGCTTCGAGGCGGCCGACGGCGGCACCCTGTTCCTCGATGAGGTAGGCGAGCTGCCGCTGCCCGTCCAGGCCAAGCTGCTGCGCGCCCTGCAGGAAGGCGAGGTGCAGCGCCTGGGCGAGGACACCCCGCGCCGGGTCGACGTGCGGATCATCGCCGCCACCAATCGTCACCTGGCCGACGCCGTGCGCGACGGCCACTTCCGCGCCGACCTCTACCACCGGCTGTCGGCCTACCCGGTGGCGATCCCGCCGCTGCGTGAGCGGGGGGGCGACGTGCTGGTGCTGGCCGGCCATTTCCTGGAGATCAACCGTGCCCGGCTCGGGGTGCGTAGCCTGCGACTCTCGCCGGATGCCGAGGCGGCGCTGCTCGCCTACGCCTGGCCGGGCAACGTGCGCGAGCTCGAGCACGTGATCAGCCGGGCGGCGATCAAGGCGTTGAGCCAGGGCGCGCGGCGCGACGAGATCATCACCCTGGAGCCCGCCCGACTCGATATTCCCGTCCGCGCCGCGGTGCCCGGTGGTGCATCGGAGCTACCGGAGGGGGCGGACGAGATTGCGCCACCGACGCTGCGTGAGCGAGTGGAACAGGCCCAGCGCCAGGCGATCCGCGAGGCACTGGTCGCCTGCGACGGGCGCTGGGCGGCGGCCGCCCGGCGGCTGGAGGTGGATCCCAGCAACCTGCACAAGCTCGCCAGGCGGCTGGGGCTCAAGGCCGGGGGCGGGACACGCTGAAGGTCGAGTTGATCCTCCTGCCCTGACGGCTATCCTGTAAGACGTAAAATACACGCATCTTAGCGCTCGTGCGCTGGCTCTGGCGGTTCACGGTAGCGGGTGGTCGCCATCGCCGCGATTTTCCTCAAGCCGATCGTACGCCTGATGGCAGGGTGTCTGATCATGGGGGCTGCCGGGTCGGTTCAGGCCGATGATCACGCGGCAACCCGGGGGGCTGGCTGCCCAGCCTCCTGACGTAAACGCCCCAGGAGGGATTCGCCTGATGTCAGCCGGAGACCAGCCCATGATCAAGGTGCATCTCTATCGCTATCATCCCGAGCAGGACGACCTGCCGAGAATGGCAAGCCTGGAAGTCGAGGAGCGTTTTCGCAAGGCCATGGTGCTCGACGTCCTCGAGCACCTCAAGCAGCAAGATCCCACCCTGGCCTATCGGCGCTCCTGCCGGGAAGGGGTGTGCGGCTCCGATGGCATGAACATCAACGGCAAGAACGGCCTGGCCTGCATCACCCCGGTGGAGGCGGTGTTGGGCGATTCCAACACCCTGACCCTGCGTCCGCTGCCCGGCATGCCGGTGATTCGCGACCTGGTGGTGGACCAGTCGCTGTTCTTCCGGCAGTTCGAGAAGATTCGGCCCTGGCTGATCAACGACGACTCGCCCACGGCCATCGAGCGTCTGCAGAGCCCGGCGGATCGCGAGAAACTCGATGGCCTCTACGAGTGCATCCTCTGCGCCTGTTGCAGCTCGGCCTGTCCCTCCTGGTGGTGGAACCCGGACAAGTACATCGGCCCGGCCGGTCTGATCCAGGCCTACCGCTTCCTGATCGACAGCCGCGATACCGCCACCGACGAGCGCCTGGCTGAGCTCGACGACCCGTTCAGCGTGTTCCGCTGCCGCCAGATCGCCAACTGCACCTGGGTCTGCCCCAAGGGGCTCAACCCCATGCATGCCATCGGCCAGATCAAGGCGATGCTGCTGGCGCGCGGCAGCTGACCGCAGATGCGATACCCAGCCCAGGAGGTGCGAGAGGGCCTTTCGACAGGTGAAGGATCTGCTCGAATGGCTGCACGACGTCCATGATCGACTGTTCGACCCGTCCCCGGGCCTGGCCAATCCACAGCCGGTCGAGCGGATGAGGTTGGCGCTGGCGTTTCTGGTCGACCCCGTCGGGTCATGGCCACTGGCGCGGGAGAGTGTCGTGGCATAAGATAGTAATCAATTACTATCTTTTGGCGAGACGACCATGACAGCGAAACGTCACCTCACCGCCGAGGCGCGCCGCGAGCGCACCGTGGAGACGGTCATCGAGCTGTGTGCCCGCGACGAGCCGGCGACGCTGACCACCGGCGCGATCGCCAGGCAGATGGGCGTCACCCAGGGGGCGCTGTTCCGCCACTTCCCCAGCAAGGACGCCATCTGGGAGGCCGTGGTGGACTGGGTCGGCCAGCGGGTGATGCAGCGCGTGGACGCCGCGGCGGCCGGCGCCGATGCCCCCCTCGCGGCGCTCGAGGCGATGTTCATGGCCCATGTCGCCTTCATCGTCGAGCACCCCGGGGTGCCGCGCCTGCTGCTCGGTCAGCTGCAGCATGCCCGGCCGACGCCGGCGCGGCGCATGGTGCGCTCGCTGCTGTTTCGCTACCGCGAGCGGATCACCGCCCTGCTCGAGCAGGCCCGGGCGGCGGGCGAGCTGCGGGAGGGGCTCGATCTCGAGGCGGCGACGATGCAGTTCATCGGCACCATCCAGGGCCTGGTGATCCAGGCGCTGATGGCCGGCGAGGTGACGCGACTCCTCGATCAGGCGCCGGGCGTCTTCGCGATCTACCGTCACGGCATCGCCGCCGACGGGGAGGCGCGCTCATGACACCCCCGGCGAGGCGCCTGGGGCGGGCGGCCACGATCCTGGCCGGTCTGGCACTGGGCATCGGCCTGGCCGTGCTGTTCGTCGCCACCCGCCAGGCACCGCTCCACGGCGAGGCGGCGCCACCGCCGCCGAGCGTGACGGTGATCGAGGCCCGGCCGCTGGCGTTGCGCCTCGAGGCCCGCGGCCACGGGGCGGCGCGCCCCACCGAGACCTGGCAGGCGGTGGCCAACGTGGCCGGCCGGGTGGTCGAGCGTCACCCGGACCTGGAGGGCGGCGCCCTGCTGCGCGAGGGGACCCTGCTGCTGGCACTGGATCCCTCCCGCTACGCGCTGGCCATCGCCGAGGCCGAGGCCGAGCTGGCACGCATCGAGCGGCTGGCGGCCGGCGATGCCGTGTCGCGCTCCCGGCTCGACGAGCAGCGCCGCAGCACGCTGAGTCAGCGCCAGGCGGTGGCCTCGCTGGAGAACGCCCTGGCGCTGCTGCCCGCCCGTCACCAGGTCCTCGAGGCCCGGATCGAACGGGCCGGCACGGGGCTCGCCCAGGCCCGCCGCGACCTCGAGGACACCCGCTTCACGGCGCCCTATGACCTGCGCCTGGGCGAGGTGGAGGTGGAAATGCACCAGTTCGTGGGGGTTGGCCAGCGACTGTTCGAGGCCGACAGCCTGGCGGCCGCCGAGGTCGAGGCCCATGTGCCCTTCGCCATGATGCGGCGGCTGCTGGGCGGCGTGGTTCCTGCGGAGCTGCCCGAGGACGTCCTGGACCGTGCCGAGCGGCTCGACCTCTCCGGGATCCGAGCCGAGGTGGCCCTGGTCGGGGCCGCGGACGTGGGCTGGGTGGGGCGCGTGGTGCGGGTGGCCAGCGGCCTCGACCCGGCCACCCGCACCGTCCGGGTGGTGGTGCGGGTCGACCACCCCTATCGCGAGGCGCGGCCGCCGGACCGGCCACCACTGCTGCGCGACATGTACACCCGGGTGACGCTGTCCGCCGCCGACACGGTGCCCCGGCTGGTGGTGCCGGCCGCGGCGGTGCACCAGGGCGAGCTCTACCTGGCCGACGAGGACGACCGGCTCGAGCGCCGCCCGGTCGAGGTCGCCTTCGAACAGCACGACCTGGCGGTGATCGCCGCCGGGCTCGCCCCCGGGGAGCGGGTGATCGTCGACGACCTGCAGCCGGCGATCAACGGCATGGCGCTGGTCCCCCGGCGCGACGAGGCCCAGGAGCGGCGGCTGCGGGTGCTGGCGGCGGGAGAGCGGCCGTGATCCGCTGGTTCGCCGGGCATCCCACCGCGGCCAACCTGCTGCTGCTCCTGCTGGTCGCCGCCGGGCTGTTCGCCGCGCCCGGCCTCAAGCGCGAGACCTTTCCCGACTATCGGCCCGTCGAGGCGCGCATCGAGGTGGTCTACCGCGGCGCCAGCGCCGCCGACGTCGAGGACGCCGTCTGCCGGCGGCTCTTCGATGCGGTCAAGGGCGTGGAATCTCTCGACGAGTTCGCCTGCGTGGCCCAGGACAACCTGGCCAGTGCCACGGCGACCATGGAGGCCGGCGGCGATGCGATCCGCTTCCTCAACGACCTGGACACCGAGGTCGGCGCCATCACCGACCTGCCGGCCCGCGCCGAACGCCCCGTGGTGCGTGAGTTGCATCGCAGCGACCCGGTGGCGGCGGTGGCGGTGAGTGGTGACATGCTCCGCAACCAGCTCGAGGACTATGCCCTGGTCCTCGAGGAACGGCTGATGCGCCTGCCCGGGGTGGCGGACGTCACCGTCCAGGGCATGTCGCAGCGCCAGTGGCAGGTCGAGGTGCCGCGCGAGGTGCTCGGCCAGTACGGCCTCTCGGCCCGGGAGCTGGGCGCCAGGGTCCGGCGCCAGAGCCTCGACATGCCGCTGGGCACCCTGGAGACCCGCGACCGCGACATCCTGCTGCGCTTCACCGACCAGCGCCGCTCGCTGCACGAGCTGGAGCGCCTGGTGGTGGTCTCCGACGCGGCGGGCGGCGAGCTGACCCTGGGCGAGATCGCCACGCTCCGGGAGGTCGGCGAGCGTCCCGAGGAGCAGATCCGTTTCGACGGCGAGCCCGCCCTGGTGCTCGAGGTGAACAAGTCGCTGCGCGACGATGCCCTGGACGTGAAGGCCGCCCTCGAGGCGCTGCTCGAGGCGGAGCGCCGACGGCTGGACGGGCGGGTCGCGCTGAGCGTGACCCAGGACATGACCGGCATCGTGCGCGACCGGCTGCGAATGCTGGTGGGCAACGGCCTGCTGGGGCTGGCGCTGGTGGTGCTGGTGATGAGCCTGTTCTTCCGGCCGCGGCTGGCGCTGTGGGCGGTGTTGGGGCTGCCGGTCGCCTTCATGGGGGCCTTCCTGGTGATGGCGCTGAGCGGCCTGTCGCTCAACATGATCACCCTGGTGGCGCTGCTGATGGCCATCGGCATCGTCATGGACGATGCCATCGTCATCACCGACAGCGTCGCCGCCCATGCCCGGGAGAGCGCCCCGCCGCTCGAGGCAGTGGTGGCGGGGACCCGCCAGGTGCTGCCCGGGGTGCTGTCGTCGTTTCTCACCACGGTGGCGGTGTTCGCCCCGCTCGCCTTCCTCGCCGGCGAACTGGGGGCGGTGCTCGAGGTGCTGCCGGTGGTGCTGATCGCCGCGCTGGTGGCCAGCCTGGTCGAGGCCTTCTGGATCCTGCCCCACCATCTCAAGGGCAGCGTGGAAAGGCTGCAAGAGGGGCGCGGCTCGCGCCTGCGGGCGGCCTTCGAGCGCGGCTTCGCGGGGTTCCGCGAGCGGGTCGGGCGTGCCGCCGACGCCGCGATTCGCTTTCGCCATGCGGTATTGGGTGGCGTTCTGGCGGTGCTGCTGGGCTCGGTGGGCTTCCTGGCCGGCGGCCATATCGGCAGCGAGGCGATGCCCGACATCGACGGCGACGTGCTCGAGGCGCGAATCCTGATGCCCCAGGGCACGCCGCTCCACCGCACCGAGGCGGTGGCCGAACGGGTCGAGGCGGCGATGCGGCGCCTCGACGCGCGCTTCACCCCCGACCAGCCAGGCGGCGCGTCCCTGGTCGAGGCGATCCAGGTGCGCTTCAATCACAACCCCAGTGCCCGGGAATCGGGGGCCCACGTGGCCACGGTGATGGTCGACCTGCTCACCGCCGAACGCCGTCGGATCACCCTGGGCGAGCTGACCGAGGCGTGGCGCGAGGAGCTCGGCTTGATCACCGGCGTGCAGAGCCTGATCATCCAGGAGCCGGGCATCGGGCCCGCCGGCGTGCCGGTGGAGGTGCGCCTGCAGGGCGAGGACCTGGACGCCCTCAAGGCCGCGGCGCGGGAGCTGGCCGCGCACCTGGAGGGCTACGCCGCGGTCTACAACATCATCGACGACCTGCGTCCCGGCAAGCCGCAGCGCGCCTTCGCCCTGGCCGAGGGGGCGCATGGCCTGGGGTTGACCGCCGAGGAGGCCGCCTCCCAGCTGCGCGCGGCGCTGCTCGGCGAGATCGCCGACACCCAGCGCATCGGCGACCGGGACGTCGAGATCCTGGTGCGCCAGGCCGGTGGCGACCGCGACAGCCTCGACGACCTGCTCGACCAGACCATTGCCCTGCCCGACGGCCGCCGCGTGCCCCTGGAGGTGGTGGCGACCCTGGCCGAGCGGCGCGATTGGGCGCGCATCACCCGCATCGACGGGCGGCGCACGGTGACCGTGGAGGCCAATGTGGATGCACGCCTCGCCAGCGGGCAGGCCATCGTCGACGACCTGCGGGGCGGCTGGCTGGCGCACTTCCGCGATCGCCACCCCGCCGTCGAGGTGAGCTTCGAGGGACAGGTGGCCCGCGCCGCGGAGACCGGCGCTTCCATCCGTCGCGGCCTGCTGATCGGACTGGTCGGCATCTTCGTGGTGCTCTCCTTCCAGTTCCGCAGCTACGTCGAGCCGCTGATCGTGATGGTCGCGATTCCGCTGGCCTTCCTCGGCGCCATCTGGGGCCACGTGGCCATGGGCTACTACCTGTCGATGCCCTCGCTGGTCGGCGCCGTGTCGCTGGCCGGCATCGTGGTCAACAACGCCATCCTGCTGATCCACTTCATCAAGGGGCACCGCGAGGCGGGGCTCTCGGCGGTGGCCGCCGCCGGCCGGGCCAGCCGCGACCGGCTGCGTGCCATCCTGATCTCGTCGACCACCACCATCGTTGGCCTGCTGCCGCTGCTGGCGGAGACCAGCACCCAGGCGGTCGCCATCAAGCCGCTGGTGATCTCGGTGGTGTTCGGCCTGCTCAGTTCGACCGTGCTGGTGCTGCTGGTGATTCCGGCGCTCTACGTGCTGCTCGACGACCGGGGATGGACGCGACCGCCGCAGCGCTGACCGCCGGCGCCTGCCGGCTTTCCCCTTCCCGTGAAGGGGGCGGCCCGTTACGCTGCGGTTCTACCATCGCCATCATGTAGAAGGAGGCCCCGTGGCCATTTCCCGCTTTGCCGACCTGCTCGAGGAGGCGCGGCGTCAGCCCGAACCGCAGCGCCTGCTGTTCGTCTGTACCCGCGCCGAACTGCCGGATCACCCCAGCGCGGAGCAGCGTCGCCGCTTCGAGCAGGGCGAGGGCGGGGTGCTGACGCCGATGCTCTGCGTCGACAAGACCCCCGACGAGCTCAGCGACATGGCGGCGCTGGTGGCGGAGTCGGAAGCGACCGGCGTCGAGTGGGATATCGTCTTCGTGGCGGCCATGGCCGACCAGGGCGGGTCGGCGCTCGCCGAGCAGCACCTGCAGCGCATGGTGGAGTCGCTGAAGACGGGCAGCATCGGACAGTTCCTGGCTTTCGATCGGGCCGGCGAGGTAGTCGGCTTCCAGTGAGCCGGGCGCTCACCCGGTACCGTGAGGCACGGGGCCCGGGCGCATGGCGTCCGGGCCCCGTGCCTATGTCGTCGGGAGTCGATCAGGCCGCGTCGAGGGGGCGTGAGGGGCCGAAGTGCTCGTAGTGGCGGCGCTCGGCAGGCACGCCGAGGTCGGCCAGGGCAAGGTCCACGGCACTCATGAAGCCCTGGGGGCCGACGAAGTAGCAGCGCGCCCCCTCGGGCAGGACACGGCCCAGCAGCTCGCGGTCGACCCGGCCGCTGTGGTCGGCATCGTCACCGCGCTCGTGCACCGTCACCGCCTGGAGCCGCTCCGGATGTTCGGCGGCCAGGGCCGCGACCTCGTCGGCGAAGGCGTGGTGCTCGGCGTCCAGGGCGGCGTGCAGGTAGACCACCCGGCGCCCCCGGGAAAGGGCGTGGCGCGCCAGGGGCAGCATGGGGGTCTGGCCAACGCCGCCGCTGGCCAGCAGCAGCGGTTCGTCACCTTCCGCCAGGGTCAGGTCACCGGCGGGCGGCAGCAACTCGACGCTATCGCCCACCCGCAGGACGTTGTGGAAGTGGCGGCTCGCCCGGCCGTCCGGCTCGCGCTTGATGGAGAGGCGATAGGTGGTGCCGTTGGGCACGTCGGAGAGGCTGTAGTGGCGGTAGACGGGCTCGCCGTCGATGACCAGACGCACGCCGATGTACTGGCCGGGCTGATGGTCGGCGACGGCACCACCATCCTCGGGCACCAGCACGAAGGAACGGATCACCGTGCTCTCCTGCCGGGTCGCGGCGATACGGAAGCGCCGCGTGCCGCGCCAGCCGCCCGGACGCTGCGCGAATTCCAGGTAACGATGGTCCTCCAGCTCGATCAGCAGGCCGGCGAGCTCCTCGTAGAGTGCGCTCCAGGCCGCGGCGATCTCCGGGGTCACCGCCTCGCCCAGCACCTCGCCGATGGCGGCCATCAGGCACTCGCCGACGATGGGATACTGCTCGGGCCGGATGTCCAGGGAGACGTGCTTGCTGACCACCGTGGCCAGGGTATCGCGAGCCTTCTGCGGGTCCGCGCGCAGTTGCACATAGGCCAGCACCGCACCGGCCAGGGCGCGGGGCTGACCACCGCTCTGCTGGTGGGCGTCGTTGAACAGCGGCTTGACCTCGGGGTAGCGGTCGAACATCAACGGGTAGAAGCGCCGGGTGATGGCGTCGAGGTGGTCGGCCACGACCGGGGCAGTGGTATCAATCAAGTGTTCCTGTTCAGCCGTCAGCATCGGGTTGGTTCCGTCGTCTATCTAGGGGGGACCTCATTAAGATGCATGAAAGATACATCTTATGATTCGGCATGCCAACCCCGTCTCCCGATACAAGATGTCGCAGGTGCTTCAGTAGGCCCAGATGATGGCCATCAAGAGCCCCCAGGCGAGTACGCCAGCGGCCATGATGGTGTAGGTGGCGTACATGGTGGTCACGTCGTTGTCGCTGCGCTCACATAGCGCCTGCAGGCCGTGGTAGACCAGGCTGCAGGAGATGCCTAGCGCCACCAGCACGGCCAGGGCGTTGAGCAGCAGGCTGGGGATCAGCAGCACGAGCGCGGAGGACCACAGCGGCAGCGGCGCCAGGGCCGCCAGCAGGTAGGCGTCAGGGTAGTCGATCGAGAGCTCGCGGGTGCCGTTGACCACGGTATGGATCAGCCAGCCCATCACGAAGAAGGTGAGCAGCTCGGCCAGGAACAGGATGGTGGTGATGAAGCGCCACTCGCGATCGGCGAAGCCCAGGACGAAGTCGTCGCCGTAGTGGGTGCCGGCGTAGTAGAGCAGCAACGGAGGCAGCAGCGACATGGGCAGTACCAGGCACCAGGCCAGCACCGGGATGGAGGGCTTCCGCTGCTGCAGTGCCTTCCAGCCCGCCCGGCGGGTGAACGGAAGCTTGATCACGGTAACGGGATTCATGGCGGCGTCCTCTTGACGTCGGGGATGCGGCACGGGACATATCACGCTGTGATATTATGACTTAACCATTAGGCTCCGCTTCATCCTCTGTCAAGCCGCGCGCCGCGGGCGTTGTGGACAACCAGAGCGCCGCCTGCTGCCCGCACCCCTCGACGTGATCCTGCGCCTCGACGCGCCGCTGATATCCAACCGGCGCATCGCGGCAGGCTACAGGCCGATGCGGTGGGCCCGGTGGGTGAAGAAGATGCCGCTGGGTGACGCGGCCGGCAGGGTCGCCAGCGTCTCGAAGGTGCGGGTGTCGTAGACCTTGACGTGACCGCTGTCCCGGGACGAGATCCAGATGTGCTCACCGCGGGGCGTGAACTCCGTGTGCAGGATCGACTCGCCCGGCGAGAGGGTCTCGATCACCTCGTGGCGGCGGGTGTCGATCACCTGGACCACGTCGTTGTGCGGATGGGCGAAGGTGACCCACACCTGCTGCTCGTCGGGGCGGCTCATCACGAAGATCGGCTGGCCCTGGACCTCGATGCGATCACTCAGTGTCCAGCCACGGGTGTCGGCCACCAGCACCTCGTGGCGGCCCACCGCCGGGAAGTAGGCCCGGTCGCCGGCCATGGCCCAGCCCTCCAGATGCGGCATCTTGTAGACCGGCAGGCGCTCCTCGCCGCGGCCGTAGTCCGGCAGGATGCGCTGCGCCCCCGCCTCCGGGTGCCAGAGGTCGAGCAGGGCCATGCCGTCCTCGCCGAACAGGCCGGCGATGTAGTAGCGGCCGTTGGGCGTGATCAGGGCGTCATAGGGCAGGCTACCCACGTCGCGGTGCTTCTCCAGCACCGGCTCGTCGCCGGACGGGTCCAGCACCCAGATCTCGCCGGCCTCGAACAGGCTGAACACGAAGCGGTTACCCGGCGCATCCACCAGCCCCACCACCTTGGCCCGGTCGCTGGTGCCGTCGGGCTTCTGGTAGGTGGCCGGCACGTCGATGACCAGTTCCAGGGTCGCGGTATCGAAGATCTTCACCCCGCCCGGCTCGTAGTTGGCCACGGCGACGAAGCGGCCGTCCTGGGAGATGGCGCCGCCGATGCTGTTGCCCGACTGGACGATGCGCCCGTCGACCTCGCCGGTGAGCAGGTCGAGCCGGGTCAAGCCACCGTCGCGGCCGAAGACGAAGGCGTGACGGGCGTCGCGGGAGAACTTCACCGAGGCGTGGGACAGATCGCCGAAGCCCTCGACGTGGCGCAGCACCGCCTTGCGGGTGGTGTCGACCAGCGCCACGCTGCCGGTGGCGCGCTCGATCACCACGCCGAGGTCCCCGGTGCCCCGCAACTCGATCCCCCCCGCGGCCGGTTCGGCAAGGCTCTGGCCGGCGACCAGCAGGGCCAGGGCAACGCCGGCGAGCAGTGTCTTGAGCGGAGGCGAAAGGGGCATGGCGGGTCTCCTGTGCCGAGAGATCAGTCTTTTTCCAGCGTTTCCAGCCGATTGTCGGTCTGCAGGTGGTCGGCCAGCCAGCGGGCGTCCGCCTCGCTGATCAGCGCCTTCCAGCCGGGCATGGCGCTGCCGGGGATGCCGTGCAGGATGACATGGCTGAGCGCATCCGCACCGAGCGCCTGCATGCGATCGCGGGGCAGTGCCGGCCCCAGGCCGCCGCGCAGCGTCATGCCGTGGCAGGAGCCGCAGTCCTGATAGAGCAGGGTCTCCAGTTCCGCCTCCCGGGCCGGGGCGATGGCAGCGTGTTCCGTCGCGGCGGCCGGGACGGCGAGCGGCCAGAGGGCACAGAGCAGCGCGAGACGATGGCGGCGGAGCATGGGGGGTTCCTCGGATCGGCAGCGACCGGTGTCGTCGGTGCCCAGTGTCGGGCCCGCGGCTCCGGCCCGCCTTGACCGGCGTCAATGGAGCGTGCGACGGGTCGAGAGGATCAAGCTTTCCGGCGTCTGGCAACTTGTCTTTGGAGGTAGGTCGAGCTCGCGTTGATGCACGTCAAGGTGGAGTGCGAAAGCGGGGCGGGAGATGCAAAAGATGCATGAAAAATGATTTTTACTGGCCCAGTCTTGCTCCGGGAGTGCAGCACCGGACCCCCGGTCACCCCGCACAACAAGAATCTCACCGCCTGGCGATGCTGCTTTCGTGGATCACGACAGAGGTGGAACGATGATGAAGAAAGACGGGTATCTCAAGCCGCTGGCGGTGGCCATCACGGCTGCTTCCCTGGGCATGGGACTGGCGTACGCCTACGAGGATGACCCCGGCCAGGAGTCCAAGGCCGCCTATCAGGGGGCCGAATCGGCCGTGGAGGGGGCGTCTGCCAGGACAGTGCGGACCCCGGGCGCGCCCGACCTGACCGACGAGGAGTTCGAGTCGGCCAAGGAGATCTATTTCCAGCGCTGTGCGGGTTGCCATGGCGTGCTGCGCAAGGGGGCCACGGGCAAGCCGCTGACCACCGATATCACCCAGGAGCGGGGCCTGGAATACCTCAAGGCCTTCATCAACTACGGCTCCGCGGCCGGCATGCCCAACTGGGGTACCTCGGGCGATCTCTCCGACGACGAGGTCGAGCTGATGGCCAAGTACGTCATGCACGAGCCGCCGGTGCCGCCCGAGTATGGCCTGGCCGAGATGCAGGCGTCCTGGGAGGTGATCGTACCGCCCGAGGAGCGACCCACCGAGCAGATGAACGCCCTCGACCTGGAGAACCTCTTCTCGGTCACCCTGCGTGACGCCGGTCAGATCGCGCTGATCGACGGCGGCAGCAAGGAGATCGTCCAGGTCCTCGACACCGGCTACGCGGTACACATCTCGCGGCTGTCCGCTTCGGGGCGCTATCTCTTCGTCATCGGCCGCGACGCCAAGGTGGACATGATCGACCTGTGGATGGAGGAGCCCGCGATCGTCGCCACCATCAAGGTCGGCCTGGAGGCGCGCTCCGTGGAGACCTCCAAGTACGATGGCTACGAGGACAGGATCGCCATCGCCGGCACCTACTGGCCGCCCCAGTACGTGATGATGGATGGCGAGACCCTGGAGCCGCTGAAGATCATGGGCACCCGGGGCATGACCGTGGGCACCCAGGAGTACCACCCCGAGCCCCGGGTGGCGGCCATCGTGGCTTCCCACCAGCATCCGGAGTTCATCGTCAACATCAAGGAGACCGGCAAGGTCCGCCTGGTGAACTACGAGAACCTGGAGGCCGTCAGCACCGTGGAGATCGACACCTCCCGCTTCCTGCATGACGGCGGCTGGGACGCCTCGGGCCGCTACTTCATGACCGCGGCCAATGAATCCAACCAGATCGTGGTGATCGACGCCCAGGAGCGCGAGCTCGAGGCCATCGTCGACGTGGGCAAGATCCCGCACCCGGGGCGTGGCGCCAACTTCGTCGACCCCGAGTTCGGCCCGGTGTGGGCCACCAGCCACCTGGGCGATGCCACCATCCAGTTGATCGGCACCGATCCGGACGGGCATCCGGACAGCGCCTGGACGGTGGTGCGGACCCTGGAGGGTCAGGGCGGCGGCTCGCTGTTCATCAAGACCCACCCGGAGTCCGACAACCTCTACGTCGACACCGCGCTCAACCCGGGCGAGGGGCCCAGCCAGAGCGTGGCGGTCTTCGACATCAACGACCTGGAGGCCGGCTTCGAGGTGCTCCCCATCGCCGAGTGGGCCGACGTGGGCGAGGGGCCGAAGCGCGTGGTGCAGCCCGAGTACAACAAGGCCGGCGACGAGGTGTGGTTCTCCGTCTGGAACACCATGGACGAGACCTCCGCGCTGGTGGTCGTGGATGACACGACCCGCGAGCTGAAGCACGTGATCAAGGACGAGCGGCTGGTCACCCCGACCGGCAAGTTCAATGTCCTCAACACCCAGCACGATATCTACTGATCGAGAAACCGGCGGCGGGCCCCCGGCCCGCCCGCCCATTCCGCGGGAGAAGTGAGCTGTGCCGATGCCTTGCCAACCTCATGACCTCGATGCGCTGGACCGTCGCCTCATCGACTGCTACCAGCGCGGCCTGCCGGTCTGCACCCGCCCCTTCGCGGCCGTGGCCGAACGCCTCGGTTGCCCGGAGGCCGACGTGATCGCCCGCCTCGAGCGCCTGCAGTCGCTGGGCGTGGTGAGCCGCGTGGGGCCGGTCTTCGACCATGCCCGGGCCGGCGCCAGCCTGCTGGCGGCGGTGGCCGTGCCGGAGGCCGAGCGCGACGCCTTCGCAGAACTCATCAATCGCGCCCCCGGGGTGAACCACAACTACGCACGTGAAGAGCATGCACGTGAAGAGCATGCACATGAAGATCTGGCCCGGGAGCACGGCTACAACCTCTGGTTCGTGATGACCGGCCCCGACGAGGCGACGCTCGAGGCACGCCTCGAGATCCTGGAGGCCGAGCTGGGCCGCGCCCTGCTGCGTCTGCCGATGCTCGACGGCTATCACATCGACCTGGCGTTCTCCATCCCCTGGACCGAGCTGGAGGAGGGCGCATGAGACTCATCGGTCCCTCGTCACGCTCGACCCCGGATCCAGCGGCGACACACCGACTACGCGCCCTGCTCGAGGAGGGCCTGCCGATCGTCTCGCGTCCCTGGCGGGCCCTGGCCAAGCGCTGCGGGCTGCGCGAGGAGGAGGTGATGGCCCTGGTGCACCGCTGGCAGGCCGAGAGGCTGATCAAGCGCCTGGGGT
The DNA here is from genome assembly GCF_030010475.1 of Halomonas kalidii. Classification (NCBI taxonomy): domain Bacteria; kingdom Pseudomonadati; phylum Pseudomonadota; class Gammaproteobacteria; order Oceanospirillales; family Halomonadaceae; genus Halomonas; species Halomonas kalidii. Next base: position 32,046 of record NZ_JASCQN010000054.1, on the reverse strand, counting down.
TGGTGGTGCGCCATCGCCGCCTGGGTCTCCAGGCCAATGCCATGGTGGTATGGGACGTGCCGGACGAGCGGGTCGCTATGGTGGGCCGTCGGCTTGCCCGGGAGACCGCCGTGAGGCTCTGCTACCGCCGCCCGCGGCGCCTGCCCGACTGGCCCTATAACCTCTTCTGCATGATCCACGGCACCCGCCGCGAGCGGGTGCTCGATCAGCTGGCGGCCATCATTGCGCGCCAGGGGCTGGAGGCCGTACCCCATCGGGTGCTCTTCAGCACCCACGCCTACCGCCAGTGCGGCGGCCGCTACTGCCGGGAGGACGAGCCCCGTGATCGCCTTGCACCCTGACACGGCCGCGCTGGACGCGGCCGATCGATGGATCATCAATCGCCTGCAGGCGGGGCTGCCGCTGGTGTCGCGCCCCTATGCGGCGGTGGCCGCCGAGCTGGCGATCGGCGAGGGCGAGCTGCTGTATCGGCTCGAACTGCTGCTGCGCGACGGGGTGCTGAGCCGCTTCGGGCCCATGTACCACGCCGAGCGCCTGGGCGGCGGCCTGACGCTGGCCGCCCTGGCGGTGCCGGAAGTGGACTATGAGCGCGTCAGCGACGCGGTCAACGCCTTCCCCGAGGTGGCCCACAACTACCGCCGCGAGCATGCCCTGAACATGTGGTTCGTGCTGGCCACCGAGACCCCGGAGCGCATTCGGGAAGTGATCGACGGGATCGAGGCCGTCACCGGCCTGGCCGTCTACAACATGCCCAGGGAGGAGGAGTTCCATGTCCGTCTCCATCTGCCCGTCTAGGCCGCCCCAGGGGCTCGACGCCGCCGACCGCGCCATCGTGCTGGCCACCCAGGCCGGCCTGCCACTGGTCCCCGACCCCTGGGGGGCGGTGGGCGAGCGCGTCGGCCTGTCGGGCGACGAGGTGCGGCGTCGCATGCAGCGCATGCAGGACGGCGGGATCATCCGCCGCATCGCCGCCGTGCCCAACCACTATCGGCTCGGCTATGTGGCCAACGGCATGACGGTGTGGGACGTCGACGACGCACATATCGACCGCCTGGGCCGCGAGGTGGCGGCCATCGAGGGCGTCAGCCACTGCTATCGCCGGCCGCGGCACCTGCCCCACTGGCCCTACAACCTGTTCGCCATGCTCCACGGTCGCAGCCGCGACGAGGTCGAGCGTCAGGCGGCGGTGTTGCGCGAGCGCCTGGGCGAGGCGTGCCACGACCACCGCATCCTCTACAGCTCACGCATCCTCAAGAAGACCGGACTGCGGCTCGCCGCTCGTCCCGAGGATCCGCCCCGGAGGTAGCCATGTTTCGCGTCACCCGCTACATCAAGTCGCTGATCGAGCCGGGCCCCCTGGGTCATGAAGCAAGGGAGCCGGCGCGCGAGTCGCCCGGTCCGGTGGTGATCTGGAACCTGATCCGCCGCTGCAACCTGACCTGCAAGCACTGCTACACCACCTCGGCGGATATCGACTTCGCCGGCGAGCTCTCCACCGCCGAGGCCCAGGCGGTGCTCGACGACCTGCACGCCTTCCGGGTGCCGGCGCTGATCCTCTCCGGCGGCGAGCCGCTGATGCGCCCCGACATCTTCGCGCTCTCCCGCCGCGCCCGGGAGCTGGGCATCTACACTGGGCTCTCCACCAACGGCACCCTGATCACCGAGGCCAACATCGACGAGATCGCCGAGGTCGGCTACGACTACGTCGGCATCAGCATCGACGGCCTGGAGGCCACCCACGACGTCATCCGCCAGCGCCGGGGGGCCTTCCGCGAGTCGATGCACGCGGTGAAGCTGTGCAAGGCGCGCGGCATCAAGGTCGGCCTGCGCTTCACCCTGACCCGCGAGAACGTCGAGCAGCTCGGCGACATCCTGGCGCTGCTCGACGAGCACGACGTCGACAAGTTCTACCTCTCGCATCTCAACTACGGCGGCCGCGGCCGGCGCCACAGCAAGCAGGACGCCTGGTACCGCATGACCCGCGATGCCATGACCCGCCTGTTCGACCACTGCCGCGAGGGGCTATCGCGGGGCGTGGAGCGGGAATACGTCACCGGCAACAACGACGCCGACGGCCCCTTCCTGCTGATGTGGGCCCGCGAGCACTTCCCCGAGCAGGCCGAGGCCCTGGAGCGGCGGCTGATCCACTGGGGCGGTAACGCCTCGGGCGAGCATATCGCCAACATCGACAACCTGGGCAACGTCCACCCCGACACCTTCTGGTGGGACCACGACCTGGGCAACGTCCGCAGCCGGCCCTTCTCGACGATCTGGCGCGATACCCGCGACCCGCTGATGGTCGGCTTCCGCCAGCGTCCGCGGCCGCTCAAGGGGCGCTGCGCCGAGTGCTGCTACCTGTCGATCTGCAACGGCAACACCCGGGTGCGGGCCTGGAAGGTCACCGGTGACCCCTGGGAGGAGGACCCCGGCTGCTACCTGACCCACCGCGAGATCGGGGTCGAGGGCGCCGGTGAGCGCCGTATCTGTGCTCCCTTCGAGGCCATCCAGGCCGTCGAAATCCAGTAGGCTTGCGAGGAACTCCGCCATGCCGTCACGTCGCGTTTCCTATGCTCTCGCCGAGGCGCCGCTGGCCCCCGGCGAGGTGGCCATCGTCGGCGCCGGGCCCGGCGATCCCGGGCTGCTGACCCTGCGGGCCCTGTCGCTGCTCGAGCAGACCGACTGCCTGGTCTTCGACCGCCTGGTCTCTCGTGAGGTGCTGGCCCTGGCCAGCCCCAGAGCCCGGCGCTTCTACGTGGGCAAGGCCTCGCGCTGCCATGCCCTGACCCAGGACGAGACCAATGCCCTGCTTGTGCACCTGGCCGAGAAAGGCAAGCGGGTGGTGCGGCTCAAGGGCGGCGACCCCTATATCTTCGGTCGCGGCGGCGAGGAGGCCGAGGTGCTGATCGAGCACGGCATCCATTTCCGGGTGGTGCCGGGGATCACCTCCGCCCAGGGCTGTGCCGCCTACGGTGGCTTTCCGCTGACCCATCGCGACCACGCCCAGAGCGTCGCCTTCGTCACCGGCCACTGCAAGGGCGACGGCGAGCTGGCCCTGGACTGGTCCGCGCTGGCGAGCCCGCACCATACGGTGGTGTTCTACATGGGCCTGGCCAATGCCGGGCTGATCAGCCGCGAGCTGCAGCGCCACGGCCTGCCCGCCCGTCATCCGGTGGCCCTGGTGGAGCGGGGGACCACCCCCGAGCAGCGCCGGGTGATCACCTGCCTGGGTGAGCTGGTCGAGACCATCGCGAGCGAGGGACTCAGGCCGCCCACCCTGATCGTGGTGGGCGAGGTGGTGCGCCTGGCCGACACCCTGGCCCAGCCCGCCCCCGAGAAGGCGACCTGCGCCGAGGGTGCGACCCTGGAACTGGCGCGGGAGCGGATTGCCCTGTGAAACGCCTCGTTCCCCCCCGGACCTCCCTGCGGGCCCTGGCCGCCGCGCTGCTGATCACGGCCATGATGCCGGCCGGTGCCGACGATACCCGCGCGCTCTACCAGGCCCGGTGTGCGTCCTGCCATGGCGAGGCGCGGCTGGGCGGCATCGGCCCGGCGCTGCTGCCGGGCAACCTCTCGCGGCTCAAGCCGCAGGCCGCCGAGGCGGTGATCCGCGACGGGCGACCGGCCAGCCAGATGCCGGCCTTCGGCGCGCAGCTCGACGCCGGCCAGATCCGCGACCTGGTCGAGTGGATCTACCGTGAGCCCGAGGTCGAGCCCGACTGGGCGAAGGAGGAGATCCTGGCCAGCCAGGTCGTGCGCCATCCCGCGGGCAGCCTGCCGGATGTGCCGCGCTTCGACGCCGACCCGCTCAACCTCTTCATCGTGGTCGAGACCGGCGATCACCATGCCAGCCTGCTCGACGGCGACACCTTCGAGCCGATCCACCGCTTCGAGACCCGCTACGCCCTGCACGGCGGACCCAAGTACACGCCCGACGGGCGCCACGTCTTCTTCGGCTCCCGGGACGGCTGGATCACCAAGTACGACCTCTACAACCTGGAGGTGGTAGCCGAGGTGCGCGCCGGCATCAACATGCGCAACATCGCCGTCTCCGCCGACGGCCGCTACCTGATGGCCGCCAACTATCTGCCCCACAGCCTGGTGCTCTTCGACGCCCACGACCTCGACCTGATGAAGGTCTACCCGGTGGTGGGCGAGGGCGGCGAGAGCTCGCGGGTCAGCGCCGTCTACGCCGCGCCGCCGCGGGGCAGCTTCATCGCCGCGCTCAAGGACCTCGAGGAGGTGTGGGAGATCCCCTGGCCGTTGCCCACCGAGCCGGTGATCGCCACCGGTCATATGGCCACGCCACTGGAGCAGCAACGCGGCCACGACACCCCCACCTTCCAGGTGCGGCGCCTCCCGGTGCCCGACTACCTGGACGACTTCTTCTTCGACCTCGAGTATGAGCACGTGATCGGCGCCTCACGGGGTGGCCAGGGCGGCATGGTGGTCAACCTGGACAGCGGCGAGAAGGTCGCCGACCTGCCCCTGGAGGGGATGCCGCACCTGGGCTCGGGCATCACCTGGGAGCACGAGGGGCGCCGCGTCATGGCGCTGCCGCACCTGACCATGGCGGCGGTGTCGATCATCGACATGAGCGACTGGTCGTTGATCAAGACCCTCGAGACCGACGGCCCCGGCTTCTTCATGCGCAGCCACGCCAACTCGCCCTATGCCTGGGTGGACGTCTTCTTCGGCCCCCACCGCGACCGGGTCCACGTCATCGACAAGGCCAGCCTGGAGATCATCGAGACCCTCACTCCCGAGCCCGGCAAGACTGCCGCCCACGTGGAGTTCGACCGCCACGGCGAGAAGCTGCTGCTGAGCGTCTGGGCGGACGACGGCGCGGTCATCGTCTACGACGGCGACAGCCTGGAAGAGGAGAAGCGCATCCCCATGAGCAAGCCCTCCGGCAAGTACAACGTCTGGAACAAGACGCGCTACGAGGAAGGAACGAGTCACTGATGCCGGGGCGTCGATAAGAAGCATTCTTGATGCCAGTCATGGTTTCCGGGAGGTGGCTGACGCAGAATGGGCATATCCAAGCGTTACGGTCGGGTATTGTGCCATGCAGCCATCCTCTCTCCCCGCGAGTTCCTCCATGCTGACGCGCCTGCCGGTGGCGCGTCTGGCCTTCCGGCCCTTCTTCCTGCTGGCGGCGCTGTTCAGCGTGGTCTCCATGGTGGTGTGGCTGGCCTTCTGGCACGGCGACATCCTGCTGCGTCCCCATGGCGGGCTGATGTTCTGGCACCAGCACGAGATGCTGTTCGGCTTCGCCGCCGCCGTGGTGGCGGGCTTTCTGCTCACCGCGGTACAGAACTGGACCGGGCTGCCGAGCCTCAGCGGTGGCCCGCTGCTGGCGCTGGTCGGCGTCTGGCTGGCGGGCCGGCTGCTGATGGCCGTTCCCCTGGGGCTGCCGGGCTGGCTGCCGGTGCTGGTCGACCTGGCCTTCCTGCCGCTGGTGGCGGTCGTCATGGCCCGGTTGGTGATCGCCGCGAAGCGCTGGCGCAACCTGATCTTCCTGCCGGCGCTCGCGCTGCTGACCCTCGCCAACCTGGCGATGCACCTGGGGGTGATGAACGGCGACGCCGAGCTGATCCGCCAGGCCGCCTACCTGGCGGTGCTGCTGGTCACCCTGCTGATGGTGGTGGTGGGCGGCCGGGTGATCGCCATGTTCACCGCCAACCGCCTGGGGCGCGCGAAGCCGGCGCCGATCCCCGCCCTCGAGGCCCTGGCCCTGGGCAGCACCCTGGCCGTGGTGACGGGCCAACTGCTGGTGATGCTCGGCGTGTCGCTGCCCGGCGCCCTGCTGGCGGCGCTGATGGGCCTGGCCGCCCTGGCCAATGCCGTGCGCCTGGGCCGCTGGGGTGGCCTCGCCAGCTGGCGTGAGCCGCTGCTCTGGGGCCTGCACGGCAGCTACGCCTTCATCCCCGTGGGCCTGGCCATGTGGGCCCTGGCGGCGCTGGGTGTCATCCGGGCCGAGCTGGCGGTGCACGCCTTGACCATCGGTGGCATGGGCACCATGATGCTGGCGATGATGTCGCGGGTCGCGCTGGGCCATACCGCGCGCCCCATCCGTACCCTGCCGGGCATCGGGGTGGCGCTGGGGCTGATGCTCGTCGCGGCGCTGCTGCGTTCCCCGGTGCTGGCGCTGTTTCCCCAGATCACCCACTGGACCTACAACCTGGGCATCATCTTCTGGTGTCTCGCCTACCTGATCTTCCTGTTCCACTACACTGTCCCCCTGTTCATGCCTCGTCTGGATGGCAAGGACGGCTAGCCGGCGCCTTGCGCCAGCTGCGGGCGACGAGCCACGGGCTTCGAGCCACGACCCTGCCCGAAGCCCGAAGCCCGAAGCAAAGGAGAGGAAGTTGCTGGAACACTATGTCCTGATCAAGCATCTGCATATGACGACGGCGGGGGTGAGCCTGGCGCTGTTCTCGCTGCGTGCCTGGTGGTCGGTGCGCCAGGCGCCGCTCCTCCAGCAGCGGTGGGTGAAGGTGGTGCCGCACCTGGTCGACACCGCCCTGCTGGCACTGGGCGTCACCCTGATGGTGATGCTCTCGCTGTGGCCGCACCAGCATCCCTGGCTGGCCGCCAAGCTGCTCGCCCTGCTGGCCTACATCGGCCTGGGCACGGTGGCGATCAAGCGTGGCCGCACGCCGGCGATGCGTGGTGCGGCGGCGCTGGCCGCGGTGGCCGCCTTCCTCTATATGCTGGGGGCCGCCATCCGCCACAGCCCGCTCTCCTGGCTGGCCGGCCTTTGAGCCCCGGGAGTCTCCTATACTGAGGCGGCGAGCCTTCGCTTCACGACGGCTTTCATCACGTCTCTCCATAGCCCTACCATGACGAGGAGCCCGACCATGAGTCCACAGGATCTTCCCTCCGGCGCCGGCAAGGTGGCGACACAGTATCCCGAGGTGTGGGAGGCCTTTTCCCGGCTCGGCAAGGCCTGCTCCGAGAGCGGGCCGCTCGATGCGCGCACCCGCCGGCTGGTCAAGCTGGCGCTGTCGGTGGGCGCCGGGTCCGAAGGGGCGGTGCACTCCCACATGCGTCGTGCCCTGCGCGAAGGCGTCGAGCCCGAGGCCCTCAAGCAGGTGGCCATGCTGGCCATCCCCACCATCGGGCTTCCCGCCGGTGTCGCCGCCCTGACCTGGATCGAGGACATCACCGACAAGGAGTGATGTCTCGCCGTCGGCGCAGCGTCGCCGGCGGTCCCTGCGGCTCTCCGTCGCGGTTAGCTGCGGTCGTCACGCCCTGCTGCGACATTCTGTCCACCGCAACTTGACCGGTGTCAAAGCCAGGGCCCCGTCCGAGCTGCTACTCTATAAACATGCATGTGATATACATGTTTATAGAGGGGAGGGACAGGCAGCCGAGGCAATCCGGTCCCGAGGAAACATCACACCAGCAAGGGGGAAATGATTCATGGCCGAGGGTCTCACTCGATCGGCGGCCCGCAATATCTTCTATGGCGGGTCGCTGTTCTTCTTTCTGCTGTTCGCCGCGCTGACGGCCCACAGTCACTGGTACATGGTCAACACATCCACCGACAGTGCGGGGCTCACCGAGTCCGTCAAGCACGGCAAGGAAGTGTGGGAAAAGAACATGTGCATCAACTGCCACAGCATCATGGGCGAGGGTGCCTACTTCGCGCCGGAGCTGGGCAACGTCTGGGAGCGCTACGGCGGCCACGAGAACCCCGAGGCGGCTCGTGCAGGCCTCGCCGGCTGGATTCGCGCCCAGCCGCTGGGGATCCAGGGTCGTCGCCAGATGCCTGCCTACGACTTCAGCGAGGAGGAGATGCAGTCGCTGATCGACTTCCTGGAGTGGACCGATGGTATCGATGACCAGGACTGGCCTCCGCATCCCGCCGGCTGAGCCGTGGATGACCGTGAGTCCGGGTGGATGAACCAAGGAGAAATACACCGATGAAATACGAAACCCAGAAGGTGGCCCTGCCATTCTTCATGGTCGCCATGGCGCTGTTCGCGTTGCAGGTCGTCTTCGGCCTGCTGGCCGCCTCCGTCTATGTCGCGCCGAATTTCATGGCCGAGCTGATGCCCTTCAACGTCATGCGCGTCAGCCACACCAACCTGCTGATCGTCTGGCTGCTGATCGGCTTCATGGGCGCCACCTACTACCTGATGCCGGAAGAGGCCGAGCAGGAGATTCACAGCCCCGGCCTGGCCTATGTGCAGCTGGCGATCTTCGCCTTCGCCGGTGCCGCCGCCCTGGTCGGTTACCAGTTCGGGATCCACGAGGGTCGCGAGTTCCTCGAGCAGCCGTTCTGGGTCAAGGTGCTGATCACCATCTCCTTCCTGATGTTCCTCTTCAACACCAGCATGACCCTGGCCAAGGGCCGCAAGACCGCCATCAACCTGGTGTTGATGCTGGGGTTGTGGCTGGCCGCGGTGTTCTGGCTGTTCGCCTTCTACAACCCCACCAACCTGGCGGTGGACAAGCTCTACTGGTGGTGGGTCGTGCACCTCTGGGTCGAGGGCGTGTGGGAGCTGATCATGGCCTCGCTGCTCGGCTACCTGCTGATCAAGATGACCGGGGTCGACCGCGAGGTGATCGAGAAGTGGCTCTACGTCATCGTCGGCCTGTCGCTGTTCTCGGGTCTGCTCGGCACCGGTCACCATTACTACTGGATCGGCGCGCCGAGCTACTGGCAACCCATCGGCAGCATCTTCTCCACCCTGGAGGTGATCCCCTTCTTCGTCATGGTGGTGTTCGCCTTCACCATGTTCTGGAAGGGCAGCCGTAACCACCCCAACAAGGCCGCCATGCTCTGGGCGCTGGGCTGCCCGACCATCGCCTTCTTCGGTGCCGGGGTCTGGGGCTTCATGCACACCCTGTCGTTCATCAACTACTACAGCCATGGCACCCAGGTCACCGCCGCCCACGGCCACCTGGCCTTCTATGGCGCCTACGTGATGCTGATGCTCGGTATCATCACCTTCGCCATGCCGCAGCTGCGGCGCGTGCAGCCGTACAACCAGGTGATGAACATGTGGGGCTTCTGGATCATGACCTCGGCGATGTGCTTCATGACCTTCACCCTGACCTTCGCCGGGGTGGTGCAGACCCACCTGCAGCGCGTGCTGGGCATGAACTTCATGGAGGTACAGAGCCAGCTCGGCCTCTTCTACATCATGCGCCTGGGCTCCGGTGTGGCCGTGGCCGCGGGGGCGGTCCTGCTGATCTACGCCTTCTTCGGTCCGGCCCGGGAGCAGGTACCGGCCGGCGGCACCCAGTTGACCGCGGGCGCCCAGCGCACCTGAACGAGGCGGCCCCCACGGGCCGCCTGCCTCGAATCCTGACCGGGAGAGTCCCCATGCCCCTTTCCTCCGTGGCCACCTCCGCCAGCGAGCGCGAGCTGCCCTTCTACCAGAGCGTCGGCAACGAGTGCGGCATGTTCGAGCAGGCCTTCCGACAGCGCCTGCCGCTGCTGCTCAAGGGGCCGACCGGCTGCGGCAAGACCCGCTTCGTCAGCCATATGGCGGCGAAGCTCGGGCGACCGCTGTTCACCGTCTCCTGCCACGACGACCTGACCGCCGCCGACCTCACCGGCCGCTACCTGCTGCAGGGCGGCGAGACCCGCTGGGTCGACGGCCCGCTGACCCGTGCCGTGCGCGAGGGCGGGATCTGCTACCTCGACGAGGTGGTCGAGGCGCGCAAGGACGTCACCGTGGTGCTGCACCCGCTCACCGACGATCGCCGCCTGCTGCCGCTGGAGCGCACCGGCGAGCTGCTCGAGGCGCCGGCCGACTTCATGCTGGTGGTCTCCTACAACCCCGGCTACCAGCACATCCTCAAGTCGCTCAAGCCGAGCACCCGTCAGCGCTTCGTGGCCCTGTCCTTCGACTTCCCGCCGCCGGCGACGGAGCGCGACATCGTGGCCCGTGAGAGCGGCCTGCCCGCCGAGCAGTGCGCGGCGCTGGTCAACCTGGCGGCCAGCCTGCGCGCCATGAAGGGCCAGGACCTGGAGGAGGGCGTCTCCACGCGCCTGCTGGTCTACTGCGCGACCCTGATCAACGCCGGCATGCCGATCCTGGAGGCCACCCGCGCCACCCTGGTGGAGCCGCTCTCCGACGATGCCGACGTCCAGGAGGGACTGATGGAAGCCATCCACGCCACCTTCGGCTGAGGTATTTCCCATGTCCATGCTCGATTTCCTCGAGGTCGAGGAGTTCGTCGGCCGCCACTGGCACCGCTGGGCCTCCGGGGCGGCGAGCTATCCCGACCACCCCGAGGCGGCGGTGACGCTGGAGTCGCTGCGCCCGATGCTGGGGGTCTTCTTCCGCGCCGGGGGCGGCGAGGCGGGCGTCGAGGTGGCCGCCATCGCCCGGCGTGGCTCCGCCCACCGGCTGAGCCTGCGCCAGCGCCTGGGCCTCGACGAGGAGGACCTCGACCAGGCCCGGCGCGACGAGGAACACCTGCTGCTGCCGCCGCGCCTGGCGCTGTTTCCCGAGGCCGCGCTCAACCGCGACCTCTACCTGTGGCTCACGGCCTTCCTGGCCGAGGCTCGGCCGGTCGAGCCGGCCGTCGACCCGCTGCAGGCCGACCTGTTGCGGCTGCGCGAGGCGCGGCGTGCCACTCGTGCGGCGCTGTCCCGCTTCCCCGGGCTCACCGATCGCTATGTGCGCCTGTGCGGTGAGCTGCTGGCAATCCGACCCCGGCGCAAGCGGCTGCCGCCCCGCGAGGCGGACCTGGAAGCCGCCCTGTGCGCGGAGCTGGGCGCCCCCGACCCCGAGGGAGACTGGCCCCTGGCCATGCAGCGCGCCATCCGCGACGCGGCCTTCCCCCTGGACGACTTCCTGGCACCGCGGGGCTATCGGCCGCCACTGCCGGTACCGCTATGGGGCCAGGCCGTGACCCTGGGGACCCGTGACGGAGCCCGCGAGGCCACGGCGGACGACGACGAGGCCCCCCTCGCCGGCGACAGGCCGCAGGCGGAGGACGACCATGGCAAGCGCAAGGCCGACCGCCGCGAGCAGGACCAGGCCGACCGCGACGATTCGCTGCTCCTCAATGCCTCCGAGAAGATGCTCTCCTGGGCCGAGATGGTGAACCTCAACCGCCACGTGGAGGACGAGGAGGAGGACGCGGCGCAACAGGCCGCCGACCAGATCGACGAGATCGTGCTCAGCCCCAACCGCCAGAAGGCCGCCTCGAGGCTCAGGCTCGACCTCGACCTGGCGCCGGACGAGGCCGCCGGCGGCGGGTTGAAGGGGCGCCATACCTATCCCGAGTGGAACCATCGCAAGCAGGCCTACCTGCCCGACCACTGCGTGGTGCTCAGCGAGGTGCAGGGCGAGGAGGGCGAGGACTGGACGCCCGACGAGGTGACGCGTCGACGCATCCGCCGGGTACGGCGCGAGTTCGAGGCGCTGCGCCCGCGCCGCGAGATCCTGCGCGGCCAGCTGGACGGCAGCGACCTGGACATGGACGCGGTGATCCGCTCGCGCTGCGACCTGGCCGCCACCGGCGAGGCCAGCGATCGGTTCTACCTGGCCAGCCGCACCCAGGCCCGCGACCTGGCGGTGTCGATCCTGGTGGACGTGTCGCTCTCCACCGAGGCCTGGCTGGAGGACCGCCGGGTGCTCGACGTCGCCAAGGAGGCGCTGCTGGTGCTGGGCCACGGCCTGGCCGGCTGCGGCGACGATTACGCCATCCACAGCTTTACCTCCCGGCGGCGCCACAGGGTCTGGGTCAACACCCTCAAGGGCTTCGACGAGCCCATGGGCGAGCGGGTGTCGCGGCGCATCGCCGCGCTCAAGCCCGGCTCCTACACCCGCATGGGGGCGGCCATCCGGCATTTGACCGGCGAACTCGCCAAGCGCCCCAACCGCCATCGCCTGCTGCTGCTGCTCACCGACGGCAAGCCCAACGACAACGACTACTACGAGGGGCGCTACGGCATCGAGGACACCCGCAAGGCGGTGCTCGAGGCGCGGCGCCAGGAGGTGCGCGTCTTCGGCGTGACCATCGACCGCCAGGCGGGGCGCTACATCCCGCATCTGTTCGGCCGCGGCGGCTATGCCATCGTCCAGCGTCCCGAGCACCTCTCCCTGGCGCTGCCGGGGATCTACCGCCAGATCATCGCCAGCTGAGGAGGTTGCCGTGACGACCCGTTCCCGACTCGTACTGGCCGTGACGGCCTGGTGCCTGGCCGCCGTGGCGGTGGTGGTGCCGCTGGTGTGGCTGATCAACAACCGCGACTGGGGCGTGGCGCTGATGCTGCTCACGCCCTTCGTGGTCTACGCGCTGCTGCGCCTGGGCCGGGCCCTGGAGGGCTGGGCGGTAGCGGGGCTGCCGCCCGGGAGCCGAGAGCGGTGATGCGCCGGCGCGTCAGCGCCTCTCCAGCCACCCGATCAGGGTCGGCAGTTCCCGCACATGGGCCAGGCGGTGGATGCCCGTCGGCAGGCCGCTGTCGGCAGCGGCGATCCAGGCCACCTGCATCCCCAGCCGGCGGGCCGGCAGCGCATCCTCCAGCCAGGAATCCCCCACGTGCAGCGCCCGTGACGGCACGGTGTCGAGCCGGGCCAGCGCCGCCAGGAAGGGGCGCGGATCGGGCTTGGGAGCGAACATCTCGCCGGCGGCGATGGCCACCGGGAAGTGGCGATGCAGCGCCAGCCGGCGGATATCGACGTTGCCGTTGGTGATGCTGGCCAGCCGATAACGTTTGCCCAGCGCCTCGAGCATCGGCTCCACCTCGGGGTGGGGGGAGACTTCATGCCTCAGCGCCATGAAGCGCTGCATCGCTTGGGCGGCCCACTGGCAGGCGGCGCTGCGCGGCAGGCCGTAGGCTTCCAGCAGCGCCGCCAGGGCGCGTTCGCGCAGCCAACTGAAATCGCCCCGCCGCAGCGGGTGGCGGCGGGCGAGCTCGAGCCGGCGGGCCTGGTAGGCACCTAGCGGGAAGCGTTCGGCGAAGCGGACTGCCGGCGCCTCGCCGCGCCGCTCCAGCCAGTCAGCCAGGGCCGCATCGAGCCAGGCATAGTGTCCCGTCTCGGTACGCTCCATCACGCCATGGTTGTCCCACAGGGTGTCGTCGAGGTCGAAGGTGATGGCCTGGAGGCGGGCGGAGGTCATCGCTGGCCACCCTCGTCATCGGAACGGCGGCGCGCCCGCGGGTGGGCGGCGTCGTAGCTGGCCGCCAGGTGCTGCCAGTCGAGCCGGGTATAGACCTGGGTGGTGGCGAGGTTGGCGTGGCCGAGCAGCTCCTGCACGGCGCGCAGGTCCTGGCTCGATTCCAGTAGGTGGCTGGCGAAGGAGTGGCGCAGCCGGTGTGGATGGAGGTGCTCGGCGAGCCCGCGGGCCCTGGCCAGCTCGTTCAGGCGCTTCTGGATGGCGCGATGGCCGAGGCGGGCGCCGCGGGCGCCGACGAACAGCGCCGGTTCGCCATCGATGGCCAGCCGGCCACGCACCTCGAGCCAGGCGTCCAGGGCCTGGCGGGCACGGCTGCCCACCGGCACCTGGCGCGGCTTGCGCCCCTTGCCGAGCACCCGCACACGCCGGGGCTGCAGGTCGCCGAGGTCGAGGGCGGCGAGCTCGGCGAGGCGCAGGCCGCTGGAGTAGAACAACTCCAGCATCGCCTGGTCGCGCCGGCCGAGGGGCGAGTCGTCGTGGGGGGCATCGAGAAACTGTGCCAGCTGGTCGGCATCCAGCGGTTTCGGCAGGTGGCGAGGCTGACGCGGCGCCCGGGTCAGGGCCACCGGGTTGTGCGAGAGGATGCCCGCCTGCAGCAGGTGTGCGGCGAAGCGCGAGATCGCCGCGCGGCGACGTGCCAGGCTGCGCGGGGCCAGGCCACGGCTGCGCTCGCCACCGAGGAAGCGCCGCAGCAGGGTCACGTCGAGCCGGGCCCAGTCGCCGCAGCCGCCCTGCGCGACGAAGCCGGCCAGGGCCTCGAGGTCGCGCCGGTAGGCGCTCACCGTGGCCGGGCTGGCCGTGCGGGCGAGTCCCTCCAGGAAGGCCTCGACCTCCCGCGTCAGCGGGTGCTCGGCTTCCGGGCGCCTAGCCATGGGGGGAGTGGGCCAGGCGCATCAGCAGGCGGGCCACCACGTCACCGACGTACTCGGTGAACAGGGTGTCCATGCTGGCGCGGAAGTGGTCGGGGTCGGGGCTCGCCAGCACCAGGTAACCCAGCGGCTCGCCCAGTGTCAGGCGGGCGAGGGCGCAGGAGCCGGCCTTGCGCGGTGCCTGGGCATGAGGCAGCAGGCGCTTCCAGTCGGTGGGGGTGAGCCGCGTGCAGCGGCTGGCACGGCCATCGAGCAGCGCGGCGAGGCGCTGGCCGGCGTGATCGTCGAGCACGTGGCGCGGCGGCTGGGGCGGCTGGGGTTCGGCATCGGTGAGGCTGGCCGGGCACCACAGGGCCACCGCCGAGGTGTGGAAGCGCTCGCTGAGCTGGGTGGCGAGCGCCTGGCCCAGGGCGTCGTTGTTCTCGGCTTCCAGCAGGGCCAGCACCAGCTCCCGGGTGCGGCGGTACTGGGCCTCGTTGTGACGCGCCGACTCGAGCAGCTGTTCGAGGCGCCACTCGGCCTGCTCGGCGCGGGTACGCAGGTCGTGGACCAGGCGTTCGAGCAGCGAGGTGGCGCCGCGGGCCTCCGGGTGGGGCACCTTGAGTTGCTGCAGCAGCCCCTCGCGACCGACGAAGAAATCCGGGTGTCGGGCCAGCCACTGGGCCACTCGGTCGGGATCGAGGGTCTTGCGCGGTTCGGGGGCGGCTCGTGTCATGCGGGCTTCTCCTTTGGGGCTCTTTTCCAGCCGAGGGAACTGGTCGACTGAAGGCTCTTGTTCTGCCGGGACGCCGGCGTGCGTCAGCCCAGGGCGACGCGGCCGTCGAAGACGCGCACGGCGGGGCCGGTCATGGTCAGGTGGGCGTCGTCGCCGGCCCATTCGATGCGCAGGTCGCCGCCGGGCAGGTGCACGGTGACCGGGCTCTCGAGCAGCCCCTGGCGGATGCCGCAGGCCACCGCGGCGCAGGCGCCGGTGCCGCAGGCCAGCGTCTCGCCGCTGCCCCGCTCGTAGACCCTGAGCCGGATCTCGTGGGGCGAGACCACCTGCATGAAGCCGGCGTTGACCCGCCTGGGGAAGCGCGGGTGGGCCTCGATGGCCGGGCCCAGGCGCGCCACCGGGGCCGTGTCGATGTCCTCGACCCGCAGCACGGCATGGGGGTTGCCCAGCGAGACCACGCCGATCTCGAGCTGCTCGCCCGCCACCTCGAGCGCGTGGCGCAGGCGGTCCTCGGCGGCGTCGAAGGGCAGCGCCTCGGGGGCGAAGCGCGGCACGCCCATGTCCACGCGGACCTGGCCGTCGTCCTCCACCCGCAGGGTCAGCGGGCCGCCGGCGGTCTCGACGCGGATCTCGTGCTTGTGGGTCAGCCGCTGGTCGCGCACGAAGCGGGCGAAACAGCGGGCCCCGTTGCCGCAGTTCTCCACCTCACTGCCGTCGGCATTGAAGATACGGTAGCGGAAGTCCATGTCCGGGTCGCGGGGCGGCTCGACGACCAGCAACTGGTCGAAGCCGATGCCGAAGCGGCGGTCGGCGAGTCGGCGGATCTGCGCCTCCTCCAGGCGGGCCCGCTGGGTGACCAGGTCGACCACCATGAAGTCGTTGCCGAGGCCATGCATCTTGGTGAAGTGCAGCAGCATCAGCGTGCCTCCTCGCCGTCGTCGGGCAGCAGCGACTCGCCGGCCCACAGCGCGTCGAGCGGCTCGCGGCGGCGCACCAGGTGCACGAGCTCGCCGTCGACCATCACCTCGGCCGGGCGCGGCCGGCTGTTGTAGTTCGAGGCCATGACGAAGCCGTAGGCCCCGGCCGAGCGTACCGCGAGCAGGTCGCCGGCGGCGATGGCCAGTTCGCGGTCCTTGCCCAGGAAGTCGCCGGTCTCGCAGACCGGCCCGACCACGTCGTAGGTGGCACTCTCGCGCACATGCCGGGTGTCCACCGGCAGGATCGCCTGCCAGGCCTGGTAGAGCGCGGGGCGGATCAGGTCGTTCATGCCGGCGTCGACGATGGCGAAGTTCTTCGTCTCGCCGGGCTTGAGGAACTCGACCCGGGTCAGCAGCACCCCGGCATTGGCGGCGATCGACCGGCCCGGCTCGAACAGCAGGGTGAGGCGTTCGCTGCCTTCCCAGCGTGCGAGGCGCTCGAGCAGGGCGGTGGCGTAGTCGAAGGGCTGGGGGGGGCGCTCGTGGTGGTAGGGCACGCCGAGGCCGCCGCCCAGGTCGAGGTGTTCGACCTCGATGCCGCGGTCGCGCAGTCGCTCGAGCAGCACCAGCAGCCGGTCGAGGGCGTCGAGGAAGGGCGAGAGCTCGGTGAGCTGGGAGCCGATATGGCAGTCCAGGCCCACCACCTCGAGGTTGGGCAGGCCGGCGGCCAACTCGTAGGCGGCCAGCGCCTCGTCCACCGCGATGCCGAACTTGTTGTCCTTGAGCCCGGTGGAGATGTAGGGGTGGGTGCCGGCGTCGACGTCCGGGTTGACCCGCAGCGACACCGGCGCGACCTTGCCGAGCCGCCCGGCCACGGCATCGAGCCGTTCGAGCTCGGGGCGCGACTCGACGTTGAAGCACTTGATCCCGACCTCCAGCGCCCGGGCCATCTCGGCCTCCTGCTTGGCGACGCCGGAGAAGACCACCCTGGCGGGGTCGCCGCCGGCGGCCAGCACCCGCTCCAGCTCGCCCACCGAGACGATGTCGAAGCCGGCGCCCATCCGCGCCAGCAGGCCGAGTACCGCGAGGTTGGAGTTGGCCTTCACCGCGTAGCAGATCAGGTGAGGGTGGCTGCCCAGGGCCTCGGTGTAGGCGCGGAAGTGGCGCGCCAGGGTGGCCTTGGAATAGACGTAGCAGGGCGTGCCGATCTCGTCGGCGATGCGGGTCAGGGGCACCTCCTCGCCGTAGAGCACGCCGTCGCGATATTCGAAATGATCCATGCCTAGGTCTCGCTGTCTTGAGGCGCGTCGTCGGTATCGGCGGGGGCGCCGTAGCGCTCGGCCGCCGCCTCGTCATCGGGCAGGTAGAGGGGGCCCTTCTGGCCGCAGCCGGCCAGCGCCGCGCCCAGCATCAGGGCCAGCCACAGGGGGGCGGCGGTCCGGGCGAGGCGCCGCATCAGGCCGCACCGCCCAGGGCCGTCAGTGCCTCGCGGGCGCGGCTCGCCGCGGCGCGCACCTGGTCCGGCGCGGTGCCGCCGATATGGTTGCGTGCAGCCACCGAGCCCTCCAGGGTCAGCACCTCGAAGACGTCGGCCTCGATGACGTCGGAGAACTGCTGCAGCTCCTCGAGGCTCATCTCCGAGAGGTCCTTCTTGTGGCGCAACCCGTAGGCCACCGACTGGCCGACGATCTCGTGGGCGTCGCGGAAGGCTACGCCGCGGCGTACCAGGTAGTCGGCGAGGTCGGTGGCGGTGGAGAAGCCGCGCCGCGCCGCCTCGAGCATGTTCGCCTTGCGCGCCTCGATGGCCGGCACCATGTCGGCGAAGGCCTTGAGGCAGTCCTTGACCGTGTCGAGGGTATCGAACAGCGGCTCCTTGTCCTCCTGGTTGTCCTTGTTGTAGGCCAGCGGCTGGGACTTCATCAGGGTCAGCAGGCCCATCAGGTGACCGTAGACCCGGCCGGTCTTGCCGCGCACCAGCTCGGGCACGTCGGGGTTCTTCTTCTGCGGCATGATCGAGCTGCCGGTGCAGAAGCGGTCGGGCAGGTCGATGAAGTCGAACTGGGCGCTGGTCCACAGCACCAGTTCCTCGCTCATGCGCGACAGGTGCATCATCAGCAGGCTGGCGAAGGCCGTGAACTCGATGGCGAAGTCGCGATCGCTCACCGCGTCGAGCGAGTTCTCGGCGGGGCGCGCGAAGCCCAGCAGCTCGGCGGTGACGTGGCGATCGATGGGGTAGGTGGTACCGGCGAGCGCCGCGGCGCCGAGCGGCAGCACGTTGACGCGACGGCGACAGTCGAGCAGTCGCTCGTGGTCGCGGGCCAGCATCTCCTGCCAGGCCAGCAGGTGGTGGCCGAAGGTGACCGGCTGGGCGGTCTGCAGGTGGGTGAAGCCGGGCATGATGGTGTCGGCCTCGCCCTCGGCGAGAGTGATCAACCCCTCGCGCAGGCGGGCGAGCTCCCCGGCCACCAGATCGATCTCGTCACGCAGGAACAGGCGGATGTCGGTGGCCACCTGGTCGTTGCGCGAGCGCCCGGTGTGCAGCTTCTTGCCGGTGACGCCGATCTCCTCGGTGAGCCGCGCCTCGATGTTCATGTGCACGTCTTCCAGCTTCACCGACCACGCGAACTCGCCGCGCTCGATCTCGTCGCGGATCTTGCCGAGCCCGGCGATGATGGCGTCACGTTCGTCGTCGGTGAGCACGCCCACCCGGGCCAGCATGGTGGCATGGGCGACGGAGCCCTGGATGTCGTGGAGGGCGAGGCGTCGGTCGAAGTCGACCGAGGCGGTGAAACGCTCGACGAAGGCATCGGTGGGTTCGTTGAAGCGGCCGCCCCAGGACTGGTTGGTGCTGTTGCTCGTCGGACTTGGGCTCATCGGGCTGGACATCCTGCATGACTGTGCGGTGGGTGACGTGCCGGTGGTGGCGCCGCCGTGAGCGCGCTGCCGGGACATGGCAGAAGTGTACCAGAGTCGGCGGGGCTGGCGAGGGGCGCGCCCCGTCGGGGTGTGGCGAAAGGTCACGATTTTTCCTGCCCCGCCGGGTGCTTTATGATGGGGGCAGTCCGAATCATCGTCGCCGGCCGCCAGGGCGGCACTATCTGCTGAGCAGGGTCAGCCGCCAGGGCCCGGTACTGGGAGAACCTCGTGCACGCCATCACCACGCTGCGTATCGCCACCCGCAAGAGTCAACTGGCCATGTGGCAGGCCGAACACGTCCGTGACCGCCTGATGGCGGCGCATCCCGGCCTGGAGGTGGAACTGGTGGCCATGGCCACCCGCGGCGACAAGATCCTCGACACTCCCCTGGCCAAGGTCGGCGGCAAGGGCCTGTTCGTGAAGGAGCTCGAGGAGGCCATGCTCGACGGTCGCGCCGACATCGCCGTGCACTCCATGAAGGACGTGCCGATGCACTTTCCCGAGGGGCTCGGCCTGTCGGTGATTCTCGAGGGCGCCGAACCCACCGACGCCTTCGTCTCCAACCGCTATGCTTCCCTCGACGAGCTGCCCGAGGGGGCGCGGATCGGCACCTCCAGCCTGCGGCGCGGGCTGCAGATGCGCGAGGCGCGTCCCGACCTCGAGATCCTCAGCCTGCGCGGCAACGTCCAGACGCGGCTGGGCAAGCTCGACGCCGGCGAGTTCGACGCCATTCTGCTGGCCACCGCCGGCCTGCGGCGCCTGGGGCTGGGCGAGCGTATCACCATGGAGCTGCCGCCGGAGGTCTGTCTGCCGGCCTGCGGCCAGGGCGCCCTGGGCATCGAGTGTCGCATGCACGACGCCGAGCTGATCTCGCTGCTGGCCCCGCTGGACGACCCGGCCACCGCTACCCGGGTGCGGGCCGAACGGGCCATGAACACGCGGCTGGAGGGGGGCTGCCAGGTGCCCATCGCCGGTCATGCCATCTTCGAGGACGATGGCCAGACCCTCTGGCTGCGCGCCCTGGTGGGCAACCCCGACGGCAGCGAGGTACTGCGTGCCGAGGGGCGCGGCTCGCTTCACGAGCCCGAGGCGCTGGGCATCCGGGTCGCCGAGGAGCTGCTCGACCAGGGGGCCGGCGAGATTCTCGCCGAGGTCTACGGCGCCGGTTGATGACGGACCGGCCGGTTCTGATCAGCCGCCCCGGGGCGCGGGGCGAGGTGCTGGCCGAGGCCATCGCGGCCAGGGGGTTGCCGGTGATGCGGCTCGAGGTCATGTGCCTGGAGCCGTTGTCCGAGACCCCGGCGATGCGTACGGCCTGGCTGGACATCGATCATTTCCACAAGGTGGTGGTGGTGAGCCCCTTCGCCGCCGAGTGCCTGGCCGAGGCGCTCGACCGCTACTGGCCGCAACTGCCGGTGGGCCTGGCCTGCTACGCGGTGGGCGCCGCCACCGCCGCCACCCTTCACCAACGACTCGGCGTGCGGGTTCGCGTGCCACCGGCGGATGCCGGCGAAGACACCAGCGAGGCGCTGCTG
This sequence comes from Halomonas kalidii, assembly GCF_030010475.1. Taxonomy (NCBI): domain Bacteria; kingdom Pseudomonadati; phylum Pseudomonadota; class Gammaproteobacteria; order Oceanospirillales; family Halomonadaceae; genus Halomonas; species Halomonas kalidii. Next base: position 11,942 of record NZ_JASCQN010000054.1, on the reverse strand, counting down.
CGCCTCGCGTCGCTGCAGCGCCTCGATGACCAGCGCGTGCTGCTGGTGGCCGGCGAGGGCGGACGTCCCGTGCTCGCCGATACCCTGGCGTCACGTGGCGCCCGGGTGAGCCGCCTGGCGGTCTACCGCCGCCTGCCGCTCGACCCCGCACCGGCCGGTCGAGCGCGGCTGACCCGGGGTGACTATCGGGCGCTGGTGGTCAGCAGCGGAGAAATCCTCGAACATCTGGCAAGATGGTGCGGCGACGCCGCTTTGAACCAACCGCTAATCGTTTCCAGCGCCAGGTTGGCTACACTGGCCGGCACACTGGGGTTTCGCGCCCCTGTCGTGGCGCCCGGTGCCACGCCGGCCGCTCTCGCGGCGGCGGTGGCCGAAGCCTGCGACCCGGAGGATGCCGATGTCGATCAAGACGATCTCGAAAAGGGCTAGCGACAGATGAGCAAGCAATCAAACGACCAGGACGACCAGCAGAAACCGTCCGACGCAGCCCAGGGCGGCGCGGAATCGACGACTCCGGGCAACCAGGCCGATACGGCGGGCAAGGGTCGCTCGCGCCGCCGTGGCAAGGGTGGCCAGCCAACGGCCCCGGCCGCCGGCGGCTCGTCTTCCTCGGCGGCCGCCGACAGTACTGCGCCGCCGACGACCCCGTCGTCATCCGAGGCCGGGGTCTCCACCAGCAAGAGCGAGCCGCCCCGTCAGTCGACGACGACGGCCAAGCCCGCCGAAACGCCCGGCACGGGCGCCGGCAAGGAGCCGCCGAAGCCCGCCGGCAGCGGGGCGGGTGGCGGTGCCAGGCCGGCCTCCCCGACCGCCGGCGGCTCGGGCGGCGGCAAGGCCGGCCTGCTCGCCCTGGTGCTGGTGATCGTGCTGGCGGTCGCCGCGCTGGTGTTCGGCTGGCAGGCGTGGCAGAAGCTCGACACCCAGCAGCGACGCCTCGCCGAGCTGGAATCGCAGTCGGCGAGCCAGGACGGCCTGGCCGAGCTGGAGAGTCGCCTCGACGCGGGCGAGAGCGAGCGCGACGCGGCGCTGGAGAACGCCATCGACGAGCTGCAGGGCGACTTCGCCAGCTACCGCGGCGAGGTGGACGATACCCTGGACCGGGTACTGGCCGAACTCGCCAGCGAGCAGGAGACCGACGAGCGCGACTGGCTGCATGCCGAGGCCGCCTACCTGCTGCGCCTGGCCAACCAGCGCCTGCAGCTGGAGCGTGACGTCGAGGGCGCCGCGGCGCTGCTGCGCACCGCCGACGAGCGCCTGCGCGAGGCCGACAACCCGGCCCTGGTGCCGGTGCGCCGCGAGATCGCCGCCGAACTGGCCGCGCTGGACGCGGTGCCGCGGGTCGATCGCACCGGCCTGTGGCTGGCGCTGAATGCCCAGCAGGAGCAGATCGCCCGTCAGCCACTGGGCCAGGACATCGAGGAACAGGTCGCCCGCTCGAGCATCGAGGTGGCCCCCAGCGGCGGCTGGCAGCAACAGCTGTCGCGCTTCGGCCAGGAGCTCAAGTCGCTGGTCACCGTGCGTCATCACGACGCGGCCCTCGAGGCGCTGATCACCCCGGAACAGGAGTCCTACCTGCGCCAGAGCGTGCGCCTGGTGCTGGAGCAGGCCCAGCTGGCGCTGCTCAAGGAGGAGCAGGAGCTCTTCGAGGCCAGCCTCGACAAGGCGCTGACCCTGATCGACGGCTACTATGACACCGACGCCAGCGGCGTCCGTTCGGTGGCCTCGCGGCTCGAGGCGCTCAAGGGCGAGGCGATCCGCCCGGAGCTCCCCGACATCAGCGGTTCCCAGCAGGCCCTGGCCGGTTTCATCGAGCGTCGCTTCGAGACGCGTAGCGCCAGCCAGGGCAACGGTGCCCAGGGAGACGACGCATGAGAAAGCTGATCCTGATCGTCGTCCTGGGCCTGGCGCTCGGTGCGCTGTTCGGCCAGCTGATGATGTCGGTGCCGGGCTACTGGCTGGTGCGAGTGGGCGACACCTCGTTCCAGACCTCCTTCTGGTTCGGCCTGATCCTCCTGTTGGCGGCCTTCGTGGTGCTGCACTTCGGCCTGCGGGTGCTGATGCGCCTGAGCCGGCCGATGAGCCGCTTCAAGGTGTGGAACAGCCGCACCCGCAACCGCAATGCCATGAAGCGGACCGTGCGCGGCCTGGTGGCGCTGGCCGAGGGACGCTGGAAGCGTGCCGAGAAGTCGCTGGTCAAGGCCGCCGACGACTCCAGCACGCCGCTGGTCAACTACCTCTCGGCGGCCCTGGCCGCCCATTACCAGGGGCGCTACGACCAGGCCGACACGCTGCTCAAGCGGGCTCACCTGAGTACCGAGGGGGCCGACACCGCGGTGGGCATGATGCAGGCCCAGCTGATGCTCGACCGCCAGCAGTACGAGGAGGCACTGGCGATCCTCACCCGGCTCGATCGCCAGCTGCCCAACCACCCACAGGTGCTCAAGCAGCTCAAGCAGGCCTATCTCAGCGTCAGCGACTGGGACGGCCTGCGCCGCCTGATGCCCCGCCTCGGCGCCCAGCAACTGATCTCGCGCCAGGAGCGCGAGCAGCTCGAGCTGCGTGCCTACCGCGAGTTGATCATCCGTGAGGCGCGCGACGGAGGCGATATCGAGCGAGTGCGCAACCTCTGGGCCGACATGCCCGATCATCTGCGAGGCCATACCGAACTGGTCGTGCTCTACGCCGAGGCGTTGGTGCGCGGCAACCAGGAGCCCATCGCCGAGCGCTTGCTGCGCCACTCCCTCAAGGAGCACTGGGATAGCCGCCTGGTGCTGCGCTATGGCCTGCTCAACGTGGATGCGGCACGCCAACTGGTCTATGCCGAGAAGTGGCTGCAGGAGCGGCCCAACGATCCCGACCTGCTGCTCACCCTGGGGCGGCTGTCGTTGCGCAACGCCTACTGGGCCAAGGCCCAGGAGTACTTCGAGGCGAGCCAGCGCCAACGCCCCAGTGGCGTGGTCTGTGCCGAACTGGCGCGGCTCTACGCCAACCTCGGCGAGCACAACAAGAGTCAGCTCTACTACCGCCAGAGTGTCGAGCTGCTCGACAAGTCACTGCCGTCGCTGCCCCAGCCCAGCGAGGTCGGCGAACCGGGTGCGGGCGGCGGCAAGTCTCGGGGCAAGGCGAAGGAGGGCGGCGGCAAGGCCTGACCCGGGGGCGCCGCCCACCTGCCAGTGATCCCTCTTATGCGGGGCGCCTTTCGGCGCCCTTTTTGCTGCCCGGCCACCTGGTATTCAGGTGTTATCTCTTTTTGTATACCAATGTCGTACTCCAGGTGTTGTCCAATTGGTCAAGAATTGCCTACCCTGTGGTCGTATCCCGAGGAAACATCGCCGCGTGATGTTGCCCTCGGGGCTTTCGACAACAGGCTTCGACAACAACAATGGGCTCCACCATGGAACAGACTTCAACCGTCCCATCAGACCGTTACGCTGAAAGTGGCGAGGAACACTGGATCGGTCGCTACTTCGGTGTGCGCCGTCGTGGCTCCACCTTGCGTACCGAGGTGCTCGCGGGTGTCGCCACTTTCCTGGCATCGATGTATATCATCGTCGTCAATCCCGCGATCCTCAGCGATGCCGGCATTCCCTTCTCGGCGGCCCTCTCCGCCACCGTCCTGATCAGCTTCCTGAGCAGCCTGGCCATGGGGCTCTACGCCCGCAACCCCATCCTGGTGGCGCCGGGCATGGGCATGAACGCCCTGTTCACCTATACCCTGGTGCTGGGGGCCGGGCTCTCCTGGGAGGTGGCCCTGGGCTGCGTGTTCTGGTCCGGGGTACTGTTCGCCACCCTGGCCATGTTCAACGTGCGCAAGGCGATCATCGTGGCGATCCCGGCGTCGCTGCGCTATGCCATCACCTGTGGCATCGGGTTGTTCATCACCTTCATCGGCTTCAAGAACGCCGGTTTCATCGTCGGCAGCGACGCGACCCTGGTGACCCTGGGCAGCTTCGATGCCAGCCTGCTGATCTTCTTCATCGGGATGATGGCCACGGCGATCATGGTGGTGCTGCGCTTCAACGGCGCGCTGATCCTGGGCATCGCCCTGACCACCCTGCTGGCCGCGCCGATGGGGCGGCTGTGGGGCGAGGAGGTGATGGTGCAGTGGAGCGGCCTGGCCGCCTGGCCCGACTTCAGCGCGGTGATGCAGGTGGACATCTGGGGGGCGCTGAAGGTGGCCTACCTGCCGTTCATCTTCGTGATGCTGTTCACCAACTTCTTCGATGCGCTCTCCTGCTTCATGGCGCTCTCCGAGTCGGCGGACCTCAAGGACAAGGACGGCAACCCGCGCAATCTCAAGCGCTCCATGACGGTGGACGCCTTCGCCTCGATGATCGCCGCGCCGCTCGGCACCAGCGCCGCCCAGACCTTCATCGAGTCCGGCGCCGGGGTCGCCCAGGGCGGGCGTACCGGCCTGGTGGCGGTCACCATCGCGCTGCTCTTCCTGCCCTTCCTGTTCCTCTCGCCGCTGCTGTCGCTGGTGCCCGGCATCGCCACGGCGCCGGCGCTGGTACTGGTGGGGTTGTTCATGCTGGCGCCGGTGGCGAAGATCGACTGGAGCCGGGCCGACGAGGCCTTCCCGGCGTTCCTGGCGATCATCCTGATGCCGCTGACCTACTCGATCACCCTGGGGATCGCCTTCGGCTTCCTCGGCTTCGTGATGATCAAGCTCGGCACCGGTCGGTGGCAGGAGATCAGGCCGGCCATGTGGGTCTCGGCGGCACTCAGCGTGGTGATGCTGGCGACCACGCACTGACGAGGCGGAAACGCCGGGTCCGCAACGACGGCGGGGCTGCCCCATGGCAGCCCCGCCGTCGTCGGTGATGCCGGTGGCATCAGTCCTCGTCGAAGTCGCCCCTGAATACGGGGTTGGGCTTGGCGCGCGGGTCGTCCTCCGACGCGCGGCTGCTTTCGCCGGAACTCGGCTGGCCGCCCGGGCGACCGTCGATGTCGAAGCCCTGCTGCATGACGCGCAGGTTCGCCGGCGGTGCCTCGGCTTCCTTGCCGACCCCGAAGTAGAGGGTGGTGTGGGGGAAGGGGATCTCGATGCCCTTGGCGTCGAAGTGCAGCTTGACCAGGCGATTGTAGGCACGGCCGGTGGCCCACTGGGTGCCGGGCGTGGTCTTGATGCGCACGCGGATGTTCACCGAGCTGTCGGCCAGGGCGACGACACCGGCGACTTCCAGCGGGGCGAGGATGTTCATCTTGTGGTCGTCGCTGGCGGCCAGTTCGTCGAAGGCCTCGCGCAGGGCGACGATCGCCTCGTCGATGCTCTCGCGGTAGGCGATGCCGTACTCGCCGACGTGGTAGCCGAACTCGCGCATGTAGTTGGAGACGGTGTCGACGCTGGAGAAGGGCACGATGTGGTAGGTGCCGTTGAGGTCGCGGATACCCACCGAGCGGATGCTGAGGCGCTCGGCGGTGCCGGTGATGCCGCCCACGGTGACCACGTCACCGGTGTTCATGGCGTTCTCCACCTGGATGAAGATCCCGGTGATGATGTCCTGCACCAGCTTCTGGGCGCCGAAGCCGATGGCCAGGCCCAGCACACCGGCACCGGCGATCAGCGGCCCGATGTTGATGCCGATCTCGGCCAGCACGATCATCGCCGTCATGGTGATGATGGTGATCGCCAGGGCGTTGCGGAACAGGGTCAGCAGGGTCTGGGTGCGGGCCGAGGGCACACCGCCGCCGGTCTCGGGGTTGAGCTTGTGCTCGATCAGGCTGGCCAGGCCCAGCCAGGCGGCCACGGCGATCGCCAGGATCACCGCCACGCTGACCAGCTTGCCGACCAGGCCGCGACCGGCCTCGGAGGCGTACCAGGCCGCCAGGTCGAAGGCGTCCCAGGCGCTGAGCACCACCATGACCACCACGATCAGGATGATCGTGCGGATCACCCGCAGGGCATTGGGCACGTAGCTGTTGAGGCGCGGCTCGAGCAGCGGCAGCTTGCGGCGCAGGTCCTCGGAGAGGGTGATGCGCCGGCCGATGGTCTGGCTCAGCAGGCTCGAGAGCAGCATGCCGACCACCACCGCAGCGAGGGTCTTGAGGGTGGCGAAGAGCACGAAGGGCAGGGCGTCGGCGGGGCGAGTGAGGGTCAGCACCAGCACCATCAGGAAGTAGGCCAGGGCGAACAGGTGCCAGGTGCGGGCGAACAGCTGCAGCGAGACCCGGCTGGCGGCCATGGTCGCCTGGTTGGCCTTGACATCGATGGCATCACGCAGGCGCAGGCGGTTCTTGAGCACCACCGCCACGGCATAGACGAAGGCACCGAACATGATCAGGGTGGCGATGCCCTGACCCAGGGCGGGGGCAAGATAGGCGTTGATCAGCGGTACCATCACCATCAGGCCGTAGCCGACCAGGCCGATCAGCCGGGCGATCCAGCGGTTCCAGTAGGAGGCCTCGGCGGCGGTGATCGGCAGCAGTCGCAGCCCCTCGTAACGGGACGAGAACAGCATGCGCACCGCGGCCTTGAGCAACTCGATGACCAGGAAGGCATTGAGGAACAGCGAGGCGCGGGTCGAGAGCTCGCCGGTCTCGCCGATGGCGAAGGTGGCGATCAGGTTGCCGCCCACGTAGGCCAGCGCCACGACCAGGACATCCACCAGGGCGGCCAGGGCCACGCAGAGCACCAGGCGCAGTACCGGCGTCAGGCCGGCACCGTTGAGCGACCACTGGCTGATGCCGGTGAACAGCGGCTTGACCAGGCGGCGGAAGCCGACGAACAGCGCGAAGGTGGCCAGGATCACCAGGCCCAGGTTGATGGCCGCGCTGGTGAAGGCCGCCGTGTCGAAACTGCCGTCCCCGCCACCCAGCCGGCCGGTGAACAGTGCCCCGACCACGCCGACCAGGTTCTCGAACTGGTCGCCGACATCGCTGACGATGCGGCTGGTGGCCTCGGCCAGCTGGCGCGGCAGTGAAGGCTCGGCTTCGGGCGTGGCGGAAGGTGGCGTTGCCGTCTCGGGGCGGGGCGCCGGGCTGTCGCCGGCCAGGTCGCGCAGCCGGTCGATCAGTTGCTGGCGGGCCTGCTCGTCCTCGAGGAGCTCGGCCAGGGTGGCGTAGGCGGCCGGGTCGCCGCCGTCTTCGGCCTGCTGGGCCTGGGCGGGGCCGGTGAACGCCACCAGGGCGATCAACAGCCAGCCGAGGGTCAAGGATAAGGCTCGCATGGGATTCACGCTGTGACCTCCGTTTCTGGGCGTGGTATCGAGGGTGGCATCAGGGGGGTGTGACCATGGGCCGGATGATACGGACTTTGGGCGATGATCACGACCCGCGGCCAGGGCAAGGCCCGGGCAGGGCGCAGCCATGTACGATATTTGTACATTAACAGAAAATTGTGCCATTGTTGTAGCGTGGTCGTTCACCCGCACGACCCCTGCCAGGTAAGCATGCGATACACTTGGACCACCCACTCGTGGGTGGTCTTTTTTTATGGCGGGTGCCGAGGGCAGGGAGGCGCACATGAGTATCGGCCTGACGGGCCTGCTGCTGGTGGCCGGTGGCGGGGCCCTGGGCGGCATGGGGCGCCTGGCCCTTGCCAACCTGGTGGCCCGCCGCCTGGGCGCCGCCTTCCCCTGGGGGACCCTGGCGGTCAATCTCAGTGGTGCGCTGCTGATGGGGCTGCTGGCGGGCGTGCTGGGGCCGTCGGCACCCGGTGGCGCCGGGCCGCTCTGGCAGCTGCTGGCGATCGGACTGCTCGGCGGCTATACCACGGTGTCGTCGCTCAGCCTGCAGACCCTGACGCTGTGGCAGCAGGGGCGCATCCACGCCGCCCTGGCCAATCTGCTGGTGACCCTGATCGTCGGCCTCCTGGCGCTCGGGCTCGGCTGGTGGCTGGCGCTGGTCTGGTGGTCGGCATGAGTGGCGGCATGATCGCCTGGCGCGCCTATGCGGCGGTGGGGCTCGGCAGTGCGCTCGGGACCGCGCTGCGCTACCTGGTTTCGCTGGCGATGCCGGGCCTCGCCGGGCCTGCCTTTCCCTGGGCGACCCTGGCGGTGAATGCGCTCGGTTCCTGGCTGATCGCCGCCTTCGCCGCCTACGCCGCGCGGCGCACCAGCGGGCGAGTGGCCCGCTGGCAACCCTTCCTGGTGGCCGGCTTCTGTGGCGGCTTCACCACCTTCTCGCTGTTCGGGCTCGAGACGCTCCAGTTGCTCGAGCAGGGCCGGGCGGGCCTGGCGCTTGGCTATGTGCTGCTCAGCGTGGTGCTCTGGCTGGCCGGGGCCTGGTCGGGCCATCGCGTCGGGCACCGCGCCGCGGCGCGGGCCTGACGCCACCCGCAATCGGGCAGGCGAGGGCTCAGCCCTTGCGGCCTCGCTTGCCGGCCTTGCCCCCGCCGGCGCGGGCGGTCGCTGCCGGCTCGGCCGCGGCGTCGCCATGCCCGAGCCCCTCTTCCCGGAAGTGCCCCCGCACCAGGGCCAGCAGCCCCTGGGTCGAGGCATCGAAGTCCTGGCTGTGCTCGTCGATCCGCTCGCTGATCTCGCCGGCGATGCGCTTGCCGAGCTGCACCCCCCACTGGTCGAAGGAGTTGATGTTCCAGATCACCCCCTGGACGAATACCTTGTGCTCGTAGAGCGCGATCAGGGCGCCGAGGTTCTTCGGCGTCAGCTCGTCGAGCAGCAGCACGCTGGAGGGGCGATTGCCGGGGCAGCTGTAGGGGTCGAGCCGGCTGCCGCTCTGGCTGCCCTCCATGAAGGCGTTGGCCTGGGCCAGCATGTTGGTGAGCAGCGCGAAGTGATGGTCTTCCACCCCCGGTTCGGGCTTCAGCGAGGCGATGAAGTCGATGGGCACGTAGCGGGTGCCCTGGTGCAGCAGCTGGAAGAAGGCGTGCTGGCCGTTGGAGCCGGTCTGCCCCCAGACGATGGGGCCGGTCTTGTAGTCGACGGGGTGGCCGAAGATGTCCACCGACTTGCCGTTGGATTCCATGTCGAGCTGCTGGAGGAAGGAGGGCAGCTGATGCAGTGCCTGGTCGTAGGGCACGATGGCCTGGGTCTCGGCGCCGACGAAATTGATGTACCAGATGCCGATCAGCGCCATCAGCACCGGCATGTTCTCGCGGAAGGGCGCGGAGAGGAAGTGCTGGTCCATCTCGTAGGCGCCCTCGAGCATCTCGATGAAGCCGTCGAAGCCGATGGAGAGCGCGATGGGCAGGCCGATCGACGACCACATCGAGTAGCGCCCGCCGACCCAGGCCCAGAACTCGAAGACGTTCTCCTCGCGGATGCCGAACTCCATGGCCGCCTGGCGGTTGGTGGAGGCGGCGATGAAGTGGGCGCCGACGTCGGCGTCCTCGCCGGCATTGTCGAGGAACCAGCGGCGTGCGGTCTTGGCGTTGAGCAGCGTCTCCTGGGTGGAGAAGGTCTTGGTGGAGACGATGAACAGGGTGGTGGCCGGGTCGAGGCGCTTGAGCACCTTCTGGATATGGGCGCCGTCGACGTTGGAGACGAAGTGGAAGTTGAGCTCCGGGTGGCGGTACTTGAGCAGCGCCCGGCTGGCCATGTTGGGGCCCAGGTCGGAGCCGCCGATGCCGATGTTGACCACGTCCTTGATGCGCTCGCCGCTGTAGCCCTTCCACTTGCCGCTGCGCACGGCCTCGGAGAACGCCCGGATCTGCTCGCGGGTGCGCTGGATCTCCGGCATCACGTCCTTGCCGTCGACCATCAGCGGTCCCTCGCCCTGGTTGCGCAGGGCGGTATGCAGCACCGGGCGGTCCTCGGTGACGTTGATGATGTCGCCGGAGAACATCTGGGCGCGGCGCTGCACCAGCGCCGAGTGGTCGGCCAGCTCGAGCAGCTTGTCGAGCACGGCGCCCGAGATGGCGTGCTTGGAGTAGTCGAGGAACAAGCCGCCGACGCGCAGGCTCATCTTCTCGAAGCGCTGCGGGTCGGCGGTGAAGTAGTCGCGGATACGGTCGTCGGCGGTCTGCTCGTGCAGGCGCTTCAGGGCCTGCCAGGTGACGCTGCGGGTGAGCTGGAACATGGTGGCCTCACATCTCGTGGCGTTATGCGTTGTCGTAATAAGGGTGTCATTCGCCGGTGCGGCTGGCGATCCAGGCCCCGGCGTCGGGGATGGCCATCTCGTAGGCCCGGGTGAGCCAGGGCGAGCTGATCAGGAAGTCGGCGCTGGCGGCGTTGCACGCCACCGGGATGTTCCACAGGGCGGCCAGGCGCAGCAGCGCCTTGACGTCGGGGTCGTGGGGCTGGGGGGCGAAGGGGTCCCAGAAGAACACCAGCAGGTCGAGCTTCTGCTCGGTGATCAGGGCGCCGATCTGCTGGTCGCCGCCCAGCGGGCCGCTCATCAGCCCGGTCACCGGCAGCGCCAGGGTGTCGGCGACGCGCCGGGCGGTGGTGCCGGTGCCGATCAGTTCGTGATCGGTCAGGGTCTCGCGCCAGCGCGTGGCCCACTCCAGCAGTTCCTCCTTCTTGCCGTCGTGGGCGATCAGCGCGATGCGCTTGCGCTCCGGCAGGGTGCGGCGCACGCTGCGCCGCGGGCGTGGCTCAGTCATGGTCTCCCACCTCGAGGATCTTCAGGGTGTTGGTACCGCCATGGGCGTTCATGTGATCGCCCCGGGTCAGGATGACATGATCGCCGGGCTCGGCAATGCCTTTCTCCACCAGCAGCGCCAGCGCCCGCTCGTTGACCTCGGTGGCGCTCATCTCGCTGGTGTCGAAGGGCAGCGAGACCACGCCGCGATAGAGCGCCATGCGCCGCTGGGCGATGGGGCTGTGGCCGAGGCCGACGATCGGCAGCCCCGAGCGGATCCGCGAGGCGATCAGCGGCGTGTAGCCGGAGGCGGTCATGCAGGCGATGGCGGCCACCCCGGCGAGGTGGTTGGCGGCGTACATCGCCGACAGGGCGATGGTCTCGTCGATCTGGGTGAAGCCCTCGTGGATGCGGTGCCCCGACTCCTGGGCGATCCGCTCGCGCTCGGCGCCCAGGCACACCCGGTCCATGGCCTCGATGGTCTCCACCGGGAAGTCGCCGGCGGCGGTCTCGGCCGAGAGCATCACCGCGTCGGTGCCGTCGAGCACGGCGTTGGCCACGTCGAACACCTCGGCGCGGGTCGGCAGCGGCGACTCGATCATCGATTCCATCATCTGGGTGGCGGTGATCACCGCGCGGTTGAGCGCCCGGGCGCGCTTGATGATGCGCTTCTGGATGCCGATCAGCTGGGCGTCGCCGATCTCCACGCCGAGGTCGCCGCGGGCCACCATCACCGCCTCGCTGGCCTCGATGATGCCGTCGAGGGTCGCCTCGTCGGCGACGGCCTCGGCGCGCTCGAGCTTGGCGACCAGGCCGATCTCCTTGCCCGCCTCGCCCAGTAACGCCCGGGCCTCGCGCATGTCGGCGGCGCTGCGCGGGAAGGACACCGCCAGGTAGTCGACGCCGATGTCGATGGCGGTCTCCAGGTCGGCGCGGTCCTTGTCGGTGAGCGCCGGGGCCGAGAGCCCGCCGCCCTGCTTGTTGATGCCCTTGTTGTTGGAGAGCCGGCCGCCGACCACCACCGAGGTGTGGATCAGGTGGTCGGCGACGCGGTTGACGTCGAGCACCAGGCGGCCGTCGTCGAGCAGCAGGCGGTCGCCGGGGACCACGTCGTCGGCCAGGGTCTTGTAGTCGCAGCCGACCCGGGTGGCGTCGCCGGCGTTGGCGTCGAGGGCCATGTCGAGGACGAAGGGTTGGCCCTCCTCGAGGTCCACGGCGCCGTCGCGGAAGCGGGCGATGCGGATCTTGGGCCCCTGCAGGTCGCCGAGTGCGGCGACGCTGCGGCCCAGGCGCGCGGCGATCTCGCGCACCGCGGTGAGGCGGCGGCGGTGGTCGTCGGCACTGCCGTGGGAGAAGTTGAGGCGCACCACGTCGACGCCGGCGGCGATCATCGCCTCCAGCACGCCGTCGCGGTCGCTGGCCGGGCCCAGGGTGGCGACGATCTTGGTGCGGCGGATGGG
>NZ_JASCQN010000053.1:0-38831 GCF_030010475.1 Halomonas kalidii | reverse complement strand
GCCACCTCCAGGCCGTGCTCGACGTCGCGGCGCGCCTCCTTGAGCCGCTTGCGGAAGTAGCCGTAACCGGCCTCGTCGATCCATGGATAGTGGATCGGCCAGGTGTCGAGCCGGCTCTGGTGGGCCTTCGGGGCGAACAGCTCGGTCAACGAGGAGATCGCCCCCTCCTGCCAACTGGCACGGCGCACGAAGTTGACGTAGGCGTCCACCGCAAAGCGCACCCCCGGCAGCACATGCTCCTGGGACCACAGCTCGTCGCGGGTCAGGCCCACCGCCTCGCCCAGCGCCAGCCAGGCCTCGATGCCGCCGGCGTCGTCGTCGTGGCCGTCGTGGTCGAGCAGCCGCTGGATCCAGCGCCGACGGGTGGCGGCGTCGGGGCAGTTGGCCAGCAGCGCGGCGTCCTTCTGCGGAATCATCACCTGGTAGTAGAAGCGGTTGGCCACCCAGCCACGGATCTGTTCGGGCGTGGCGCGCCCCTCGGCCATGTCGACCTGGTAGGGGTGATGGATATGGTAGTAGTCACCCTTGGCCATCAGCGCCTCGCGGAAGGCCTCGGGCGGCAACGGAGCGACATCGGATGGCGTGGCGGCGATCGCACTCATGGCAGGCTCCCGTCGGTAGGATTCATAGCGTCAGACGCATGCCGTCGTAGGCGACCTCGATGCCGTGGGCATCGAGCGTGGCCCGCTCGGCGGAGGTCGTGTCGAGAATCGGGTTGGTATTGTTGATATGGATGAGGAGGCGGCGGGTGGCCGCGGGCAGGGCATCGAGCTCGGCGATCATGCCCCGCTCGCCGGCCAGCGCCAGGTGGCCCATCTCCGCCCCCGTCGACTGCCCGACCCCCAGCCGCTGCATCTCGTCGTCGTGCCACAGGGTGCCATCGACCAGTACGCAGTCGGCCCGACGCATGAAGCCGCGGACCTCATCGGTCAACCGGCCAAGCCCCGGGGCATAGAACAGCGTGGCGCCGCCGGCGGCGTCCTCGATGAACAGCCCGAGGTTATCGCCCGGGGTGGGCGAGCCGCGACGCGGCGAATAGGGCGGCGCATTGCTGTCCAGTGCCACCGCGGTGAAACGCAGCCCGGGGCAGCTCGGCACGGTGAACGCCGCCTGGCGATGCTCGCCGTCGAGCCGGATCGGCTGCCAGCGCAGCCCTCCCTGCCAGTGATGCAGCATCGGGAACAGCGGAAAACCGGTGCTCAGGTCATGATGTACGCCGGGCGTGCACCATACATCCAGCGGGCAGCCCTCGCGCAGCGACAGCAGCCCGGTGACGTGATCGATCTGGGCGTCCACCAGCAGTATCTCGACGATGCCGCTGTCGCGCAGCCCGCGGCGCGGATGCAATTCGGGAGTGGCGGCGAGCTGTGCACGGATGTCCGGCGAGGCATTGCACAGCAACCAGCGTTCGCCGTCGCTGCTGATCGCGATCGACGACTGGGTACGCGGCGTAACGGTCGGCTCGCCCTGCCGTGCGGCCCGACAGTTCGGGCAGTTGCAGTTCCACTGCGGCAAGCCGCCACCCGCCCCGGACCCCAGTACCAGAATCTGCATGCGTGATCTCCCGGTGGCGCGTGCTCGGTGAGGCCAGCGGGCCCGGCACGCGCCGTTCGGACGCACCCGGCCCGCCACGGCCCTCAGCGGTTGGCGATGTAGAGGGTCACCTCGAAGCCGAGGCGCAGGTCGGTATAGCTAGGCTTGGTCCACATGGGAAGGCTCCTGTGATGGGCGGATCGTCATTGGCAACTGCCAGGTACAGTTAAGCATCCTCGCCGCCAACGAAACCCGGTACTTTGGAAGGAGTCTGGCTCGTCCATTGGTGCCCGTGAAGATCGCGCACCCTGGCGGTTCACCCCACCGGACGAGGCGCATCATGCCGGTGGGTATGAGCGCCTCTGATACTTTGGGAGCCAGGAGGCAGAAGTTGACCTGTATCAAGGGCGAGGACGACACGGGGGGCCTACCTTTGGGTGACGGAGCCCGGAAGAGGCCCGAGTGACAAGAGGAGAGAGACCCGTGCCACCGCTCACGTCAACAAGCACTGCCCGCGCCTGCCCGACGGATGAACAACTTCGCCTCGCTCACGACCACGAGTACCGCGAGATGCAACGCTACCGCGGTCTCGCCCTGAGCTTTCTGCCCACACGTCCCCGAGTGAGCCGGCTGATGGCCGCCATCGGGGTCGAGTGCGAACAGCGCCTCGCCGCACTGGCGGCACTGGCCGACCACCTGCAACTGCGCCACTGCCTGCCGGTCGAACCGCCTCGTCGCTTTCGGCTGCCGGAAGCCCACCGGCTCCATCTCTTCATCGCCAACGATGCCATGGCCTGCCAGGCCCTGGGCTATGCCCTGGCCGCCGCCCACCACTCGCGTCAGTTCAGCGAACTGCTGGTGAGGTTCTGCCATACGGCGGAACTCGAGGCGCTGATCGAGCACTTCATCGAACAGAAGCGCAACGAATGCCGTCTGCTGGAAGAGGCCCAGGACTCCGCCTACGCGATCTCGGCCTGGGCCTGATCACCGGGACATCAAACGCAGACGCCCCCGGATCCTGGCGATCCGGGGGCGTCTCGTTGCAGCGGCCGGCGCTCAGACGCTGGCGCTCACCGCCACTGGGGCGGCGCCACGCTTGATCGCCGCGTAGCCCAGGCCGGTGACCAGGGAGCCGACCACGATGGCGGCGAGATACAGCAGCACCGGGGTGATGGCGTTGGGGATCAGCAGCACGAAGATGCCGCCGTGGGGCGCCATCAGCTTGGCCCCGACCAGCATGGAAAGGGCCCCGGTGATCGCGCCGCCGGCGATGCAGGCCGGGATCACCCGCAGCGGGTCCTTGGCGGCGAAGGGAATGGCCCCCTCGCTGATGAAGCACAAGCCGAGGACAAAGGACGCCTTGCCCGCCTCGCGCTCGGGCTCGGAGAACTTCGACTTGGCGACGAAGCTGGCGATGCCCATGCCGATCGCCGGGACCATGCCGGCGGCCATGATCGCCGCCATCGGCGCGTAGGTCTCGGAGGCCAGCAGGCCCACGCCGAAGGTGTAGGCGGCCTTGTTGACCGGCCCGCCCAGGTCGAAGCACATCATGGAGCCCAGCAGGATGCCCAGCAGCACGGCGTTGGCGGAACCCATGTTCTCGAGGAAGGTGGTCAGTGCCGAGAGGATACCCGCCACCGGCTCGCCCACCACGTAGATCATCACCAGGCCGGTCACCAGGCTCGCCACCAGCGGGATGATCAGGATCGGCTTGAGCGACTCGACGCTCGACGGCAGCTTGACGTGCTGGGCCACCGCCTTGGCCACGTAGCCGGCCAGGAAGCCGGCCAGGATGCCGCCGATGAAGCCGGCACCGATATTGGCCGCCAGCATGCCGCCGATCATGCCCGGGGCGATGCCGGGGCGGTCGGCGATGGAGTAGGCGATGTAGCCGGCCAGCACCGGGATCATCAGCGTGAAGGCGGTGCCGCCGCCGATCTGCATCAGCGCCGCGGCCAGCGTGCCCTCTTCCTGGAAGGCCTCGATGCCGAAGACGAAGGAGAGCGCGATCAACAGGCCGCCTGCGACCACCATGGGCAGCATGAACGACACCCCGGTGAGCAGGTGCTTGTAGACGCCCTTCTCCTTGACGCTCTTGCGCGCCTCGCCGCCGGACCTGGCCGGGGCACCGGCCTCCTCGACCTCGGCGTCTTGCAGGGCGGCTTCGATGGTCGGCCGCGGCTTCTTCAGGGCGTTACCGGTGGAGGTGCGGTAGATGCGCTTGCCGGCGAAGCGGGTCGGGTCGACCTCGATATCGCAGGCCAGGATCACCAGGTCCGCCGCGGCGATCTCCTCCTCGGTGAGCTGGTCCTGGGCCCCCACCGAGCCCTGGGTCTCCACGCGGATCGCATGCCCCAGCGCCTTGCCCGCCTCGCTCAGCGCCTCGGCGGCCATGAAGGTGTGCGCGACCCCCGTCGGGCAGGCGGTCACGGCGACGATCCTGCGGGCCCCACCGGCGACCGCCGGTGCGGCCGGGGCCTCATCGATGGGCGGCTGGAACTCGGTGGCCTCGCGGCTGGCCCGCTCGAGGAAGGCGCGCGGATCGGGCAGCGCCTGGTCGATGGCCGCGCGATAGAGCCGCTTGCCGGCAAAGCGCTGGGGCTCCGGCACATGATCGGCGGCCACCACCACCAGATCGGCGGCGGCGATGGCCTCGGCAGTGACCGGCGTGAGCGGTTGCAGCTCGCCGTGCATCTCCACGTGGGTCTGCCAGCCGAGTCGTTCGGCGGCCTGTTCGAGCCGGCGGGCGGCGAGGAAGGTGGTGGCCATGCCACTGGGGCAGGCGGTGATGATGATGGCGTTCATGCGAGTGCTCCCCCTGCGTCCACGTCGTTGAGACGCCGAACGCGGGTCTGTTGTTGGAGTTGAGGGAAATCCGGCGCGTGGGGATCGCCCACGCCCACGTGGCGAACCGCTTCGGCGGAGAGTGCCGTGGCCAGTCGCAGGACCTGCTCGGGCGGGTGGCCCGACAGCACCCCGTGCAACATGGCGGCGACCAGGGTGTCGCCGGCGCCCACGGTACTGGCCACGTCGAGGCGTGGCGGCAACGCCTGCCAGGCGCCACGACGGCTGACCCAGAGCACGCCCTCGGGGCCGGCGGAAAGCAGCGCCTCCTCCACCCCCGCGGCGTAGAGCCGCAACGCCGCCCGGAGCCGCGCCGGCGGCGACTCCAGTGGATGTCCGGCCCAACTGGCGAGTTCGTGCTCGTTGGGCTTGACCGCGGTGGGACGCGCCCCGATGGCGGCGGTCAGCGCCGCGCCGCTGGTATCGACCCAGACCGGCAGGCCGGCGCCCCGCAGGCGGGCGACCAGCTCGGCGAGGTCAGTGGGCGAGATGCCCGGCGGCAGGCTGCCGGCGATCACCACCGCCTGGGGCCGGCGCCCGGGATCGGCGGCGCGGCCGTCGAGCCAGTCGAGCAACTGCTGCCAGGCCTCGGCAGCGATGGCCGCACCGGGGCCGTTGATATCGGTGACCCGTCCGTCGGCCTCGGCGACCTTGGCGTTGATGCGGGTCTCCCCGGGCACCCGGATGAAGGCGTCTTCGGCCCCCAGGGCCTCGAAGGCGCGCAGGAAGAGGCCGTCGTTGTCGGCGCCGAGGAATCCCGAGACCGTGAGCTCATGGCCGAGGCTGGCCAGCACCCGGGCCACATTGACGCCCTTGCCGGCCGCCTCGAGGTGGGTCTCGCGGGTGCGGTTGACCGCGCCGGGCACCAGTCGATCCAGGCCCACCGACAGGTCCAGGGCAGGGTTGAGGGTCAAGGTGAGGATCCTGGCCATCAGCGCACCTCCAGGGCGTCGCGAACCGCCTCGCTGGTGGCCTGGGCCAGGGCCAGTGCCGCCTGGCCACGCGCCTCGGCGAGGTCGAACTCGCGCAGCCTCGCCTTGACCAGCGGTACCTGACGGGCACTCACCGAGAGCTCGTCGACGCCCAGGCCCACCAGTACCGGCACGGCGACGGCGTCACTGGCCAGCTCGCCGCACACCCCCACCCACTTGCCGTGGGCATGGGCGGCCGCGACGGTCATCTCGATCAGCCTGAGGACCGCCGGGTGCAGGCCGTCGGCCTGGGCGGAGAGTTCCGGGTGCCCCCGGTCGATGGCCAGGGTGTACTGGGTCAGGTCGTTGGTGCCCACCGAGAAGAAGTCCACCTCGGCGGCCAGGCTCGGCGCCAGCAGCGCCGCCGAGGGCACCTCGATCATCACCCCGAGCTGCACGTCGCTGGCGCGCTCGGCCTCGGGGATCTCGGCCAGCAGACGGTCAAAGATCGCCTTGGCGGCACGGAACTCGGCGAGATCCTTGACCATCGGCAGCATGATGCGCAGCGGCTTGCCCTGTCGTTCCAGGCCAGGGCCCGCCGCGGGCGCAGCCGCCATCAGCAGGGCACGCAGCTGGGTCTCGAGCACCTCGGGACGGGTCAATGCCAGGCGGATCCCGCGCAGGCCGAGGAAGGGGTTGTCCTCGCGGGGCACCGGCCAGTAGGGCAGCGGCTTGTCGCCGCCGACATCCAGGGTGCGCGCCACCAGCGGGCGGCCGTCCAGGGCCTCCAGCGCCTCACGGTATTCGTCGATCTGGGTGTCGAGATCCGGTGCCTGGGCGTGGGCCATGAACAGGAACTCGGTGCGCAGCAGGCCGATGCCCTCGGCGCCACGCTCGACGGCATCGCCGGCGTGGGCGGTGTTGCCCAGGTTGGCCGCCACCTCGACCCGGTGGCCGTCGCGGGTACGCGCCTCCTCGAAGCGGGCATCCCAGGCCTCGGCCTCGCGTCGCTGCCGCTCGACCAGGCGCGCTTCGGCGCGCTGCCGACGCTCGGCGGAGGGCGTCGGGGTGACCCGCCCGCGCTCGCCGTCGAGGATCAGCTCGGTACCGCTCTCGAGGGTCAGCACCCGCTGCCCGGCGCCGACCACGGCGGGAATGCCGAGTGCCCGGGCGAGAATGGCGCTGTGTGCCGTGGCCCCGCCACGGGCGGTGAGCAGGCCACGCACCCGGGAGGTATCGAGTCGCGCCACATCGGAGGGCCCGACGTCATCGGTCACCAGGATATAGGGGTGATCCGGCGGCTCGGGTGCCTCGACACGACAGAGAATGCCCAGCACCCGGCGGCCGACATCGCGCAGGTCGGCGGCACGCTCGGCCAGCAGGCGGTCGGCGAGCATCTCCTGAGCGTGGGCGGCGGTCTCGATGGCGCCCCACCAGGCGGCCTCGGCCGAACCGCCCTCGTCGATGCTCTCCCGCGCGGCCTGGTACAGCTCGGGGTCGCCCAGCATCTCCTCATGCATGGAGAGGATCTGCGCCACCTCACCGCCACGGGCCTGCTGCACCAGGGCCTCGAGCTGCTCGGCCCCTTCGCGGATCGCCTGCTCGAGGCGATGCACCTCGGCACCGGGATCCGACGCCCGCTCGGGATAGTCGAAGCGTGGCGTGCGCAGCACGAAGACCGGGGCGATGGCCAGGCCCGGCGAGGCGGCCACCGCGGTGTGGGGCGTATCGGCTGGCAACGGCTCCGGGGCCGGCACCGCCGCGTCCCGGGCGACGCGCTCGCGGCTCTCGTCGAAGGGCAGCACCCGCTCGCCGAGACCCTCGGCCACGGCGTTGCAGACCGCCTCCAGCGCCCGGTCGGCGCCCTCCCCCTCGGCGGAGAACACCAGTGGCTGACCACGCCGGGCGCCCAGGCCGATCACCTTGGTCAGGCTGGTGGCCGAGACCGCCTCGCCACCGCCCTCGGCGAGGCGCACGCGGATCGCCAGCCCCTGGGCACGCGCCACCTGCACCAGCTGCTTGGCCGGGCGGGCATGCAGGCCATGGGCGTTGAGTACTCGGGCGCGCCGGGTCGTGGCCACCGCGGATTCCCCGGCGAGCCGCGCCAGCACGGTGGCGACATCGGCCTCGCGCAGTTCGCCCGCCGCCCCGTTCTCCAGCAGGCCGAGGATGCGTTCCAGCAGACCGCGATGGGCATCTTCCCGGGCGGCCAGACAGAAGACCCCGGCCACCGCCTCGCCATCCTGCTCCAGGGTCGAGGCGGGAGTGGCCAGCGACAGCGCCGGCGTCTCGACGCCACGCTCGCTGCTGACCAGCCACAGCCCCTGGCCAAGCCCCAGGGGCGTGCGCGCGGCCACGGCGGCGACGAAGTCGTTGCCCACGCAGCCGGCCTGGCGCAGCCGGGCGGCGCCCGCCAGCGCCAGCTCGTGGGCGTCGCGGGCGGGAAAGCCGAGACAGAGGGTGTCGGCATCGAGACGCGCCTCGACCACCGCCTTCGACAGCAGCCCGGCGATCTCGCCGGCGGAGTCGGCGGCGGCCAGGCGTTCGGCCACCCCCTCGCGGTCCAGCACATGGGTCAGCTGACGCAGGATGTCCAGGTGCTCGTCGCTCTGGGCGGCGATGGTCACCAGGACATGGACACGGTTGCCGTCGTGCCACTCCACCCCGGCCGGAAACTGCAGCACGCGAACGCCGGTGCGGCGCACGTGCTGACGGCTCTCGGGAGTGCCGTGGGGAATGGCGATGGCGTTGCCGAGGAAGGTGGAGGACTGGGCCTCGCGGTCGAGCAGGCCATCATGGTAGCCGGGCGCGACCAGGCCGGCCCGACACAGGGCCTCGGCGGCTCGCTCCAGCGCCGTTCGCCAGTCGTCGGCTCGGCAGTCGAGCAGGATGTCTTCCTGGCGTAGGGTCAACATGGGGGGCTCCTGTACGCTGGGGTGACGTGGCGTCGATCGCCTGTCGCTCAACCTTCCGGGGCTTCCGGGAATCCTGTCGGCTGAATCGTGTCACCTACAATGATTTCAATGCTGGATCGATTCATACTATTTGGCAAGCTTCGATGTCTACGACTTTGGCAGGGGGCAGGATATCCGGCCCTTGGCTTAGAATGTCCACCGTCCCCAACAGAGGTTCCCATGACACTCGCTGAAATCGCCCACCTGGCCGGGGTCTCTCGCACCACGGCCAGTTATGTGATCAACGGCAAGGCCCAGGAGCGGCGCATCAGCCAGGAGACCGTCGACCGGGTGATGGCGGTGGTGCGTGAGCACCGCTACCGGGTCGACGCCCAGGCCGCCTCGCTGCGTCGCGGGACCAGCCGTATCCTGGGGCTGATCATTCCCGATCTGGAAAACGTCAGTTATGCACGACTGGCCAAGCGTCTGGAGCGCGGTGCCCGGGAGCGAGGCTACCAGCTGCTGATCGTCGGCTCCGACGACCGGCCGGAGAGCGAGCGGGAGCTGGCCCTGGCGCTGCGCGCCCAGCGCTGCGAGGTGCTGATCACCGCCAGTTGCCTGCCGATGGAGGATCCCTTCTATCGCGAGCTGATGGCCGATGGCCTGCCGGTGGTGGCGGTGGACCGCGGCTTCGATCCACGGCACTTCGCCAGCGTGGTCAGCAACGACCGGCAGGCCGCCGAACGATTGACCCGCTCGGTGCTCGATGACGACGTGAAACGTATCGCCTGGCTCGACGCCGTGCCGCAACTGTCGATCAGCCAGGAACGCCGCGCCGGCTTCCAGCAGGCGCTGGCCGGCAGCCGTGCCGAGGTGATCACCGCCGCGGCCGAGCGTTACGACCGCGTCGAGGGGGCACGACTGATGCGCGACCTGCTCGACCGCCACGGCCTGCCCGATGCCCTGGTCTCCGCCTCCTACACCCTGCTCGACGGGATCTTCGACGTGCTGCTGGAGGATGGCGGCCTGCCCCAGGCGCTGCGCCTGGCCACCTTCGGTGACAATCGCCTGCTCGACTTCCTGCCACTGCCGGTCAACTCGGCGGTACAGGACCACGATCGCATCGCCAGCGCAGCCCTGACCTGCGCCCT
Source organism: Halomonas kalidii (assembly GCF_030010475.1). Lineage (NCBI taxonomy): Bacteria > Pseudomonadati > Pseudomonadota > Gammaproteobacteria > Oceanospirillales > Halomonadaceae > Halomonas > Halomonas kalidii. The sequence continues at coordinate 29,498 of NZ_JASCQN010000053.1, read as the reverse complement.
GGCGGCTACGCGAGGCGAATACCGCCCGGGGCAGCAGGTCATCGCGCGAACCCTCAGGTGGCGGCTGCCGGAACGCGCGGCCCCGGCCGGCTGACCCCTCTTCCGGCGACTCGCTCTCAGGCGGCGGGCGACCAGGCCTCCAGGGCCGAGAGCGTGGTCGTCAGGCAACCACGCAGGGCGCCCAGGACGCTATCGGCCTCCCCCAGCCGCCCGTCCCGGCCCATGTGCTCCAGGCGCAGGGAGAGGCCGGCGACCTTCACCGCTCCCAGGCTCGCCGACTCGCCCTTCAGCTGATGGGCCAGCCCCCGGACACGCTCCGCGGCATCCTCCGCCACGGCCTGCTCCAGCGCCGCCAGGCGGTCGATGGCCTGGTGACGGTATAGTGCCACCAGCGCGGCCAGGCCCTCTTTCCCGAGGTTCTCGCGCAGCGCCGCCAGCGTGGTCGGGTCGAGTAGCTGATCGGCGGAGACCGGCTCACTGGCCCCCTGCGGCCTGACGGGTGTCGTGCCGACATGCTTCAGGTGCCGGTGCAGTATCGCCACCAGGGCATCCTGGAACAGCGGCTTGGTCAGATAGCCGCTCATGCCCGCCGCCAGGCAGCGGGCCTGCTCGCCACCGGGACCTCCGGCCGTCATCGCCACGATCGGGACCTCGGCCGACCAGCCGCCGCGCTTGCGCAGGCGCCGGGTGACCTCCAGGCCATCCATGTCGGGCATCTGGACATCCATGAAGATCAGGTCGAAGCGCTCCCGGGCCACCCGCTCCAGGGCATCGGCGCCGCGCTCGACGACGCTGACCCGGCAGCCGAGGCGCTCGAGCATCGCCACCGCCACCTGCTGGTTCACCGGGTTGTCCTCGACCACCAGCAGGCGTGCCTCGTCGAGATGCATGGGGCACGGCGCCGACGCCTCGCCGACCACCCGCAGGGGCTCGACAGGCGCCGCCACCAGCGGCAGCGTGAACCAGAAACGGCTGCCCGTACCGGGCTCGCTCTCCACGCCGATCTGCCCGCCCATGGCCTCCACCAGACGGCGACAGATCGCCAGGCCAAGACCGGTGCCGCCGAAGTGACGCGCGGTGGAGGCATCTCCCTGCTGGAAGGGCTCGAACAGCCGAGCCAACTGGGCCGGCTCGATCCCGCAGCCGGAATCGATCACCTCGAAGCGAATCCGATCCGCCTCACAGGCCGACACCTCGAGCCTGATCTCGCCCTCGGAGGTGAACTTGACCGCGTTGGAGAGCAGGTTCAACAGCACCTGGCGCAGGCGGCCCGGGTCGCTGATCACCCGGGCCGGCAGCTCGGGATCCAGGCGGCTGACGAGTTGCACGCCACGGGCCTCGGCGCGGTGGCTAAACAGCGCCACCACGCCGTCGGCAAGCTCGGCGAGCTCCAGCGGACGAGCCTCCAGTTCCAGACGGCCGGCCTCGATCTTCGAGAAGTCGAGCAGGTCGTTGATCAGTTCCAGCAGCAGACCGGCGCTGTCGTGGATGGTGGCGGCATAGTGGCGGGCGCGCGCCTCGAGCGGCTGGTCGAGCAGCAGGTCGCTCATGCCGATCACCCCATTGAGCGGCGTGCGGATCTCGTGGCTGACCGTGGCGAGGAACTCCGACTTGGCCTGACTGGCCGATTCGGCACTGCGTGCGGTGGCCTCGAGTTCACGGCTCAGTGCCTCGAGAGTCCGTCGGGCGGCGGCGTTGTCGCGGGCCTCGCGGAACAGGAAGATCACCACTAGCAGCGCCGCGATGCTCATCGCCAGGATCAGCGCCAGCAGCAGCGCGTAGAGCGTCCGCAACTGCTCCCGCTCACGAGTGCTCGTATCGGCCAGGTGACCGTTGATGGCGATGATCAGCCGCTCGGTAGGACCGCCCAGGGCCTCGAGCTGCCGGTCCAGGGTGAGCCGGGCCTCGCTGTCCAGGCGCTCCACTCGCGCGATATCGGCATCCAGTGCCTCGAGGCGCCCCTCGATCTCGTCCACCAGGCGGCGGGCCACGGGGATGGTCTCGATCAGTTCGGTGATGTCCCCGCCGCGCAGCAGGGTGAGACGGCTGTAGAGCAGCTCGAAGTGCAGCTTCAGCTGCTCCAGGGTGGGGTCCGGCTGCGCCAGGTAGTTGCGCAGCTGCACCGTGTCGCGGTCGAGCTTGTAGGCGTGCCAGGCCGCGTCGCCCCCCACGCTCTGGGCCAGGCCGTCGTGTCGCCAGGAGACCAGCCCGACCACCACCAGGGCGGCGGCAAAGAACAGCAGTGCCGCCACGGCACCCAGCTTCAGACGCAGGGGATAGTGCATCGACGAGAGCATCCGGGGCTCAGCCCACCCGGGCGTCAGGGCACATGCAGGCGCCCCACCTGCCAGACCGAGCGGAAACGGATCGTCTCGGTGAGCAGTTCGGGATGGTCATCGAAAGGATAGAGCACGAACAGCGGCCCGAAGTCGCGGATGGCCATCTCCTCACCGTTGCGCGTCATGGCCAGGATGACGTCATAGTCGTACAGGTCGGAGACGGGAATCTCGGCTTCGTAATCGTTCAGCGCCCGGACCCGCACCTGATCCCCCTGGGCACCGGCGGCCTCCAGTACCGCTCTGAACAACGGGCCTTCGTAGCGACCCGGGCCTTTGTGCCAGGGCGTGCGCGTCTCTATCACCATCGGCGACAGGGTCATCAGCATGTCGCGGTCGAAATGCGCCTCAGCGCCCACGTTGGGATGGTCGATGTCACCGCTGACGGTCAGGATGACCTCCCCGGTGGGCGGTGGCAGTGAGGAGGCGACGGCCGGGAGCGAGGCCAGCAGGAGGATGACGATCAAGCCGAACGGGACACCCGGCGTGACTCTCTGATGCATGAAATCGATCCTGTACGAACAAGCGGATGCCGCCAAGACTACGCGATTGGCGGGCAAAGGTCAGGTGGACGTCCACGGCATGGGGCTGCGCTCAGGGAAGGGTCCCTTCCTCCGTGGGGGCCGGCTCGTGGATCGCTTCCAGGCCATCCAGGAAACGCTGCAGACGAGCGACGCGCACCTCGAGCACGGCATTGCGGTGCAACTGTCGCGACAGCGGAATCAGCTCGGGGTCGCCGAGCTCGGCCTCCTCGAGCTGGGCATGGTAGGCCATGACGAAGGCCAGGTCGGTGTCGCGGCTGTCCTGCCAGGCCTGGTCACTCGCCTCCAGCGCTTCCCGTGCCTCGCCACCGAGCACACTGGCCAGGCGCGCCGTGAGTCGCTCGACCTCGGCCCGCCACTGCGACTCGGCGGCCTCGGCACAGGCCAGCATCGCCTCGGGAAGCCACTCGCCCTCCTCCATGCAGCCATCGAGCTGATGCGCGATGGGGTGACTGGCCAGCGTAGACGGCATCTGGGTGCGCTCCGCGAGCACCGGCATGGCCAGCAGGCCGAGAGCCAACAGGCCCGAGAAACGGAGAGCGCAAGGCGAGGCGAGATACGGTAGGGGCATAGCGGCTTCCGACGGCACTGGAACGGCGGGGGCGATGAACGCCCCCCCCCCCGGCATAAGCCCGGCTGACAGGGCACGCGCCCTTCCGGCGCCGCTCCCGGTCGATCAGCTGTGCAGTTCCTCGGCTCCCTCCACCGGGTCGATACGCACCAGCTCCTCGTAGGCGTGCCAACTGGCATGCCCGAGCACCGGCAGGATCAAGGCCAGGCCGATATAGAAGGTCATCACCCCGACCAGCACGCATCCGGTGAGGATCGCGGCCCACAGCAGCATGGGGCGGAAGTTGCGAGCCACCGAGCGCACGCTCGCCTCGATGCCCTCCATGAACGTCAGGTCCTGGTCCATCAGGGTCGGAATCGCCACCACGCTGATGGTGAAGGCACCAAAGGCCAGGACGCCACCGATCACGGTTCCCACCGCGATCATGCCCAGCCCTTCGGGCGTGGTCAGCAGCGAGGCGTAGAGGGTCGTCGGGCTGGGCACCTCGAAGCCGAAGAAGAGAGCGAACAGCAGGGTTGCCAGGCGGATCCAGGCGAGGAAGAAGATCATCATCATCACGCCCATCATCGCCAACTGACCGGCGTGGGGACGCCAGGCACCGAAGGCGTCACCCAGGTGCGGGGCGCGATTGGCCTCCAGGGCCTTGCTGATGCCGTAGGACCCCACGGCGACCATCGGCCCCATGAACATGAAGCCGGCCACCAGCGGCAATAGCCAGTGCCAGAGATCGAGTGTCAGGGCCCCGGCGGTGATGGCGATACTCAGCCCCACCCAGAACATGCCATAGGCCAGACTGACAGCCGTGGCCTGGCGGAAATCCTCGAAACCCGCCGCCAACCAGGCCCGGGGCCGGTCCATGCCCACCGGGTTGATGGTGATCTTGACCCTGGGCGCTGCAGCCTTGTCGTGTGCTTTTGTCGGTGCCGCATTCATGGTTTCACCCCTGTATTCCGCCTAAACAGCTTACTTCGATCACGGCCCGTCGAGGTCGGGCCGCGGTCTGGCAACATCCGGCCTGCGCCGGGGTGCCGCCCTCTTCATTAGTACAGCTTCAATGTAGTTGACCGTGTGCAACTCTGCAGTCTCGCTGGCCAACGCAACGCGGCGCCGATTCGACGTGAACTCGGGATGTCGACCCGGCCGACGAGGCCTGGCCGGCGACTCGGCCTGCCACGAGGGGAACCCGGCGCTCGACCGAGCCGGCCGTTGTCGCTGCCGAGACGAAAACGCCCCCGACCTGCGACCGGGGGCATTGCGATTGCGGGGCAGGCGCCAGCGCTTACCTCACGATCATCACCGATATCTTCGTATGATGCACCACGTGCTCGGCATTCGGGCCGAGCACGTAATCGGCGAACTTGCGCTTGTTGTGGGAGGCCATGACGATCAGGTCGACCTCGAGCTTCTTCGCCGCCTTGATGATCGCCTCCCAGGGCGAACCGTCGACGATCACGCTCTGCGCCTCGATGTCATCCGGCACGTGCTCTTCGATGAACTTGTGCTGCGCCTCCGACAGCGCCTCGTGGGCCTTCTCGGCGAAGTCCTCGGGGAAGTAGGAGCCCACCAGCGGCATACGGTAGTCCGGCAGCACCGTCACCACATGCAGCGTGGCACCAAAGGTGCGGCAGAGGGTCAAGGCCGTGGGCAGCGCCTTGGTCCAGGACGCCTCCTCGTTGAGGTCCACCGGCAACAGGATCTTGCTATACATGACGCTCTCCTTCAGCTAGAGGCCGTGGCGGCCTGACGGTCACGTCGACGCCGCTGCAGCATGACCACCAAGGCGAAGACGCCCAGGGCCAGGATCCACATCCACTCCTTCGCCATGCGATCCACCGGCGTCTGCACCGCGAGGATCTCCTGGTCGAAGTCGAAGTTCAGGTCGTCGGCCGGACTGCCGAACTCGACCATGTCGACGATGGTGCGGTCCTCCTCGACAAACACTTCCAGGCCCAGATTGGCCAGCCGCTCCTCGCCATCCTCACCTTCCGGCACCGACACCAGCATGAAGGTTTCGAGCGGGTCGCCAAAATCGTCCTCGATGCGCATACGCAGCTTCAAGTCGGCGCCTACCTCCGCCTGGCCGAGGACCTCCTCGAACTGGCTGCCGGGCAGCGTCTCGTAGGGCGGATCGATACGGTCCATCCAGAAAGCGGGCCGGAACAGGGTGAAGGCCACCAGCAGCAGCAGGATACTCTCGTACCAGCGGTTGCGGGCGATCATGAACCCCTGGGTCGCCGCGGCGAAGATCAACATGGCGATGGTCGCCACCACGAAGACCAGGATGCCCTGCAGGAAGGTGACATCGATGAGCAGCAGGTCGGTGTTGAAGATGAACAGGAACGGCAACGCGGCGGTGCGCAGGCTGTAGTAGAAGGCCTGGAAGCCGGTGCGGATGGGGTCCCCTCCGGAAACCGCCGCCGCCGCGAACGACGCCAACCCTACCGGTGGCGTGACATCGGCCATGATGCCGAAATAGAACACGAACAGGTGCACGGCGATCAGCGGCACCAGCAGGCCGCTCTGCTCACCGAGCTGGACGATCACCGGCGCCAGCAGCGCCGATACCACGATGTAGTTGGCGGTGGTGGGCAACCCCATGCCGAGGATCAGGCTGAGCACCGCGGTGAACAGCAGGATCAGCAACAGGTTGCCCATGGAGAGGATCTCGACCACGTCGGCCAGTACCAGGCCCACGCCGGTCTGTGACACCGCCCCGACGATGATGCCGGCGGTGGCCGTGGCGATGCCGATGCCGATCATGTTGCGGGCACCGGTGACCAGGCCGTTCCACAAGTCGACGAAGCCTTCCTTGATGTCCTCGGCAATCCGGCTGTGGCCGCGGAACAGCGCGATGATCGGCCGCTGGGTGAGGAGGATGAAGATCATGAACACCGTGGCCCAGAAGGCCGAGAGTCCGGGCGACAGGCGCTCCACCATCAGGCACCAGACCAGTACGATCACCGGCAGGATATAGTGCAGCCCGACCATCACCGTGGGCCGGGTCTGGGGCAGCTTGACCACCGGCGAGTTGGGGTCGTCGAGCTCAAGCTCGGGATAGCCCGCCCCCAGGCGGATCAGCACCACGTAGACGACCACCAGTACGACACCCACTAGCCAGACAGTCGCCTCGCCGAGGAGCGGCTTGAGCCAGCCGAGACCATAGTAGACGGCGAAGGAGAGGCCCATCAGCAGCAGCAGGCCGGCCAGGAAACCGACTACCTTGTGCAGCCAGGGCTTGTAGGGATTGCTGGTGGGCAGCCCCTGCATGTCGGCCTTGAGGGCCTCGAGGTGAACGATATAGATCAACGCAATATAGGAGATCAGCGCCGGCAGGAAGGCGTGCTTGATGACCTCCACATAGGAGATGCCGATGAACTCGACCATCAGGAAGGCCGCGGCCCCCATCACCGGCGGCATGATCTGACCGTTGACCGAGGACGCCACCTCCACCGCCCCGGCCTTCTCGGCGGAAAACCCGACCCGCTTCATCATCGGAATGGTGAAGGTGCCGGTGGTGACCACGTTGGCGATGGAGGAACCGGAGATCAGGCCGGTCATGCCGGAGGCCACCACGGCGGCCTTGGCGGGACCGCCCTTGTAGTGCCCCAGCAGCGAGAAGGCCACCTTGATGAAGTAGTTGCCGGCCCCGGCCTTGTCGAGCAGGGCGCCGAACAGCACGAACAGGAACACGAAGCTGGTCGACACCCCCAGCGCGATACCGAACACCCCCTGGGTGGTCAGCCATTGGTGGTTGATCAGGCCGTAGAGGCTGACGCCACGGTGGGCGAGGATGCCCGGCATGTAGGGGCCAGCCAGGGAGTAGATGATGAAGATGGAGGCGACGATCATCAGCGGCGGCCCCAGGGCCCGGCGTGTCGCCTCCAGCAGCAGCAGGATGCCCGCCACGCCGACGATCACGTCCTGGAGGATGGGGGCCCCGGGCCGGGTGGAGAGCTCGGCGTAGAACAGGAAAATATAGGAAGCGCAGGCGGCGGCGGCCAGGGCCAGCACCCAGTCCTGCAGCGGGACGCGGTCGCGCGGCGAACGCTTGAGCGCCGGATAGGCGGTGTAGGCCAGGAACAGGGCGAAGGCCAGGTGGATCGAGCGCGCCTGGGTAGCATTTACGGCACCGAAGCCGAGAATGAAGGGCAGCGGTGAAGCGATCCACAACTGAAACAGCGACCAGGCCGCCGCCACACCGACGAGCAGCTTGCCCGGCATGCCCAATGGCTTGCGCGAGCCGCTGTCGGAGGAGGCGACCAGCTCTTCGAGCTCCGCATCGGAGGACGGGCGGGACGATGTCTCTTGGGTCATGGCGATGTCCTTGCGAAGAACCAGGAGCGAGCCCACTGACTCGACATCCTTCAGAACCAAGATGCGCGGCCTCCGCCGGGATGGCCGCGCATCACATCAACGAGGGAGAATCACGCCCCCAGGCGTATCATCACTCGTCCTCGTCCATCCAGCCACGCTCCACGTAGTAGCGCTTGGCACCGTCATGCAGCGGTGCGGAGAGCCCCTCGGAGATCATCTCTTCCTCGTTGAGGTTCTCGAAGGCCGGGTGCAGGCGCTTGAAGCGGTCGAAGTTCTCGAACACCGTCTTGACGGCCGCGTAGACCACGTCCTCGTCGACACTGGCGCTGCTCACCAGGGTGGCGGAGACGCCGAAGGTGTTGACGTCCTCGTCGTTGCCCTCGTAGAGGCCGCCCGGAATCACCGCCTTGGAGTAGTAGGGATACTCCTCGATCAGGGCGTCGATCTCCTCGCCGTCGATGGGCACCAGCCGCGAGTCCACGGTGGTGGTCGCCTCCTGGATGGAGCCGTTGGGGTGGCCCACCACATAGACCATGGCATCGATGTTGTTGTCGGACAGCGCGGCGGCCTGCTCGGCGGCCTCGAGCTCCTCGGCACGGGAGAAGCTACTCTTGTCCCAGCCCATTGCTCCCATCACCACTTCCATGGTGTTGCGCTGGCCGGAGCCCGGGTTACCGATATTGACCCGCTTGCCCTCGAGATCCCCGAGCGACTCGATGCCGGAATCGGCCCGTGCCAGCACGGTCAGCGGCTCACCGTGGATCTTGAACACCGCGCGCAGATCCTCGTAGGCCTCTCCTTCGAAGTTGCCGGTACCGTTGTAGGCCTGGTACTGGACGTCGGACTGGGCCACCCCCATGTCCAGCTCGCCGGACTTGATGCCGTTGATGTTGGCCACGGAGCCGCCGGTGGAGGGCGCGTTGCAGCGGATACCATGGTCATCGCTGCCGCGATTGACCAGGCGACAGACGGACTGGCCCACCACGTAGTAGACCCCGGTCTGGCCGCCGGTGCCGATGGTGATGAACTGCTCCTCATCCTGAGCCATGGCTGGCGCAGAGAACATCGCGGCACCCAGCAGTGCGCCGGAAAAGGCAGCAGCGGAGAAAGCGTGGCGTTTCATGAACACACCTCTTGACGTTGTGGACAAGCGTTTTTCGGTTGGCAGCCCGGTGAAGGTAACCGCCGACGGTTTGACCGCCCTCTTCTACTTTAGCGAAAAAAGCGCCTGCTTGATGAGACCTTTTTTACGGCATAGCCAAAGTCTAGTCCCCACCAACGTTTAGGGAACGTTAATTTTCCCAGCCCGAGGCTCGCCATCCCCGGGCAGACGCGGTCTCCCCACGCCTCTCAGGATGCCTTCATGATCAGCGCCTGCTTCTCGTCCTTCATGGCCGCGAACTCGGCCTCATAGAAGAACTCGCTCTCGCCGAGCGCCGGTTCCAGGTGGTTGAGCCAGGTGGCGGCCTCGTCGTACTTCGCGAAGAACGGACGCTGCACCCAGTCGCTGTCGCGGCCCTGGATAAAGCGCAGCACGAAGACCTTCTCGCCCTTGATCTCGGTGACGCCCTGGATCTCCACCTTGCCCGGGTCGGCGGACATGGAGGGCCCACGCGCCGTACGCGCCAGGCCCGGCACCTGCTTCATCGCCTCGCGGTAGAGCTCCCAGGCACGCACCAGCGGCACCTCGAAGTAGTGGCGGGCGCCGGTGTCGCGTTCGACGAACATGTAGTAGGGGATCATCCCCAGGCGCACCTGGGTGGTCCACATTCTGGCCCACTGTCCGGCATCGTCGTTGATGTGGCGGAGCAAGGGTGCCTGGGTACGGATCTCGGCCCCGGTGGCCCGGATGCGGCGGATCGCCTCGCGGCAGATGGGGGTGTCCATCTCCTTCCAGTGGTTGAAGTGCGCCATGAAGGCGACGTGCTTGCCCGCCTGCACCAGCTCACGGAACAGCTCTAGAACCTCTTCGGCGTCGGGGTCGGTGACGAAGCGATAGGGCCAGAAGGTCAGGCTCTTGGTACCGATGCGAATGTCCTGGACATGGTCCAGCTCCGCCGCCATCAGCCCCTCCAGGTACTGGCGCAGGTGCTTGGCCTTCATCACCATGGGGTCGCCGCCGGTCATCAGCAGGTCGGTGACCTCGGTGTGCTCGGCGAGGTAGCGATGCAGCGATGTCGCTTCGCTTGCGGCGAACTTCAGGTCCTTGTCGCCGACGAACTGCGCCCAGCGGAAGCAGAAGGTGCAATAGCTGTGGCAGACCTGCCCCTGGCTGGGGAAGAACAGCACCGTCTCGCGATACTTGTGCTGCATGCCGGGCAGCGGCTCGCCATCGAGCAGCGGCAGGTTGAGGTCCATCTGCCCCGCCGGATGGGGGTTGAGCTCACTGCGAATGCGCTCGATCACCGGCTTCATCTCGGCCGCCGTCGCCTTGCGGCGCATCAGCGCGGCGACCTCGTCGAAGTGCTCGGGCCTGAGCATGCCCCGCTGGGGAAAGGTGAGCTGGAAGACCGGATCCTCGGGGATATTGTTCCAGTCGATCAGCTCCTCGATCACGTAGTCGTTGACGCGAAACGGCAGCACCTGGCTGACGACCCGCATGTCGAAACGCAGGTCGTCAGGCAGGCCCTGAATCGCCTCGATCCTGTCCAGCTGGCGATGGGTGTAGACCTTGAACGGACGGGCCTCGAAGGCCTCGGCCTCGTGATTGCCGAGCTCGATGTTCACTCGCTGGTTCATGCCACCTCCTCCTCTTGGTAGTCTCGCACGGCTCGGGGAGACGCCTGCGCGACGGCTGAGCACAGCCGTGGCGCCGGTCGAGGACCGGCGCACCGTGAGTTGTTCTGGGGGTGGTCATTGGTACAGGCCTGGCCGGCGCCTTGCAAGTTTCTGCGCCGATTTGCAACGAATGTCGCGAAAAGGAAGACAAAACGCAACGAACCATTCATGACGGCGCGTCAGGGGAGGACCCCACGACCTTGATGCCCCGGCATCGTTGGCGCCAGACTGAAGCAACAGGTTCCACCGGGAGGAAGGAGACGATGAGCGCGACCCTCGAGTGCATCCAGGGCGATATCGCCCACCAGCCGGATATCGATGCCGTGGTCAATGCCGCCAATGCCGAGCTGCGCATCGGCGGGGGCGTGGCCGGGGCCCTGCACCGCGCCGCGGGTCCAGGCCTCGAGGAAGAGTGCCGGCCCCTGGCGCCCATCCAGCCCGGCCAGGCGGTGATCACCGGTGCCCACCGGCTACCCAACCGCCATGTGATCCACTGCCTGGGGCCGGTCTACGGGGTCGACGAACCCTCCGACGAGTTGCTCGCCGCCTGCTACCGCCAGGCCCTGCTGCTGGCCGAGCGTGAAGGCATCGCCTCGGTCGCCTTCCCGGCGATCTCCGCCGGCGCCTTCGGCTACCCCGCCACCGAGGCCGCCCGCCTCGCGCTTGCCACGGTGATCAGGACGCTCCCCGAGTGCCCCGGCATCGAGCGGGTGCGCTTCGTGTTGTTCGACGCCGCCAGCACCGAGCTGCACCAGCGCACCCTGCTGGCCTTGCAACAGGGGTAGGGGCTATACGTTGTAGCCGAGCACCCGCGGCAACCACAGCGCGATCCCGGGAAAGACCGCGACGAGCGCCAGGGCGCAGGCCATGGCCGCCACGAACAGCAGTGCCCAGCCCACGGTCTGCTCCAGGCGGATCCGGGCCACCTCGGTGGTCACCATCAGGTTGACCGCTACCGGTGGCGTGAACTGGCCGATGGCGATGTTCATCGCCAGCAGGATCCCGAACCACACCGGGTTCCACTCGAAATGCTGCATCACCGGGATCAGGATCGGCATCAGGATCAGGTAGATGGAGATGGCATCGAGCAGCATGCCGGCGGCGAGCACCGCGAGCATGATCAGGATCAGCAGCATCACGCCGTTGTCGGAGAGCCCGATGATCCACTCGGCCATGTCGCGGAAGGTGCCGAGCATGGTGCCGGCCCAGGCGAAGATGCCCGCCAGGGCGATGATCAGCATCACCACCCCGGAGATCACCGCCGCCTCGCCGAACAGCCCCCAGAGGTCCTTGAGCCCGATCTCGCGGGTCAGGAAGAGCCCCACCAGCACGCCGTAGGTCACCGCCACCACGGCGGCCTCGGTGGGCGTGAAGAGCCCCGAGCGCAGCCCGCCGAGGATCAGCACCGGAGCGAACAGCGCCGGCAGTGCCTGCTTGAAGCTCTCCCCCACCCTCGGCCGCTCGGCCCCCTCCAGCGGGGTACCGCCTTCCCAACCGAAGCGCTTCGAGACCAGTAGCGCCGGCACCAGCAGCGCCAGCCCGGCCAGGATGCCCGGAAAGAGCCCGGCGGCGAACAGTGCCCGCAGGTCGACACCCGGCACCACGATGGAGTAGAGAATCAAGGCCACCGACGGCGGAATCAGGATCGCCGTGGAGGCCGAGGCGGCGATCAGCGTGGCCGAGAAGGGCTTGGGATAACCGGCCCTGGTCATGCTCGGCAGCATCACCATGGCCACCGCCGCGGCGTCGGCCGGCCCCGAGCCGCTCATGCCGCCCATGATCATGCAGACCAGCACCGCCACCAGGGCGAGCCCGCCATGGCGCGGGCCGATCAGCGCCTGGGCGAAGCGCACCAGGCGCAGCGCCACCCCCGAGCGCTCGAAGACCAGCCCGGTAAGGATGAACAGCGGGATCGCGATCAACGGATACTTGGCGATGCTGTTGTAGGTGTTGGTGCCCAGCGTCGCCAGCATGCCGGGCGAGAGCCCCGCCACGATACCCACGGCACCGGCCAGCCCGAGCGAGAAGGCCACCGGCACCCCGGCGATCAAGAGCCCGGCAAAGGCCAGGATCATCCACAGGTCAGGGCTCATCCTCGAGCCTCCCGCTCAGGCGATCGAGGGTCTGCTGGGTCTGGCGCACCAGCATGGCCGCCGAGAGCACCGGCAGCCAGACGATATACCACCACTGGGGCAGCCCCAGCCCCGGCGACAACGACTCCCACTGGTACTCCTCCCAGGTCAGCCTGGCGCCGAACCAGGTGATCAGGCCCAGCACGATGGCACCGCAGAGCCATTGAAAGGCGATCAACGCCTTCCTCGGCGCCTCGGGCAGGGCCCGCTCCAGCAGACCGATACGGATATGGCCATTGCGCCGCAGCGCCACCGAGGCGCCGGCGAAGGTCAACACCACCAGCAGGAACACCGAGAACTCCTCGGTGAAGGCCAGGGAGCCGCCGGTGACATAGCGTGTCACCACATTGCCCAGGCTGATCAACGCGATGACCACCAGGGCCAGGGATGACAGCCAGCGCTCCGGGCGGGCATCGGGGGAAGCCTTCATGACCACCTCTCAAAGATGATGCCGCCCCTGCGAGCAGGGGCGGCATGGGGACGGCGCGACCCGCTCGGGCGTCAGCGTCCGTCGATGGCCGCCCGGGCCGCCTCGACGATCTCTTCGCCGATGCGCGGAATCCACTTGTCATGCACCTCGCGGGTCGCGTCGACGAAGGCCTGGTGCTGGTCGTCGGTCAGCTCGGTGACGTTGACGCCGCGCTCCTGAATGTCGGCCAGCCGCGCGCTCTCCTCCTCGCGGGTCATGGCGATCTCCCACTCCCCGGCCTCGACGGCGGTCTCGCGCAGGATCTCGCGGTCGGCCTCGTCCAGCGACTCCCAGACGCGCTGGTTCACGGCGAAGATCAGCGGGTCGTTCATGTAGTTCCACAGGGTCAGGTACTCCTGGCCCACCTGGTCGATACGCGCCACGTCGAACACCGAGAGCGGGTTCTCCTGGCCGTCCACCGCGCCGGTGGTCAGCGCCGGCTGGGCGTCGGTCCAGCTCATCTGGGTCGGGTCCGCGCCCAGGGCGTTGAAGGTGTCCTGGAACAGCGGCGAGCCGACCACGCGGATCTTCAGGCCGTCGAGGTCACCCGGCTCGCCGATCGGCCCACGGGAGTTGGAGAGCTGGCGGAAGCCGTTCTCGCCCCAGGCCAGCGGGACCACGCCACGGGACTCGATGGCTTCGAAGATCATCTCGCCGGCCTCGCCGCCGGTGACCGCATCCACCGCCGCCTCGTCGGGCATGAGGAAGGGCAACGAGAAGAGGTTGAGCTCCGGCACCTGGGGCGACCAGTTGATGGTCGAGCCCACGGCCATGTCGATCAGCCCCGAGCGCATGGCGGAGAATTCACGGGTCTGATCGCCGGCCACCAGCTGGGAGTTGGGGTAGACGCGCAGGGTCAGGCGGCCCTCGGTGCGCTCCTCGACCAGCTCGGCCCACTTCTCGGCCGCCTGCCCCCAGGGGAAGGCATCGGAGAGCACGGTGGAGACGGAGAGCTCGCGGGCCTGGGCGGAGAGCGAGGCGGTGAGCACGGCGGCGCCGGCCAGGGCCGCGGCCAGCTTGGCGAAATGGCGTGTCGACTTCATGGCGTGTCCTTGAATGGATGTGCCGGGCTTCACCACGGGGAGCCGGCTACTTCTTGGTATAAGAGGAATCGCGTAATTCCCCATTGCATTGTAAAGCGATATGCGTTGAAAGGAAGGCCGGGCATCATGCCGCTGCAGTGGCCGTACTCCCCCGGATGACCAGTTCATGGGGCAGCACCACATGCTGGATGTCGCGAGCTCGTTCCTCCAGGACATCGATCAGCATGGCGACCGCCTGCCGGCCGAAGGCTTCGGCCGGCTGGGCAATGGTGGTCAGCGGCGGATCGCTGTAGGAGGCGAAGGCGATATCGTCGAACCCCGCCACCGAGATATCCCCGGGCACCGACAGGCCGGCCTGCTTGATGCGACTGATGGCGCCGATGGCCATCTCGTCGCTCTCGCAGAAGATCGCGGTAGGCGGATCATCCCGTGTGATCAGCGTGCCGGCAGCCTCGTACCCCGACTGCGGCGTGAAGTCACCGGGGCACAGCAGGCTCTCGTCGAGGGCAATGCCGGCGGCCTCCAGGGCGTCGTGATAGCCCGCCTGGCGATCGCGGGTCAGCGGGCTGCGGCGCGGCCCCTTGATCATGCCGATGCGCCGATGCCCCAGACCGATCAGATGCTCGGTGACGGTCCGCGCCGCCTCGCGGTTATCGAGCCTGATGGTCAGGCAGGGAGCGTCGTCGAGCACCTCGCAGGCATTGACCATCGGCAGCGGTGCTCCCGGCGCGAAGGCGTCGGCGGGGAACGGATTACAGGCGCGCAGCTGGATGACGCCATCGGCCTGGCGGGTCGTCACCAGGCTCGCGTACATGGTCTCCGTTGCCTCGCGGCCGAGTGTGTTGCATAGCAGTACGCCATAGCCCCGTTGCTGTGCCTCCTCCTGAATCCCGCTGATGACCCGGGCGAAGAAGGTATTGGCGATGGTCGGTACCAGGACCACCAGGTTATGGGTGCGACGCGAGCGGAACTGGACCGCCATCAGGTTGGGCTTGTAGCCCGCTTCGTTGACGGCCTGCAGGACCCTGTCGCGGGTCGTCGGCGAGACGATGTCCGGCGACTTCAGGGTGCGCGACACCGTGGCGACGGAAACGCCCGCCAGCTCGGCGACCTTGCGGATATTGGTCATGGGTTCTCTGCCATCCGTTCACCGCCTTGCCTGCCCCGGGAAAGGCCTCAGCTTAGCGCATTCGAGCCGCGAACTCAGCGCGGTGCGCTGAGTTCGCGATGCGCACCGGCCAGCCTGTGCAAGACCTTCGTATGATTGACGCCCACTCCCGCACTCTCTAGCTTGAACAACCAATGTAACCGGTTACATCACGATTCAACAACCTCCCTTGTTTCCCACTCACAGCATTGGAGCTCGCGAATGCCCACCACTCCTCATACCCGCCTACGCCTGGGCATGGTCGGCGGCGGCCAAGGTGCCTTCATCGGCCGGGTGCATCGCCTGGCGGCGGCCCTGGACGGCGAGTTCGAACTGGTCTGCGGCGCCTTCAGCCGCATGCCGGACAACAACCAGCACAGCGGTGCCCAGTGCGGCCTGCCCCCCGAGCGGACCTACGCCGACTGGCAACAGCTGCTCGAAAGCGAGCGCCGGCGTCCGGCGGACCAGCGCATGCAGCTGCTGGTGATCGCCACCCCCAACCACCTGCACGTGCCCATCGCCGAGGCGGCCCTGCAGGCGGGCTTCCATGTGTTTTCGGAGAAACCCGCCGCGCTGTCGCTGCGCGAGGCCCAGCACCTGGCTCGCACCTGGCAGGCCAGCGGTCGCCTGTACGGCCTGGCGCATACCTACCTCGGCTATCCCATGGTGTGGCAGGCCCGGGAGATGGTGCGCGAGGGCCGGCTCGGCGCCCTGCGCAAGATGCACGTCGAGTACCCCCAGGGCTGGCTGGGCGAACGCCTGGAACACCAGGACAACAAACAGGCCGGCTGGCGCACCGACCCCGCCCAGGCCGGCGCCAGCGGCTGCATGGCCGATATCGGCACCCACGCCTTCGGTCTCGCCGAGTTCGTCTCGGGCCAGCGGATCGGCGAGCTGTGCGCCGCCCTGAGCAGCCACGCCGAGGGGCGTCGCCTGGACGACGACGGCGACGTGTTGCTGCGCACCGCCGAGGGCGCCACCGGCACCCTGATCGCCAGCCAGGTCAGCACCCGCGAGGAGAACGCCCTGAAGATTCGCCTCTACGGCGACCTGGGCGCGCTCGAGTGGCAGCAGATGGAACCCAACAGCCTGCTCCACCGCCCCCACCAGGCACCGATGCGCATCCTGCGTGCCGGCATCGACCAGCCCGAGCTCTGCCCGGCGGCCATGCAGCGGCTACGCCTGCCCGGCGGCCACCCGGAGGGCTACCTGGAAGCGCTGGGCAACCTCTACCGCGACTTCGCCGCCGCGATCCGCCGCGGCGACCAGGGGGACGTCGAGGGCGTGCCCGGCATGGCCTCGGGGCTGCGCGGCATGGCCTTCATCGAGGCCGTCATCGCCAGCCAGGCCAGCGAGCGGAAGTGGACGTCGCTGCCCGACACCGACTCGACAGGAGCCTGATTCATGCACCGCACGACACGCGGCATCCAGGGGCCGGCGATCTTCCTGGCCCAGTTCATCGGCGATGAGCCCCCTTCGACAGTCTCGACGGAATCGCCCGCTGGCGCTGGGCGTCTACAGCTTCCGCCTGACGGCCACCTCACCCAAGGTCGACGGCCCCGTGGGCATCGAGGAGGTGCTGGGCCCCGATACCCTGCGGCTGCTCAAGGACCGCAACTTGTACCTGTCGGCATCCATTTGCCAGCTCCCGGGGCCAGCAACGCCTCGCGAAGCGACCCTGCCGAACTGATATCCTGAAGCCCCGATTGCTACCGACCGACTTCAAGGATGAACCGTGCCACTCCGGGATCTGCTGCTGGGCCTCGCCGTCATCGCCATCTGGGCGCTGAACATCATCATCATCAAGGTGGGGGTGGCGGAGATGCCTCCGCTGCTGATGACCACCCTGCGCTTCCTGCTGGTGGCCGCCCTGCTGGTGCCCTTCCATCCGGTGGCGCGACACCAGCTGCCCTTCCTGCTGTTGCTCTCGGTGACCTTCGGCACCCTGCACTTCGCGCTGCTGTTCATCGGGCTGGGCCAGGCCGAGGCGGGAACCGGTGCGCTGCTGGTGCAGATGGGCACGCCCTTCGCCACGTTGCTGGCGGTGTTCTTTCTGAGGGAACGGCTGGGCCCGAAGCGCCTGATCGGCCTGGCGCTGTCGTTCGCCGGGGTGGTGGTGCTGGCCGGCGGCCCCACCCTGCCGTCGCCGCTCCCCTTGGCCTTGTTGCTGCTCAGCGCCCTGGGATGGGCGGTCTCGCAGCTACTGATCAAGCGCGGGCCGAACCTCGCCCCCTTGGCACTGGCCGGCTGGGTGGCGTTGTTCGCCGTGCCCCAGGTGGCGCTGGGCTCGCTGCTCTTCGAGGGTGACCACCTCGAGGCCATGCGGCAGGCGGGCTGGGCCGGCTGGGGAGCGGTGGGCTACACCGCGGTGATGTCATCGATCGTCGCCTACGGGCTCTGGTACGGCCTGCTGCACCGCCACCCGGTCAACCGGGTGGTGCCCATGACCCTGCTGGTGCCGGTGCTGGCGGTGCTGTTGGGGGTGCTGTTGCTGGGCGATACCCTGGGCATCCACAAGCTCGCCGGCGGTGGCCTGGTGGTAGCGGGTATCGGCCTGATCGTGCTGCGCTTCCGGCCGAAGCGCGTCGAGGCGTGAATTGCTACGCTCAATCGCCGGGGACATCGGTCAGGCACTGGCTGCCGCTGCCCGACCAGCTGACGCAATCGCCCTCCTCGACACCCTTCTCCGCGAAGTAGCCGGCGTTGACCTCCAGTGCTGCCCGGTAGGGCACTCCGGGGTAAGTGACCGGGCACTCGCCGGGACGCTCCGAATCGCAGGGCTGCATCTGGCGAATCGCCGCGATTCTCCCGTCCGCGTCGATGAAGGCGATATCCAGGGGAATCCGCGTGCGGTACATCCAGAAGCCGTTGCGGGGCGACTGTTCGTCACGATAGAGGAACAGCATGCCGGCGTCGGCATCGAGGTGATCCCGGTCCATCAGCCCCTGGCCACGCTGGGGTAGGGTACGAGCGACTTCAACTCGCAGCCGGTGGGGCCCCTGCTCGCTGTGCAACGCCACGGTCACGGTGTCCAGGGGAACGGGGGCCTCGGCCAGCAGCGCCCGGGGCAACAGGGCGGCGGTCGGCACCAGGGCGGCAAGGCCCAGCAGCAATCGGCGGCGGGTCGGGTTCATGTCGGAGTCCTCGGAGTGGTAGCGACGGTGTCACCACGGGGCATCAGGTGGATTCCCGACGCCAGCAGCGACACCTGGACGGTCTCGCCGCGTGCCAGGGCGTTGCGGCGCGCGGCATGGGTGGAAATCTCGAAGCGCAGGGTATCCGGTGCGTGGTCGAAGGCGAGCGATACCGAGGTGATGCCACCCAGCACCACCATCTCGACCACCCGTCCCGACACCGGATTCTCGCGCTCCCCCAGCGAGGGGCGCCCCCGGCGGTGCAGCACCACGTCGGAGTGTGGCAGGTACCAGGCGACCCGCTGCCCCGGCGCCAGCGCCTCCAGCCCCCGGGCGACCTCGAGCCGCCAGGGCCCCCACTGCAGGCGGCGGTGGCCGCCCGCTTCCGCCACCTCGCCCTCGAAGACGTTGTGACGGTCCAGCAGCCGGGCCACTTCGGGGCTGGCCGGGTGCCGGAACAGCACCTCCGGGACATCCTGCTGCAAGCTGCGGCCGGCGTGCAGCACGCAGAGCCGGTCGGCCAGCGCGGAGGCCTCGTCGAGGTCGTGGGTGACCAGCACGATGGGAATGCGGATCTGTTCGCGCAGCAGCGCCAGCTCCCGCTGCAGGCGCCGCCGGGTGACCTGGTCCACCGCCGAGAAGGGCTCGTCGAGCAGCAGCACCCGCGGGCTCCTGGCCAGGGCCCGGGCCAAGGCGACCCGCTGGCGCTGGCCGCCGGAGAGCTCGGCAGGGTGTCGCTCGGCCAGCCCCTCCAGGCGCACCCGGGCGAGCCAGGCATGGGCCTGCGCGCGGCGCGCGGCAGCCGGCAGGTGGCCCAGCGCCACCATGACATTGGCCAGGGCGCTCAGGTGGGGGAAGAGCGCGTAGTCCTGGAACACCAGCCCCACCCGGCGCTGCTGGGGACGCAGCGAACGACCTCCGGCGGCATCGAACCAGGTCTCGCCGGCACAGCGCACCCGGCCGCCGGCCGGCCGGTAGAGACCGGCGATGGCCCGCAGCAGGGTGGTCTTGCCGCTGCCGGAGGGCCCCACCAGGGCCAGCAGCTCGCCGGGCTCACAGTGGAAATCCGCGGCCAGGGGAATCGGCCCGGGCTGGTGCAGGCTGACCTCGAGGCTTGCGTCAAGCAGGGCGAGCGGGGATTCAGGCACGGCGCCACCTCCGGCGCCCGGCCAGGCCATAGACCACGCCGATGGTCAGGAAGGAGACCAGCAGCAGCATGGCCGACATGATGCCGGCACCGGCCTCGTCGAAGGCCTGGACGCGATCGTAGATGGCGATGGCCAGGGTGCGGGTCTCGCCGTCGATGGAGCCGCCGACCATCAGGATCACGCCGAACTCGCCGAGGGTGTGGGCGAAGGTCAGCGCCAGCGCCGAGACGATCCCCGGCCAGACCAGCGGCAGCTCGATGCGCACGAAGGTCTGCCAGGGCAAAAGGCCGCTGCACCAGGCCGCTTCACGCAGGTTGGGGGGGATCGCCTCGAAGGCGCGCTGGATCGGCTGCACGGCGAACGGCAGGTTGGCCACCAGCGAGGCGAGCAGGATGCCGCCGAAGGTGAAGTTGAGCCCGCTCCCGGCCAGACGCTGCCAGAGGGCACCGAAGGGGGCGTCGGCGCCGAACGACTGCATCAGGTAGAAGCCCAGTACCGTGGGCGGCATCACCAGCGGCAGGGCGACGAGGGCCTCGACCAGCGGCTTGCCGCGGCCCCGGGTAGTGGCCAGAGCGCGCCCCAGCCAGAGGCCGAAGGGTATCAACAGCAGGCAGGTGCCGCCCGCCAGCCGCAGCGAGACCGAGAGTGCCGTCCAGTCCATCAGGGGTGGAGTTCCGTATCCATGCCCGCCTCGCCGGGCAGCAGGAAACCGTACTGCGCGAGGAGTGCGCGGGCCTCTGCCTCCTGCAGCCAGGCATAGAAGGCTCGCGCCGTCTCGCCGGCGCCGTCGATCAGCACCATGCGCTGGACCAGGGGGGCGTGCCAGCTCTCGGGGATCGGCACGTGGTCGCCGCGCTCGGCAAGCGTCGGTGCCAGCACCAGGGAATAGGCCACCAGGCCACCCCGTGCGTCACCGGAGAGGGCGAACTGGGCCGCCTGGGAGACGTTCTCGCCCATCACCCGCAGAGGCGCGCTGGCCTCCCACAGCCCGGCCCGCTCGAGCACCTGCCGGGCCGCCACGCCATAGGGGGCATGCTCGGGGTTGGCCAGGGCCAGCCGCGGCCGGCCCTGACCCGCAGCGTGTGTGGCAATGGCCTGACGCACGCCGGCGAGTGGGTCGTCCTGGGTCGGCAGGTCGTCGCCACCGGCACGCTGCAGCCAGGCCAACCGGCCCACGGCGTAGATCACGCCTTCGTCCTCGGTGCGGCCCTCCTCGTGCAATGCCAGCACATAGGCCTCGTCGGCGGAGAGGTAGAGCTCGAAGGGCGCACCCTGGCTGATCTGGCGGCGGAAGTTGCCGGAGGAACCGAAGTTGACACGCAGCTCGCGGCCGGTCTCTTGCCGGAAACGCTCGGCCGCTTCGGTGAGGGCGAACTGCAGATCCGAGGCCGCCGCCACCGTGGGCACGTCCCCCATCGCCGATAGCGGCAGCAGTGATAGCAGCCCGAACAGCAGGGCATGGCATCCCGATCTCATCGCGTCCCTCGGTGATCCGCTCGCGAGGCGGCTTCCGGGCCGCCGATGACGGCATTGTCGGCCAGTGCGGCGGTGCGGACAAGGCGGAACCGCCAACGGGGTGCCTCGCCCTGACCCCGGTCAAGCCCGGGTCAGGCCTCGGCTGGACTCGGCCGGCCGAGAATCGCCATCAGGTCGGTCTCGGTCTCCCGGGGGCCGAGGTCGAGCAGGTTCTCCAGCGCCCGCAGGTGCTCGTCGACCACCTCACGCGCCCGCTCCGGCTCGCCGGCACGCAGCTGCGCCAGCAGCCGGGGGTGATCGCCATCCAGGTAACAGGAGGCGAGCGACGGACGCTTGTAGAGGGCGATGACGATCGAGGTGCGCAGGATCAGGTCGGTGAGCATGGCGCCGAGCACGCGATTCGGCGACAGCTCGGCCAAGCGGTGATGCAGGGCCAGGGAGTGCTCGATGCGTGCCGGCTCGACGCCACGCCGGTGAGCCTCGATCTCGCGCTGCGCCTCCTGCTCCAGTGCCAGCTGCGCCGCGTCGTCGAGCTGGCCGGCGAGCAGTGCCACCACCTCGCCCTCCACCAGGCGCCGGGCGGCGAAGGTTTCCCGGGTCTCCTCGATGCTGGGGGCACGCACCCGGGCGACCTGGTTCGGGCGCTGGTCGATCACGTGGTCGGCGGCGAGCCGGGTCAGCGCCTTGCGGACCACCGAACGGCTCACCCCGAAGACCTCGCCGAGGGTCACCTCGGGCAGGCGGGTGCCCGGGGGCAGGCGCTGGGTCAGCACCGCCCGGCGCACCTTGTCGACGATATGCTGATCGCTGATACGTATGCCCGCCGCCACGGCGGCCTGCACGTCTTCCTGCCAGGCGTTGCTCATGATTCCCTCATCTCTCTACTTGCCCTCACACGCACCTTGGCATGTTTCCTCGCGGCTGACTACAGCCTGCCGAATCATTGTATACAAAAAAGACTGCACCTCATCACCACTCGGCCCGGCACGATGTCCCGGCGAGCTCAGAAGCAGGTGATCATTTCCTCGGTCACCTCGAGGCGTTCGTTCGCCAGGCAGATGCGGCGCCACTTGTCGAAGGTCAGGCAGGGGTGCGAGACACCGAAGGCGATGATATCGCCCACACGCACCCCGTTGCGGATCGGCTCGCCGTCCTCATCGTCCTCCTCATCGCCCCGGGGCAATCGCAGGAAGGCGTGCTGGTCCATCAGCTTGACCACCTCCATGCCGGCCACCGACAGCGACTTGCGGGGGGAGCCGCCCTCGCGGTAACGCCGCAGCGGCTCGGGCAATCGGTCGCCGCCGACATCGCGACGCCCCATGGCGACGATGGCCAGCCCCGGCTCGGGCAGCGACTGTATCTGGGCGAATACCTCCAGGGCCGGCTCGAGGCCCCGCTCCAGCTCCGGGCGGCGGCCCAGTACCTCATGCTGGGCCTCGCGATAGAGCCCGTGGTCGTGCACCACATAGCAACCCGGGCGTAGCACCGGCACGAAGTGGGTGCCCAGGTGCGCCTCGCGGAACACCTGGGCGATCAGGTCGTACCAGGCCGACCCCGAGGCGGTGATCAGCGGCTCATGCAGCTCGATCAGGCCATCGTGGTCCAGCGCCTGGGCCACCTCGACCAGTTGCCAGGCATAGTCGCGGACGGCATGCGCCGGGTCGGGGCCGTACACCACCCCCTCGTAGCCCTCGAGCCCGGCCAGCACCAGCGCCGGCTCGGCGTCGATCAGCTCGCCCAATGCCATCACCTGGTCGTGATCCCGGCAGCCACAGCGGCCGCCTTTCACGCCCAGTTCGATCAGTACCTGCAGGCGCAGGTCCCGAGCCGCGAAGTAGCGCCCCAACTGGCGTACGTTGTCGGCATGGTCGACGACGCAGTAGAAGTCGGCTCCCGCCTCGACCAGGTCGGCGACGATCGCCATGTTGGCCTCTCCGACCAGTTGGTTGGCCATCAGCAGCCGCGCCATGCCGTGCGCGAAGGCCGCCCGGCACTGGGCCGCCGTGGCCAGGGTGATGCCCCAGGCGCCGGCCTCGAGCTGGCGCCGGAACAGCGCCGGCGTCATGGTGGTCTTGCCGTGCGGCGCCAGGCGCGCCCCGTGCTCGGAAGCGAAGCGCTGCATCCACGCCAGGTTGTGCGCCAGGGGCGCTTCGAGCACCACCGCCGCCGGCAGGCTGACGCCGCTCAGCAGATCGGGGGCCGTCTCGACCGTTCCCTTGTCGCAGCGCCAGCTCGTCGGCGCTGTCGGCATCTCGCTCATCATTGCTCTCCTGAAAGGCCATCGAGGGCCGTCCGTAGCTCGCTTGCCCGGCTCTCCAGGTTACCGAAGGCCTCGCCGGCAGCCGCCAGATCCCCCGACCTCGCCAGCGCCTCGAGGCGCTGCGCCGCCCCCCCGAGCGCCTGACCACCGACGACCAGGGCCGATCCCTTGAGGGTATGAGCCGCCCGGCGCAGGGTCGCGGCGTCTTCCCGGGCGATGGCCTCCTCGATCTCCAGCATCAGCCGGGGGCACTCCTCGAGGAACAGCTCGACCATCTCGTCCAGCAGTTCGCGGTTGCCCTCGAGGCGCCGCAGCGCGTCCTCTCGATCCAGGCAGGGGAGCCCTGCCTCGACATCACCGCCCGGCGCATCGTCCGTCGACACCGCAGGCGCAGGCGACGCCCCGCCGGGCGCCGGTGCCTCGACGACCCGGAACAGCTCGGCGGCCCGGAACGGCTTGGTGACATAATCGTCCATGCCCGCGGCCAGGCAGCGCTCCCGATCCTCCTTGGTGGCACTGGCGGTCATCGCGACGATCGGCACGTGTTCACCGCTCTCGCGCTCTCGTTCGCGAATCGCCCGGGAGGCGGCGAGTCCGTCCATCACCGGCATATGGATGTCCATCAATACCACATCGAACGCTTGACGCTCGACGGCGTCGAGGGCTTCGGCACCGTTGCAGGCCAACTCGACCTCGTGGCCGCGCTGGGTCAGCAGGTCGATGGCCACCCGCTGGTTGGTGAGGCCGTCCTCCACCAGCAGCACTCGCCGGGCGATCCAGTCGCCGGGAAGCGCATGGGAGACGGGCACCGCCTGGCCGTTCGCCATGGCGACGCCCAATGCCCCGGCGACGGCATTCAACAGCTCCGACTGCTTGACCGGCTTCATCAGCAGGCGCGAGATCTGCAGCCGCCGGCGCAACGCAGCATCGCCGGCGCGCATGCCCGAGGAGAGCATCAGGATCCGCATCCCGGCAAACTCGGGCCGCTCACGCATCCGTGCCGCCAGGGTGTAGCCGTCCATGCCCGGCATCATCACGTCGAGCAGGGCCAGCGGGAAGGGGGCGTCGCGGTGCCGGTCGAGAATCTCGAGCGCCCGCTGGCCACTGGCGGCGACCTTGGGCCGCATCCCCCAACTGGCCAGGATCTCCTGAAGGATCATGCGGTTGGTACGGTTGTCGTCCACCACCAGCACGCGCTGTCCATGCAGTCCCAGCGGCTGCCGGGCAGCCTCGTCCCGCGCCTCCGGCAGGCGGAAGGCGATGCTGAACGAGAAGCTGCTGCCATGCCCGCCCGGGCCGCCGGCGAGCCGGATCCGCCCCCCCATCATCTCGACCAGCTGGGCGGCGATGGAGAGCCCCAGCCCGGTGCCACCATCGCGGCGGGTCGTGGAGCTGTCCCCCTGGCCGAAGGCCTCGAAGACCCGCTGGCGCTGCGCCTCGGGAATGCCCACGCCGGTATCGCGCACCTCGAAGGCGATCCGCGCGCGGCCCTCGTCGAGTGCCTCGAGACCCAGGTCCACCACCACCTCGCCGCTGTCGGTGAACTTGATGGCGTTACCGACCAGGTTGACCACCACCTGGCGCAGACGCACGGGATCGCCGAGCAGCCGGTCGGGAATCTCAGGCGGGATATGCACCGCCAGCTCCAGCCCCTTCTCGTCGGCACGCAGCGCCAGGGTCTGCAGGGTATCGCTCAGGGTGTCGCGCAGGTGGAAGGCCACCGTCTCGAGCTCGAGCCGCCCTGCCTCGATCTTGGAGAAGTCGAGGATATCGTTGATCAGCCCCAGCAGCGTGTCCGCCGATTTCTGTATGATCGCCACGTACTCGGCCTGCTGCTCGGTGAGCGGGGTACGCTCGAGCAGTTCGGCGACGCCGATCACGCCGTTCATGGGCGTGCGGATCTCGTGGCTCATGTTGGCCAGGAACTCGCTCTTGGCCAGGCTGGCCTCCTCCGCCGCATCCCGGGCGCGGCGCAACTCGGCCTGGGAGCGGCGCAGCTCGACGGTGGCGGCCTGCAGCTCCGCGGTACGTTCCTCGACCCGCTCCTCCAGGCGGTGACGGTGCTCCTCGAGCTCGGTGATGTCCGAATAGACGGCGACGTAGCCGCCATCGCCGGTACGGTGCTCGCTGATCTGGACGCACATCCCGTCGCTGCGCGCGAAGTGATAGGGAGCGCTGGGGTTGCGATGCGCGGCGAGGCGTTCGGCGATCCAGGCCTCGCCCGTGGCAAATCCCGGGGGCGTCAGGCCGCGCTCGACCACGGCCCGCAGCAGGTCTTCGAATCGCATTCCCGGCTCGACCACATCGCCCGGCGTGACGAAGTGCTCCTTGAAGCGCGAGTTGTAGAGCACCAGGCGGTCGTCGGCATCGAACAGCGCGAAGCCCTCGGCGATGGACTCGAGCGCTTCGGTGAGCTGGTCGCGGGCCGCCTCGGCCCGGGTCTGGGCCTCCTCGGTCAGCCTCACCTGGGCCTCCAGGTTCTCCCGCTGGAGCTCCAGCTCGGTGATGTCGGTATAGATGGCCGCCACGCCGCCGTCACCGGTGCGCTGCTCGCTGATGCGCAGCTTGCGCTCCCCGGTGCAGACCGTGAAGGGCGGGCCCGGATTGCGGCGCTGGGCGAGGCGCCAGGCGATCCACTCCTCCGGGGTGCGCTCACCGACGCGTATGATGCCGCGCTCCACCACGGTGCGGATCAGCTCCTCGAAGCGCATCCCCGGCTTGACCATCTCAGGCACCCCCGAGTAGTCGCGGAACCGGGAGTTGCAGGCCACCAGGACGCCATCGGCATCGTAGAGAGTGAAGCCCTCGGAGATCGACTCTAGCGCCTCGATCAGTTGCTGACGCTGCAGACAGCAGGGCGCCATCTCTCGTGGCCGTTCGGGCTTCGTGGTCATGCGCCGCCCCCCTCATTCCAGACCGGCCGCGCGGCTAGGGAAAGACGCCGCGCAGCAGCTTGGCCTCGGTGACCCGCGACACCCCTTCGATCAGTGCCGCCGTG
Organism: Halomonas kalidii; assembly: GCF_030010475.1. Taxonomy (NCBI): domain Bacteria; kingdom Pseudomonadati; phylum Pseudomonadota; class Gammaproteobacteria; order Oceanospirillales; family Halomonadaceae; genus Halomonas; species Halomonas kalidii. Next base: position 3,150 of record NZ_JASCQN010000053.1, on the reverse strand, counting down.
CGCATGTCGATCCGTTCCGCCTGCGCCCGCGCCAGGGTGCGCTGGAAGGCATCGAGCAGGGTCGCCTTGAGCCGCTCGTTGATCTCGTCCAGCGTCCAGGTGAAGTTCTGCATGCCCTGCACCCATTCAAAGTAGGAGACCGTCACCCCCCCGGCGTTGCCGAGGATATCGGGCAGCACGAAGATGCCGCGCTCGTGGAGCATCTCGTCGGCTTCGAGCATGGTCGGCCCATTGGCCCCCTCGGCGAGCAACCGGCAACTGATCTGGGCGGCGTTCTCCACGGTGACCTGGTTCTGCAGCGCCGCCAGCACCAGGATGTCGCAGTCGAGCTCGAGGAGTTCGTCGCTGTCGATCGTCTCCGCCTCGTGGTAGCCGGCCAGCACCCGATGTTCGGCGACATGACCCAGCAACGCCTCCACCGGGAGCCCTTCGCGACGATAGAGGGAGGTGGAGGCATCGCCGACCCCGATGATCCGGACCCCCAGATCGGCGAGGAAGCGTGCGGCGTGGCTGCCCACGTTGCCGAACCCCTGGACCACCGCGGTCGCCCCGGCGAGCTCCAGCCCCAGGTGTGCCGCCGACGCCTCGATCAGGTAGACCAGGCCGCGGCCGGTGGCCTCCTTGCGCCCCAGGGAGCCCCCCAGCACCACCGGCTTGCCGGTGACCACGGTGGGCACCGTGTGGCCGACCTGCTGGCTGTAAGTGTCCATCAGCCAGGCCATGACCTGCTCGTCGGTGCCCAGGTCCGGGGCGGGGATGTCCTTGTCCGGACCGATCATGTCGATGATCTCGGTGGTATAGCGCCGCGTCAGGCGCTGCAGCTCCGACTTGCTGAGGGTGGTGGGATCCACCCTTACCCCGCCCTTGGCGCCGCCGAAGGGCAGTCGCATCAGGGCACACTTCCAGGTCATCCACATCGCCAGGGCAGCCACCTCGCCGAGGTCGACATCCTGGTGATAGCGAATCCCGCCCTTGGTCGGCCCCATGGTGAGGACGTGCTGTACCCGGTAGCCAAACACCGTCTCTACCTGGCTGCGGTCGTCGCGGAGGAAAGGAAAGGAGACCATCTGGGCGCGCTGGGGGAACAGCAGGCGCTGACGGATGTTGTCGTCAAGGTTCATGTACTGGGAGGCCTTGAGGAACTGCTGCTGGGCCAGGCGAAACATCGGCGAGTCCCACTCGCCCCCCCGGGCCCGCGCCCGACCCAGGGTATAGCGCACGGCACGCCCCAGGGAGGCTCCCTTGAGGTGCGACTTGACCAGGTAGTCGTAGGCCCCCGACTCCACCGCCCGCGCCGCCAGCTTGACGTCGTCGAGGCCGGTGAGAATGATCACCGGCACCTGGGGCGCCACCAGGCGCACCCGCCACAGGGTCTCCAGTTCCTGGCTATCCGGCAGCACCAGGTCGAGCAACACCAGATCCACGTTGCCCTTGGCGAGCCGGGTCAGTCCCTCGTCGAGACGCTCCACGGCCTCGACCGCGCACTGCAGTTGGGCGTCGGCCTGGAGCAGTTGTTGCACCAGGCGGCTATGCAGCGGGTTGTCTTCGATCAGCAGCAGCCGAATGGGGAGATCGGGCATAAACGGAGCCCTCGCAGTGAGCCGATCGGCCGCCTGTCGGACGCAACGCTGATCTGCCGCGATGATCAGTCGCATCCAACAGGCTACCTAGCCTAAGCGTAGGCCAAGCCGGCTCGCTCGGCGCCGTTCCCCGCTACGTCACATCGAGGATCTTCAGGGTGTTGGTGCCGCCATGGGCGTTCATGTGATCGCCCCGGGTCAGGATGACATGATCGCCGGGCTCGGCAATGCCTTTCTCCACCAGCAGCGCCAGCGCCCGCTCGTTGACCTCGGTGGCGCTCATCTCGCTGGTGTCGAAGGGCAGCGAGACCACGCCGCGATAGAGCGCCATGCGCCGCTGGGCGATGGGGCTGTGGCCGAGGCCGACGATCGGCAGCCCCGAGCGGATCCGCGAGGCGATCAGCGGCGTGTAGCCGGAGGCGGTCATGCAGGCGATGGCGGCCACCCCGGCGAGGTGGTTGGCGGCGTACATCGCCGACAGGGCGATGGTCTCGTCGATCTGGGTGAAGCCCTCGTGGATGCGGTGCCCCGACTCCTGGGCGATCCGCTCGCGCTCGGCGCCCAGGCACACCCGGTCCATGGCCTCGATGGTCTCCACCGGGAAGTCGCCGGCGGCGGTCTCGGCCGAGAGCATCACCGCGTCGGTGCCGTCGAGCACGGCGTTGGCCACGTCGAACACCTCGGCGCGGGTCGGCAGCGGCGACTCGATCATCGATTCCATCATCTGGGTGGCGGTGATCACCGCGCGGTTGAGCGCCCGGGCGCGCTTGATGATGCGCTTCTGGATGCCGATCAGCTGGGCGTCGCCGATCTCCACGCCGAGGTCGCCGCGGGCCACCATCACCGCCTCGCTGGCCTCGATGATGCCGTCGAGGGTCGCCTCGTCGGCGACGGCCTCGGCGCGCTCGAGCTTGGCGACCAGGCCGATCTCCTTGCCCGCCTCGCCCAGTAACGCCCGGGCCTCGCGCATGTCGGCGGCGCTGCGCGGGAAGGACACCGCCAGGTAGTCGACGCCGATGTCGATGGCGGTCTCCAGGTCGGCGCGGTCCTTGTCGGTGAGCGCCGGGGCCGAGAGCCCGCCGCCCTGCTTGTTGATGCCCTTGTTGTTGGAGAGCCGGCCGCCGACCACCACCGAGGTGTGGATCAGGTGGTCGGCGACGCGGTTGACGTCGAGCACCAGGCGGCCGTCGTCGAGCAGCAGGCGGTCGCCGGGGACCACGTCGTCGGCCAGGGTCTTGTAGTCGCAGCCGACCCGGGTGGCGTCGCCGGCGTTGGCGTCGAGGGCCATGTCGAGGACGAAGGGTTGGCCCTCCTCGAGGTCCACGGCGCCGTCGCGGAAGCGGGCGATGCGGATCTTGGGCCCCTGCAGGTCGCCGAGTGCGGCGACGCTGCGGCCCAGGCGCGCGGCGATCTCGCGCACCGCGGTGAGGCGGCGGCGGTGGTCGTCGGCACTGCCGTGGGAGAAGTTGAGGCGCACCACGTCGACGCCGGCGGCGATCATCGCCTCCAGCACGCCGTCGCGGTCGCTGGCCGGGCCCAGGGTGGCGACGATCTTGGTGCGGCGGATGGG